>NZ_JAOYTM010000010.1:0-366774 GCF_025847435.2 Pseudomonas sp. BT-42-2
AGCAAGCTCGGTTAAGCGGAGACTGCGCAGCCCTCATCGCGGGGCAAGCCCGCTCCCACGCAGTTCATCCATGCAGGTCATGGCGAGTTATCGATGCAGGTCATGGCGTGGGAGCGGGCTTGCCCCGCGATAGCAGGCTCAAACCTTGCGCAGACTTCGCCATAACGCTGCAGTCATCAAAACACTGACCCCCGCCCAGACCCAAGCCTGCTGATTGTGCAACCCTTCCCGGAACAACTGCGGCGCAACCCCTGCGCCGACGATAAACGCCAGCAAAGCCACCTCAGCCCGCCGCGCTGGCACGGGTCGCAGCAGATAGACCAAAGCGGGTAGCAGCAATGCCGCACTGGGAAAACTGCGATAGCGCGGATCAACCACCATCGCCAACATGCTCACCGCCGCAGCGAACCCTGCCGCCAGTAGCCACCAGCCAGCCCGCGCCTCAAGCCAGGTGAACAGCCGCTGGCGCCAGCCGTTACGCTGCGCCAAGGTCAGCGCAGCATGCGCCAGCACCAGCAGATTCAGCCCTGCCAGCAACACCGCCCACAGCCACTCGCCAGCAAATCGCGCGTTGGTGCGCATCAGCTCGCCCCATAGCCCCAGACTGCTGGCACCTATCGCTGCCAACAACGGCAGCAACAAGGCTGCACGCGGATCGGCCGGCCGACCAGCCAGTAGCAGCACCGCGATCAGCAACGACACACTCGCCAGCAACCACTGCGGCCACAGCGCCAGGTTACTCACAGGCCCTTCCAGCACACCTTTGTCCTGGCGATCGGCGTCATACAGCCCCCAGTAGCCACCCACCGCGCCCTCGCTGGCGCGCTTCCACGGTTGGTCGAAGGCTTCGATCAGGTTGTAGCTCCAGCCATTGCGCTCGGCCATGGCGACAAAACCACGAATGAACAGTGCTTCATTGACCCGGCTCGGCACTGCCGTCTCGCGCTGGCGCCCCTCGCTGGGCCAGCCGGTTTCGCCGATCATCACGTCCTTGGGCGCAAAACGTGTGCCGAACACCCGCCGTACCTCGGCGACATGCGCCAGGGCCTGGTCGATCCCGCTGGGGTCATCTTCCCAGTAGGGCAGCAGGTGGATGGTCAGAAAGTCCACCGCAGGTGCCACTTGTGGGTGCTGCAACCAGAACTCCCAGACATCGGCATAGGTCACCGGCACCGTCACACGACTTTTCACCCGGGCGATCAGTTCAGCCAAGCGATCTCCCGTAACTTCCTTGCGCAGCAGCGCCTCGTTGCCGACGATCACCGCCGTGACCACATCCGGGTTGGCGTTGGCCGAGGCGATCAGCAGCTCGACTTCCTTGTCGGTGTCGGCGACGTTGGCATTGACCCAGGCGCCGATCATCAGCTTCAGCCCATGCTTGCGCGCCAACGCCGGAATCGCCTCAAGACCGGTCATCGAATAGGTGCGGATGCACTGAAAGCGCTCAGCCAGCAGCGCCAGGTCGGCGTCCATGCGCGCCGGGCGCAGGCGGAACGGCTGGTCGAACGGGGATTGGTCTTTATCGAACGGGGTGTAGGAGGCGCATTGCAGTTTATGCGTGGGGCTGGCCGCATCGGGCAGCAGCACCGGCTTGCCCAGCCCGTACCAGAGCGCCCCGAGCCCGAGCAAGGCGAGCAGGCAGGCGAGGAGGTAAAGGGGCAGTAGCAAGCGGGCGGAACTGGGCATCAGGCGGTCCATCGTCAGGCGCAAAGGGCTAGATGATAGCCGCAAATGCCTGGCGCCAATGCATTGGCATGCAAGGATCGCGCAGGGCAGGGCGGGCCGATCACGCTAATGGCCAAGTGCTGTCGCATCTGGTTGGGGTGGAGGTCGCTGATAGAGCAGGTCGACCTGTGTGGCAGGTTGATGATGCAATCTCCAAGACCTGACGAGGGGATGCTTTGATGAATATGCGACGTTTCCTGGGCGTGGGATCCGCCCTGGTGTTGGCCATGAGCGCTGCGCAGGCAATGGCCAAAGAAGTGAGCATTGGTTACGTAGATGGTTGGGCCGACAGTGTGGCGACCACTAACGTGGCCGCCGAAGTAATCAAGCAGAAGCTCGGTTATGACGTGAAACTGCAGGCGGTGGCCGCCGGCATCATGTGGCAGGGGGTTGCCACCGGCAAACTCGACGCCATGCTCTCGGCCTGGCTGCCGGTTACCCATGGTGAGTACTGGACCAAGAACAAGGACAAGGTGGTCGACTACGGCCCCAACTTCAAGGATGCCAAGATTGGCCTGATCGTCCCTGAGTACGTCAAAGCCACCAGCATCGAAGACCTCAAGACCGACGACACCTTCAAGCAGAAGATCGTCGGCATCGACGCCGGCTCCGGGGTGATGATCAAGACCGAACAGGCCATCAAGGACTACGACCTGACGGGTTACAAGTTGCAGGCCAGCTCCGGCGCGGGCATGACCGCCGAACTGGGCCGGGCCTATCCCAAGCAGCAGTCGATCGCGGTGACCGGTTGGGTGCCGCATTGGATGTTCGCCAAATGGAAACTCAAGTTCCTGGAAGACCCTAAGGGCGTGTATGGCGCGGCTGAGACCGTCAACAGCATCGGTAGCAAGGAGCTGGACAAGAAGGCGCCGGAAGTGGCGGCATTCCTGAAGAAATTCCAGTGGCAGTCCAAGGATGAGATCGGTGAGGTGATGCTGGCGATTCAAGATGGTGCCAAGCCTGACCAGGCGGCCAAGGACTGGGTGGCCAAGCATCCGGAGCGGGTGGCCGAGTGGACTGGCAAATGAGGGAGTAAGGCTCAGCGGCCAATGCGCTTTCTTCGCGGGCAAGCCCGCTCCCACAGGGCCTCAATCGAGCCTTGTGGCAGCATCTTGAGCGGGTTGCCGAGTGGACTGTGAGGCTCAGCGGCCAATGCGCTTTCTTCGCGGGCAAGCCCGCTCCCACAGGGCCTGTATCGAGCCTTGTGGGAGCATCCTGAGCGGGTTCCCGAGTGGATTATGAGGCTCAGCGGCCAATGCGCTTTCTGCGCGGGCAAGCCCGCTCCCACAGGGCCTGTATCGAGCCTTGTGGGAGCATCTTGAGCGGGTTGCCGAGTGGATTGTGAGGCTTAGCGGTCAATGCGCTTTCTTCGCGGGCAAGCCCGCTCCCACAGGGCCTGTATCGAGCCTTGTGGGAGCATCTTGAGCGGGTTGCCGAGTGGATTGTGAGGCTCAGCGGCCAATGCGCTTTCTTCGCGGGCAAGCCCGCTCCCACAGGGCCTGTATCGAGCCTTGTGGGATCATCCTGAGCGGGTTGCCGAGTGGATTATGAGGCTCAGCGGCCAATGCGCTTTCTTCGCGGGCAAGACCGCTCTACAGGGCCTCCATCGAACCCTGTGGGAGCGGGCTTGCCCGCGAAAAGGGCGACTCAGGCTTATCTGTTGTTACCAAATCTGCAAAACACCGTTGCATCTAAGACTAAGGTCGTCTGGTTGGCGTCCAACGGCAGCATAAAGTTACAGGCGGGTTATCCCTAATCTGTGCTGCTAGGACAAAAACAATGAACGACAGCATTTACCTCTCGATACAGAACAGTCCGCGCTTCAAGGAACTGGTCACCAAACGCGAACGCTTCGCCTGGATTCTCTCGGCGATCATGCTCGGCCTCTACTGCGGCTTCATCCTCCTCATCGCCTATGGCCCGCAAATTCTCGGTGCCAAGCTGAGCCCGGACTCGTCGATTACCTGGGGTATTCCCCTCGGTGTCGGCCTGATCCTCTCGGCCTTCATCCTCACCGCCATCTATGTGCGTCGTGCCAACGGCGAGTTCGATGAGTTGAACAAGGCAATCCTCGAGGAGGCCAAGCAATGATCCGTCAAGCCAAAGCCCTGGCCGTCCTGGCCTGCGGCGTTTTTGCACCCGCTGTGTGGGCCGCTGATGCGCTCACCGGCGAGGTGCAGAAACAGCCGCTCAACATGTCTGCCATCGTCATGTTCCTGGCCTTCGTCCTGTTCACCCTGGGGATTACCTACTGGGCGTCCAAACGCAACAAATCAGCCTCCGACTACTATGCCGCCGGCGGCAAGATCACCGGTTTCCAGAACGGTCTGGCAATTGCCGGTGACTACATGTCGGCAGCCTCGTTCCTGGGGATTTCCGCCCTGGTGTTCACCTCCGGCTACGATGGCCTGATCTACTCGATCGGCTTCTTGGTCGGCTGGCCGATCATTCTCTTCCTGATCGCCGAGCGCCTGCGCAACCTGGGTAAATACACCTTCGCCGACGTGGCCTCGTATCGCCTCGGGCAAAAGGAAATCCGCACCCTGTCGGCGTCCGGCTCGCTGGTGGTAGTGGCCTTCTACCTGATCGCGCAGATGGTCGGCGCGGGCAAGCTGATCGAGCTGCTGTTCGGCCTGGACTACCACGTCGCGGTGATCCTGGTCGGCATCCTGATGTGCATGTACGTGCTGTTCGGCGGCATGCTCGCCACCACCTGGGTACAGATCATCAAGGCCGTGCTGCTGCTGTCGGGTGCCAGCTTCATGGCGCTGATGGTGATGAAGCACGTGGGCTTTGATTTCAACACCCTGTTCACCGAAGCGATCAAGGTGCACGCCAAAGGTGAGGCGATCATGAGCCCGGGCGGTTTGGTCAAAGACCCGATCTCGGCGTTCTCCCTGGGCCTGGCACTGATGTTCGGTACCGCTGGCCTGCCGCACATCCTGATGCGCTTCTTCACCGTCAGCGATGCCAAGGAAGCGCGCAAGAGCGTGCTGTACGCCACCGGTTTCATCGGCTACTTCTACATCCTGACCTTCATCATCGGCTTCGGCGCGATCCTGCTGGTCAGCACCAACCCAGACTTCAAGGACGCCGCGGGCGCGCTGCTGGGCGGCAACAACATGGCGGCGGTGCACCTGGCCGATGCCGTGGGTGGCAGTATCTTCCTCGGCTTCATCTCAGCGGTGGCCTTCGCCACTATCCTGGCGGTGGTCGCTGGCCTGACCCTGGCCGGTGCCTCGGCGGTATCCCATGACCTGTACGCCAGCGTCTGGCGCAAAGGCAAGGCCAACGACAAGGACGAGATCCGCGTCTCGAAGATCACCACCATCGCTCTGGGCGTGCTGGCGATCGGCCTGGGCATTCTGTTCGAGAAGCAGAACATCGCCTTCATGGTCGGCCTGGCCTTCTCCATTGCCGCCAGCTGCAACTTCCCGGTACTGCTGCTCTCGATGTACTGGAAGAAACTCACCACCCGCGGCGCCATGATCGGCGGCTGGTTGGGCCTGGTCAGTGCGGTTGGCCTGATGATCCTTGGCCCAACCATCTGGGTGCAGATCCTCGGTCATGAGAAAGCCATCTACCCGTATGAGTACCCAGCGCTGTTCTCGATGATCATCGCCTTCGTCGGTATCTGGTTCTTCTCGGTCACCGACAAGTCCAAGGCAGCTGAAAACGAGCGTGCGTTGTTCTTCCCGCAGTTCGTCCGTTCGCAGACTGGCCTGGGTGCCAGTGGCGCGGTTTCTCACTAATCCTTGCCTGTAATGCCACAACGCCCCGCTAGTCGGGGCGTTGTCGTTGGTGAATAGCTGATCCGCCTTGCAAGCCAGTTTGATGGCGTTTTGAGGTCGCTGGGAAATTTCCGAAGCCCGCTCGGAACGGTCTTACTCATCGCGACGAATCGACCCTGAATAATCTCCTTGCTGACCGGGAACCCCCGGCAGGCATTAGCCCTTCAAGGAGATCAGATTCGTGAAACGTACGTTATTCGCCCTTCCCCTGGCCATGTGCTGCGCCACCTCGGCTTTTGCCATTGACCCGATTGAGAAGCAGGTCCAGGTCACCGCTCAGATCCCGACTGGAGCGTTCTTTGTCGAGCCTGTGGGCGGCAACTGGATGAACGACCCGCAAGAGATGACCTGGAACTCCTATCAATCCAAGCTAGAACCGATTCGCAAGGAGTTGCAGGTCAAGAGCACCGTGGGGCCGATTACCGCCTACCTGGTGTCGCCTGCGGTCATTGCCAGCGGCGTCAACAACATCGGCCTGGATGTCATGGTTGCCGGCACCGTGCTCAAGACCACGCCGACCGAAGTGGTCAGTGCGGCCCTGGCTGCCACCGGCACCACCGTTGGCTTTGAAGTGCATGCCCAGGCCGCGCCTACCACCGGTTATGTGCCAGGCAGCTACCAAGGCTTGGTCAGCATGATGTTTGAAACCGCTGCGCCTTGAAGCGGGCAGTTATCGGTTAACCCATTCGTTGTTGCCCTCCTTGTCCTCCACGCCTGTCGAGGGGAGGGAGGGTATTGCCTGTAAGCGACGCTCATGCCAATCAAATACACCTCGATCGCCGTCCTGTGCTGTTGGCTGCCATTGGCTGTCTGCCTGGCCACCTTGCCCTGTGGGGCAAATGCTGCGGCGACGGCGCTGGGGCGCATCGACGGTCTGCCGCGTGAATTCGAGGCGCATTTCTTCGACGTGCCGTTGGCGGTCCGGGTCGACCTGGATGGCCGCTACCTGGGCGATGCCATGGTCGTGCTCAGCCGCGACCAACGTGTACAGCTGATCGAATTCACCGATACCCAAGAGAGCCGCGAGCCCGAGCGCGTACGTCGTCTGTGGCGTGAGCGCCTGAGCAATGCCCGGCCATTGGGAGACTGTCAGTCCGATTGTCCTGATGGGTTACGCGCCGTGCACTACAGCCTGGTCAATTCCCAGTTGTCGTTATTGACCAATCAGGCTGAAGTGCAAGCAGGGGTTGAACGCTTTCATCAACTCCCGGCACAGGGCAGTTATGGCCTGCTGTTGCGCAATCAGCTCAATCTGGTGGGGGATGGACGTGGCACTACGGGGCGCTACGCCATGCAGGGGCAAGGCAGTATCGGCAACTGGACCGCCTTGGCCGACGGCCAGTTCGACCGTGGCAGCGACAGCGAGCAAGGCACCCGTTACCGCATCGACCAGCTATACGCCGAGCGCGTGGTCGAAGCTAACTTCTACCGCCTGGGCTACTTTACCCCCAGCGCCCAAGGCCTGACCCGCCAGCCACGGCTGATGGGTACCAGCCCCGATACCACCCTCGGCCTGATGTTTGGCAGCAGCGACAGCCTGGCCATCGATAACGGCGCGCCCAGCGCCACGCCGATCTATGTCACCCCCGATCGCCCAGCGGTGGCCGAGATCTACCGCAACGGCGTGCTGATCAACAGTCAGCCTGTCCAGCCGGGCTTGCAGACGCTCGATACCAAAGTGCTGCCCGGTGGCATCTATGAAATCGAAGTGCGCCTGGTCGAGGACGGCCAGGTCACCTCGCGCAGCCAGGCATTCATCTACAAACCCAGCAACTGGCGCAGCACCGATGCGCCGTGGCGCTACAACGTCTATCTAGGCCGGCAGAGCAGCCTGCTGAGCAACTGGGAGCGCGAGCATGACGACAGCCTCAGCGCTGGCGTGTTGGCCAACTACCTGCTGCACCCACGGGCGATTGTCGGTCTGTCGGCCCAGCGTATCGACCAGATGATGCAATACGGCACCTCGCTGGACTGGGACGTGTTCGACCGCTTCAAGCTCTACTCCAATGTCTACCAGGCCCAGGACTACGGCAGTGGCTATGACCTGCAGGCGATCCACACCTATGACAGCGGTTCGTTGGTCGCCAGCCACAGCCGTTCTTGGCTGTCGCGCCCGCAGCAAGCGCGCAGCGCGGCGTTCGTACAGAGGCAGACGCAATCCTCGCTGTCGCTCAACCATCGCCTCGATCCGCGCAACACTGCCAGCCTGCGCATCTCCCACAGCAGTGGCGCCAGCGAAGGTATGGGGGTCGACCTGGGATGGTCGTATTTCGGCCGGGTGCTGGGGTCGGACGCCAACTGGCGCCTGTCACTGTTCGACCGCCCAGGCACCGTCGGCACCGGCGATGCGCGCAGCCGCGGGGTCAACCTGAGCTTGAGCATGAGCCTGGGTGGGGGCGGGCGGCGGGTGTCGGCCAGTCTAGGTACACGTACCTCACGCGACGGCGGGCGCGACGTCAACGCTACCCTGGCCTACCAGCAAGATGTCGACATCGGCCCACTGCGCAGCCTCGGCATGACCGCCAGCGCTGACCGTTATGGGGTAGGGCTGGGCGGTGACACGCAGTTTGAAAACCAGGTAGTGCATGGCGATGCCTATGTTCAGCGATCCTCTTACAACGGCGAGTTCACGGGTGGCTTGAACATGGAAAGCCTGCTTGCCGTAGGCGAAGGCAAGGCGGCCTTGAGTGGCCAGTACCTGCCGCATCAGGCCGGTTTGATCGTCGATGTCGAGACCGATCTGGATGGCCTGGAGCTGCGCGCCGACGACCCCAATGGCAGCACCGCCAACCTGCGCCCTGGGCGCAACGTGATTCCGGTAGCGGCCTACAAGGCTGGCCATGTGCAGTTCGATTTTGAAGGCAGCGAGGCGACAGCGGCAGTGATCCAACCCTCGAGCCTCGATTACCACCTCAACCGCGGTGGGATTGCCTATCGACAGTTGCGTGTGCTGCGCACGGTTACCGTGATTGGCCGCTTGATCGACGTCAAAGGTAGGCCGTTGCGGGGGGCTCAGGTGATCAATCACGCCAGCCGCACGGTGAGTGAAGCCGATGGCTTCTTCGCCGTAGAGATGAGCGAAGCGACCCCGAGCCTGGAGGTTCACCAGCATGGCGCGGCGGCTTGCCTGCTCAGCCTCGACCTGCTGGCACTGGAGCGTGAAGGCGATGTGGTGCTGGCCGGAGATCAGACCTGTAGCCCCGCGAGCCTGGCTGGGGTGGGCGATGTTGCGAGTAACCGGCGCGGTTGAGTCAGTGCCGGCCCTATCGCGGGACAAGCAACGAAAAACCCGTGGGAGCGGGCTTGCCCCGCGATGAGACCGGCACTGGCGCCCCATTCACTCAATGCAATCACCAACTTCAGAACAGTGCTTGGGAAATTTCCGAACTGGTTTTAGGACCAATCCCGCGACCTAGGCCATAGCCATCAACGCCACGGTATCAATACTCTCGTTATGTCGAAAAAGAGACCTATAAACATGACCCTTCCCAGGCTGATCCTGTTGACCCTGCTGCTCACCCCGCTGGCATCACACGCCGCGCCCGAGCTCAATGTCGGCGCCCTGTACGACTACCTCGACAGCGGCAAGAGCACCCTGCTCAAGCGCGTGCGCAACAGTGGCGACACCACCGCGTTCGTCAAGATCAGCGTCGCCGAGTTGGTCTATGACGCCAATGGCGAGCCCCGCGAGATCGATACCGATGGCCTGCCCTTGGAGCAGCGCGGCCTGGTCGCCAGCCCTGCACGGCTGATCGTACCGGCCCAGGGGATGCAGGCGGTGCGCCTGCTGTATCGCGGCGCGCGTGAGCAGGAGCGCTACTTCCGCCTGCGTTTCGTGCCAGTACTGCCGGAAAGCGGCGATGGTTTTGCGTTGAACGAGCAGGAGGCCGAGCAGTATCGCGACAGCCTCAAGGCCGGGGTCAACCTGCTGGCCGGGTATGGCTCGATCCTGTTCGTGCGCCCCGCCCAAACCCGCTTCCATACCCCTGTGCAGCGTAAAGGCGGCCGCCTCACCGTGGTCAACCAAGGCAACAGCACCGTGGTGCTCGATCATTTTCGTCAGTGCCAGGCTGCCGGGCAGGGGTGCGAGCCTGCCACCAAACATCACCTGCTACCGGGGCGCAGTCGCGACTTCGACGGGCAGTTAGGCAAGGTGCATCAGTTCGAGCTGCATGAAGGCAGTGAGCACAAAGAAATGGTGGTAGAGGGATGAGCATCTCGAACGCTTGGCAAAAGCGCCTGCGCCGTTACTGCGGCGGTTTGGTGCTGGCAATGACTGCGCTTTCGGCCTGCGCCGTGGAAACAACGCTGACGGCGGAGTATCGCGGCGGTGGTTCCGGGCGATTTGAAAACACCACGCCGCCCGCGTCCTTTTGCCTAATCTGGGCACGGCTGTGCAGAGAACGCATGACTGTAGACCTGCCGATCACCTACGCCAAACGCACGGTGCAGTCAGCACCAGACCCGCGAGACCAGTTTTACGTGAAACTCCCAGCAGCGAGGGTCGTTGATGTGTATCACGAGCAAACGGGTGAGTCGCGACGAATGAGCTTTCAGTTCAACTCCGTAGCTCAGCGGGTTGTCAGCACCATCTACAATCGCAACCCGGTGAACAGAACGACTGTCGATGGGCCATGCAGAAAAGGCGCGGGGTTGGGCTGGCAAACGTTGAAAACGTATTTCTATGTCTGGTACCTCAACGATCCGCTGTCACCGGGCGGATGCTGGTCTACCCATTACAGTCCAACGCCAGGCACGGTGGAAAACGTCCAGGTCGAGGTCACAGGGGTCACCTATACGCTCGATATTCCCCCCCCTTACCGCCTGCGAGCTGGCATCTACCGCGGCAGCGTCACTTACAGCATTGGCCCCGGTGGCGATTTCGACTTCGGTAACGACGTCTCGGCGCTCAGTGGCGATACGCTGACGATCAACTTCGAGCTGGATGTGCAGCATGCATTTCTCTTCGAGTTCGCCCCAGGCTCGGAGAAGGCCGTACTTGAGCCCAGAAACGGCTGGAGCGCCTGGCTCGCCGGGGGCCGAGCTCCAGGCCGGGTGTACCGTGACCTGCCATTTCGGCTGTGGTCGACTGGCCCGTTTAAAGTCTACAAGCTCTGCCAGTACCAGGCCGACGTGCGCTGCGCGATAGTCAATGACGCCAGCCACCAGGTGCCGGTGGAGGTCGCCTTGAGCCTGCCGCCTGGCATTCAATACCAAAGCCGACCGGTCGAACGCCTGGTCCTGCCGACCGGACCCGCCGCAGCCCTGCAACTGGATGCCGCGCAACCCACCCTCAATCGTCCCGGGCATTTGCATTTCGAGGTGGCCAAGGACGATGTCAGCACTATGCTTGCCCACCCCGGCAGCACCTACAACGGCCAGGTCACGGTGGTGTTCGATGCCGAACTCTAGCCCGGCCTGCATCACTCGCGAGGTCGCCTATGTACACAGCCTTGGTGGTTGATGATCATCCGTTCATCCGCTCCACGGTATGCCTGTTGCTGCGCCAGGAACAGGTCGAGGTGGTCGGCCAGGCAGACAACGGTATCGATGCAGTTCGCCTGGTGCGCGAACACCGCCCGGATCTGGTGATTCTCGACATCACCATGCCTGGCCTCGATGGCCTGGATGTGATTGCCAGGATCCGCGGCTTGGAGCATCCGGCCAAGACTCTGGTGCTCACTTCACAGTTGGCTGAGGCCTACTCTCTGCGCTGCATGCAGGCCGGCGCTGCGGGGTTCGTGTCGAAAACCGACGACCTTTGCGAGTTGAACAAGGCGGTACGCGCGGTGATGTCCGGCTATACCTATTTTCCGGAAGTGGCCCTGAGCTCGGTTCATAGCCAGGACCTGAAGGCCACCGAAGCCCAGTGCATCGCCAGCCTCTCCGACCGCGAGCTGATGGTGTTGCAGCAGCTGGCGCGGGGCTTGAGCAACAAAGCCATTGGCGAAGCGATGCTGCTGAGCAACAAGACCATCAGTACCTACAAGGCTCGCCTGCTGGAGAAGCTGCGGGTCAACTCGCTGATCGACCTGGCGGACTTCGCCCGCCGCAATCTGCTCATCTGAATGCCTTACTGGTGCGCCTGAATGTCCTGTTCCTGGCGGTGTGGTGTGCCTGGGTGTGGTTGCCGGTCGCCGCTGCCCCGGTATTGCATGCCCGCGCCAGCCTCGATGGCCCCCGGCCGGAACCCGACAACAGCCAACTGCGCTGGCTGTGGGAGCGGCGCCAGCTGCGTTTGGGCGTGCTCAATCGGGAGAACCCGCCATACGACATACTCGGTACCGGTCAGGTTTATGAGGGCATCAGCGCCGATTACGCAGGGCTGTTGGCCGAGCAGATGAACCTTGAGGTGAGCGTGCAGGTGTTCGCCTCGTTCGCCGAGGCGGTCACAGCATTACGCGACGGCCAGATCGATCTGCTCGCCTCGGTGACCGCCCAGCAGGCGTTGCAGGCGAACCTGCGCCTGTCGCGGCCGTATGGTGAAGACCGGCCATTGTTGATGGCCCTGGAAGAGGACTTGCGCGCCCGCATCCGTCGCGCCGAGCCCTTCGATCTGGTGATGGTCGAGGGCTATCGGACCCAGGAGCAAGTCAGTGCGCATTACCCACTGGCCCGGGTTCATCCGCATCCAAGCCCATTCAGCGCACTGACTGCGTTGGCCTTCGGTCAGGCCGACCTGTACCTGGGTAATGGCTTAGGCGCGCGCTATGTGCTGGGGCGCAGTCAATTGAGCGGGATCGAGGAAATCGGCCACGCTGCCTTGGGGCGCCAGGGCATCGGCTTTGCCATGCTGGAAGATGACTCACCCTTGCCGCACTTGGTCGATGCAGGCTTGGCGGCGCTGTCCGAGCGCCAGCATGCACGCATCCGTGAACGCTGGAGCCCGGTGTCGGCCAATGCGCATAAAGCTCAACCGCTGCAACTGAACGAGCGCGAGCTGCGTTGGCTGAGCGAAAATCCCTCGGTCAAAGTATTGCTCGATGAACAACTGCTGCCGTTGAGCTACCGCGATGCCAAAGCACAATGGCGCGGTTTGAGCCTGGATATCCTGCAGCTGATCAGCCGCCGTACCGGCCTGCGTTTCGAGGTGGAGGCGGGCGGCAGCGTGGCGCGCATGCTCGACCAGGTGCGCCAGGGCCAGGCGCAGCTGATCGCCGGCATCCCCCGCAGTGCTGCGCTGGAGCAGTACCTGGGGTTCAGCCGTGCCTATCTGAGTGCGTCACGGGTGCTGGTGACCCGTGACGATCCGCGCGCGCCGAGCAGCCTGGCGCAGTTGGCTGGAAGGCCGTTGGCAGCGGTGTGGGGGAGCGATGTGCTGGAGGAGCTCAAGCAGCATTACCCCTTGGTTGAGCCGCTGATCGTACCCGGCCCGGTGGCGGCCTTGCAGGCAGTGGCGCGCGGTCAGGCGGCCGCAGCGGTATTGACCCTTGATGACGCGCGTCCGCTGATTGCCCGCTGGTACCCAGGGCGTTTGCGCATCAGTGCCAGCTTGCCGATGTCGCCAGCGCACTTTGCCCTGGCCAGCGCCCGAGGTTCAGTTGAGTTGCAGGGCATCCTTAACAAGGCCTTGCTCAGCCTCGCCCCGCGCGAGACCGATGTACTGGTGCGGCGCTGGCGCAACCCGATGATCGTCGCCGACGGCGTCTGGCCACGTTATCGCGGCAAGATCCTGCTCGGCTTCGGCCTGGCGCTGGGGTTGCTGCTGCTGGCGCTGATGTGGATTCGCTACCTGCGCCGACTGCAAGTTCAGTTGCGCCGGGCCACCCAGCAGGCCGATGCGGCCAACCAGGCCAAGACACGTTTTCTGACCACCATGAGCCATGAGATCCGCACCCCGCTGCATGCGGTGCTGGGCATGCTCGAGCTAGCCCAGCACAAGGCCGAACAAGGCGTGCTCGACCGCCTGGCGATCGAAGTGGCAACCGATGCCGCGCGGGGTTTGCTGGAGTTGATCGGCGATATTCTCGACATTACCCGTATCGAGGCGGGTCACCTGCACCTGGCGCCACAGCGGGTGTGTCTGCGCGAGCAGGTGGCGCGGGTGGTGCAGTTGTTCGAGCAGCAGGCGCGTGGCAAGGGCCTGGAGCTGCGCTTGCAGATGCACGGCGAGGTGGATGCGCAGGTGATGCTTGACCCGCTGCGCTTCAAACAGGTGCTGGCC
The DNA here is from genome assembly GCF_025847435.2 of Pseudomonas sp. BT-42-2. Lineage (NCBI taxonomy): Bacteria > Pseudomonadati > Pseudomonadota > Gammaproteobacteria > Pseudomonadales > Pseudomonadaceae > Pseudomonas > Pseudomonas sp. BT-42-2. Next base: position 13,681 of record NZ_JAOYTM010000010.1, read on the forward strand.
AACCTCTTGAGCAATGCCATCAAGTTCACCCGTCAAGGCTATGTGGCGGTCCGCCTCAACGCCGTGCCGCGAGATGGCCGGCTGGCGGTGGAGTTGCAGATCAAGGATACCGGGGTCGGCATTGCCGAGGCCGAGTTGGCTGGGCTCGGTCAGCCGTTTCGTCAGGCCAGCAACCAGCAGCAGTCGCCGCGGTGCAGTGCCGGCCTGGGTCTTGGCATCAGTCGTAGCCTGTGCGAGATGATGGGGGGGCACTTAAGCCTGCGCAGCGTGTTGGGCCAGGGCACCGAGGTGGATATCCGTTTGAGTTTGGCAGTGTTGCCCGCCGAGCCCTGCCTGGAGCCGGTGGTGCTGCCGTTTCCCGCCGACAGCGAGCGCCTGCGAGTGCTGGTGGTCGACGACTATCCTGCCAACCGGTTGTTGCTGGCCCAGCAGCTGGACTACCTCGGTCACCAGGCGCGGGTCGCCGAAGATGGCGCCCAGGCGCTGCGCCTGTGGCTCAAGGAACACTTCGACGTGGTGATCAGTGACTGCTCCATGCCGCGCCTTAACGGCCACGCCCTGGCCCGAGCGATTCGCGAGCATGAGCGGCGCAGTCGCAGGCCTGCATGTCGCCTGATCGGCCTGACGGCCAACGCCCAGGAACAAGAACGCCGGCGCTGCCGAATGGCAGGCATGGACGATTGTCTGTTCAAACCCTTGGGGCTGGAAGAACTGGTGCAAGCCCTGGCCAGTTGCCGGGCAACGGCTAGGGATGACGACCCCTTGATGCTGGATATGGACCATCTTCAACGTTTGGTGGGCAAGGATGAAGCGGCGCTCAAGGCGTTGCTCGGCGATTTGCGCACCAGTAACCGAGAAGACCTGCAACGCCTGGAACGGGTCGCTGAAGATACCTTGGAACTGGCTCAGCTGGCCCATCGGGTCAAGGGCGGCGCGAGAATCGCTCGCGTCCTGCACCTGGTGGCCCTGTGCGAGCGGGTCGAGCACAGTTGCGCTAGCCGGCCTTTGGCCCGTGAGCGCTTGAGCAGCGATGTGCAGGCGTTGCGCAAGGCCATGCAACACCTTGAGCGGCAACTGGACAACCAGGCCGCTCGCAGTGTCTGAAAGGACGGCCCCCTGGCTGAGGCCAGGGGGCTGGGTCATATCATGCCAAGCAACAACAGCACCAGCAGGATCACCAGCACCACGCCAATGATGCCGGATGGGCCATAGCCCCAGCTGCGCGAGTGTGGGAAGACGGGTAAGCCACCAATCAACAGCAGGATCAGGATGATGATGAGGATCGTGGTCATGGGCGTAATCCTTGCGTTGTTCTAGGGGAAGGGGCCTAGGAATGCTGGCCGCTTACAATTCCGACCTGCGCCGCTTGGCAAAGATTCAATTGGCGTTGCGGGCAGTGGATGTTGTTGTGTCAGTACTGGCTCTATCGCGGGGCAAGCCCGCTCCCACGGAGATCGTGCGCGGCCATGCCGGCCCATTCAGCAGCCTGATAGCGCACCAACTCGATGCAGGCCTTGGCTAGACTCGGCCCATTGCCCACCGAACAAGGCCTGCACCATGCACAACCGAATGATGATCACTGGCGCAGGTTCCGGCCTTGGCCGCGAAATCGCCCTACGCTGGGCGCGCGAGGGCTGGCGCCTGGCCCTGGCCGATGTCAACGATGCCGGCCTGCGCGAAACTCTCGAGCGGGTGCGCGCAGCAGGCGGCGATGGTTTCACTCAGCGCTGCGATGTGCGCGACTACAGCCAGCTGACTGCCCTGGCCCAGGCCTGCGAAGAGAAGTTTGCCGGCATCGATGTGATCGTCAACAACGCCGGGGTCGCCGCGGGCGGGTTCTTCGCCGAGCTGTCGCTGGAAGACTGGGACTGGCAGATCGCGGTCAACCTGATGGGCGTGGTCAAGGGCTGCAAGGCGTTCTTGCCGTTGCTTGAACGCAGCAAGGGGCGGATCGTCAACATCGCCTCGATGGCGGCGCTGATGCAGGGGCCGGGGATGAGCAACTACAACGTGGCCAAGGCCGGCGTGCTGGCGTTGTCGGAGAGCCTGCTGGTCGAATTGCGCCAGCTGGAAGTGGCGGTGCATGTGGTGTGCCCATCGTTCTTCCAGACCAACTTGCTCGACTCGTTCCGTGGGCCGAATCCGGCGATGAAGGCGCAGGTGGGCAAGCTGTTGCAGGGCTCGCCGATCAGTGCGGCGGATATCGCCGAGTACATGCATGAGCGGATTGGCGCCGGCGAGTTTCTGATTCTGCCGCATGAGGCCGGGCGCGAGGCGTGGAAGCTCAAGTGCCAGGCGCCAGAGCGGCTGTATGACGAGATGGCCGAGATGGCGGTGAAGATGCGCGCCAAGGCGGGCAGTCGGGGCTAGCGTGTGTGATGACAATGTTGCCCCGCGATGAGGCTAGCACTGTCGCCCAGTTATCCCAGATCAATCAGGTATCCTATGCGCCTTTTTCATGGGCCAAGGAGCTTGGCGTGATCAACTACTTCTGGTTCTTCCTGGCCGCACTGTTCGAGATCGGCGGCTGCTACGCCTTCTACCTGTGGCTACGCCTGGGCAAGAGCGCCTGGTGGATCGTACCGGCGCTGCTCAGCTTGACGCTGTTCGGCCTGATCCTCACCCGTGTCGAGGCCGCCTACGCGGGCCGCGCCTATGCAGCCTACGGCGGCATCTACATCGTTTCGTCATTGCTCTGGCTGGCGCTGGTAGAGCGCATACGGCCGCTGGGCAGCGACTGGCTCGGCGCACTGCTGTGCGTGCTCGGGGCAACCATCATCGTCTTCGGGCCACGCTTGCAGCAGGGCTAAAGCCAGGTATTTCTGTAGGGCGAATTACCTTTGCTAGTGGGACTCGTCTCTTTCGCTGGCGCAATATTGTGGAGCCAGATAGACCTGAAGCAGGCTCCGGTTTTCCCTTAGCGGCGAGGATCGGAGCATGCTGGTAATTGGACGCGATGTTGGCGAAGTCATCACCGTCGGCGATGACATCGAGATCAAGGTGATGGCGGTGGGCAACGGGCTGGTGCGCTTTGGCATCAGCGCGCCGCGTGACGTACCGGTGCACCGCAGCGAGGTGTACAAGCGGATCAAGGCGAAGGAGAAACAGCAGCGGGACATGTAAGCGGGGCTGCACGGGGCAACCCCGGTTGATCACTCGAGCAGTTCTCTAGGCACTTCATGCTTGGCCAGCAGCTGGCACTGTTGACTGTCCAGGTCGAACAGTATGAACGCCTGGCCCTTGGCCAGTGCCTGGCGCACGCGCAGCACGCGCGTCTCCAGCGGCGTGTCATCGCCATTGTCGGTGCCTTCGCGGGTGACGAAGTCTTCGATCAGGCGGGTCAGGGTTTCGGCTTCGAGTTGGTCGTAGGGGATCAGCATACGCAGGGACGGTCTGTAGTCGGGAGTGGCCCCATGCTACGCGAAACCCGCCACCTGCGTGTAGGCATCAGCTCTTGTTGCCGACCAGGCTGTCCACGGCCGGCACGCGGGTATCGCTTTCCATTTGCGCATCATGCTCCAGCTGGTGACTGAAGCGTTCGAGCGAAGCGCTGGCCGGGTTGGAATCGCTGGCAAATACTGGCGGGCTGAGCAGGTAACCGGCCAGCAGCCGGCTGAGGGTCGACAGGCTGTCGATATGGGTGCGCTCGTAGCCATGGGTAGCATCGCAGCCAAAAGCCACCAGCGCGGTGCGGATATCGTGGCCGGCGGTGACGGCCGAATGCGCATCGCTGAAGTAGTAGCGAAACAGGTCGCGGCGCACCGGCAGGTCTTGCTCACCTGCCAGTTTCAGCAGGTGGCGCGACAGGTGGTAGTCGTAGGGGCCTGAGGAATCCTGCATGGCCACGCTTACCGCGTGTTCGCTGGAGGCCTGCCCAGGTGCTACCGGGGCGATGTCGATGCCGACGAACTCGCTGACATCCCAGGGTAATGCACCGGCCGCGCCAGAGCCGGTTTCTTCGGTGATGGTGAACAGCGGATGACAGTCGATCGGCGGCTGCTGGCCGCTTTCCACTACTGCCTTGAGTGCGGCAAGCAATGCCGCTACGCCGGCTTTGTCATCCAGGTGGCGGGCGCTGATATGGCCGCTCTCGGTGAACTCCGGCAGCGGATCGAAGGCGACGAAATCACCAATCGAGATGCCCAGCGTCTCGCAGTCGGCACGGGTTGCGCAGTAGGCGTCCAGGCGCACTTCGACGTGGTCCCAGCTGATCGGCATCTGGTCGATCGCGGTATTGAAGGCGTGCCCGCTGGCCATCAGCGGCAGCACACTGCCGCGCAGTACACCGGTGTCGGTGAACACGCTGACCCGGCTGCCTTCGGCAAAACGACTCGACCAGCAACCGACCGGGGCCAGGGCCAGGCGGCCGTTGTCTTGCAGTTGGCGCACGCTGGCGCCAATGGTGTCCAGGTGTGCCGAGACGGCGCGGTCGGGCGAGCTTTGGCGGCCCTTGAGGGTGGCGCGGATGGTGCCGCGGCGGGTCAGTTCGAAGGGGATACCCAGTTCATCCAGGCGTTCGGCGACATAGCGCACGATGGTGTCGGTGAAGCCGGTCGGGCTGGGGATGGCGAGCATCTCCAGCAGGACGCGTTTGAGGTATTCCAGATCCGGTTCGGGGTGGTGTTTGGACATGTGCACTCCTCGGCGGGTGGGTGGTTGTCCTTGTGGGCCTGATCGCGGGGCAAGCCCGCTCCCACGTTGAGTGCTTTACCTCAAAAGAGGGCACAGCGTGGGAGCGGGCTTGCCCCGCGATGAGGCCCGCCAGGACAACACATCATTCAGGCAGGCGACCGGCTATGGGGAAACAGCAGGTCGACAAATCGTTCAGCGGTCGGTTGCGGCTCATGGTTGGCCAGCCCGACCCGCTCATTGGCCTCGATAATCACGTAGTCAGGCTGCTCGGCGTCACGCACCATCAGGTCCAGGCCCACTACCGGGATATCCAGCGCCCGCGCCGCACGCACGGCGGCATCGGCCAGGATCGGGTGCAGACGCTCGGTGACATCTTCCAGGGTGCCACCGGTGTGCAGGTTGGCCGCGCGGCGCACCGCCAGGCGCTGACCGGCAGGCAGGATATCGCTGTATTGCAGGCCGGCAGCGCGCACCGTGCGCTCGGTTTCCTCGTCCAGCGGGATACGGCTTTCACCCCCGGTGGCGGCTTGGCGACGACGGCTCTGCGCCTCGATCAGCGCCTTGACGCTGTGCTTGCCATCGCCGATCACCTGGGCCGGATGGCGAATCGCGGCGGCGACCACTTCATGGCCAATCACCACGATGCGCAGGTCGAAACCTGGGTGGTAGCTTTCCAGCAGCACCCGGCTGTCGAACCGCCGCGCCTGTTCGACCGCCTGGCTGATCTCTTCCAGGGTGGTCAGGTTGACCGCCACGCCCTGGCCTTGTTCGCCATCCACCGGCTTGACCACCACCGCGCCATGCTCTTCGAGAAACGCCAGGTTGTCGTCGGCATTGCCCGCCAGTTGCTGCACCGGCACGTGCAGCCCGGCATTGTGCAGGGCGTGCTGGGTCAGGCGCTTGTCCTGGCAGAGGGTCATGCTCACGGCGCTGGTCAAGTCGCTGAGCGATTCCCGGCAGCGCACCCGGCGCCCACCAAGGCTGAGGGTGAACAGGCCGGCAGCGGCGTCGTCGACCTGCACCTCGATGCCGCGGCGAAAGGCCTCGTCGACGATGATTCGCGCATACGGGTTGAGCCCAGCCTCGGGGCCGGGGCCAAGGAACAGCGGCTGGTTGATGCCATTTTTGCGCTTGACCGCAAAGGTTGGCAGGTTGCGAAAGCCAAGCTTCTTGTACAAACGCTTGGCCTGGCGATTGTCGTGCATGACCGACAGATCGAGGTAGGCCAGCTCTCGGCTCATGAAGTGCTCGATCAAATGCCGCACCAGCACTTCGCCGACGCCGGGGCGGCTGCAATGCGGATCGACCGCCAGGCACCACAGGCTACAGCCGTGCTCTGGGTCATCGAACGCCTTGCTGTGATTCAGGCCCATGACGCTGCCGATCACTGCCCCGGTATCTTCGTCTTCGGCCAGCCAGTAGACCGGGCCGCCCTGATGGCGCGGGGTGAGCAGTTCGGCGTTGACCGGCAGCATGGCGCGGGTCTGGTACAGACTGTTGATCGCTTGCCAGTCGGCTTCGGTCTGCGCCCGACGGATACGAAAACCGCGAAAAACCCGCTGCGCCGGACGGTAGTCGGTGAACCACAGGCGCAGGGTGTCGGACGGATCGAGAAACAGCTGCTGCGGCGCATGCGCCAGCACCTGCTGTGGCGCCGCCACGTAGAGGGCGATATCACGCTCGCCAGGGGCCTCTTCAAGCAGCGCTTGGGCCAGATCGCTGGGGTCTGGGTAGGTATGCCCGATCAGCAATCGACCCCAGCCGCAGTGTACCGCGCGCGGCTGGTTGTGGGGCTCGCTGCCGTCACCGGCCAGACGCGCTTGCAGGCGCTCGTAGGAGGGCGCCTGGCCGCGCAGCAGGCGCTGGCCATAGGCGATTTCGTGGGCTTTCATCGATCAGATTCCTTGTTCGCTGAGCCACAGGTTCAGGGCCGCCAGCTGCCACAGCTTGGAGCCGCGCAGGGGCGTGAGCTGGCCGTGCGGATTGCTCAGCAGCTTGTCGATCATCGCCGGGTTGAACAGGCCACGGTCCTGGCTTGGGTCGGTCAGCAGCTGGCGTACCCAATCGAGGGTCGCGCCTTCCAGGTGCTTGAGGCCCGGGACCGGGAAGTAGCCCTTCTTGCGGTCGATCACCTCATGAGGGATGACCCGGCGCGCCGCCGACTTGAGCACCTGTTTGCCGCCATCGGGCAGCTTGAAGCGTGCTGGAATGCGCGCCGACAGCTCGGCCAGGCGGTAGTCGAGGAATGGCGTACGCGCCTCCAGGCCCCAGGCCATGGTCATGTTGTCGACGCGTTTGACCGGGTCGTCGACCAGCATCACCGTGCTGTCCAGACGCAGCGCTTTGTCTACCGCATCGGGAGCGCCGGGGCGGGCGAAGTGCTCGCGGACGAACTCGCCTGCGGCATCGGTCTCCAGCAGCCACGGCGCTTGTACCGTGTCGCGGTACTCGGCGTGGCTGCGGTCGAAGAACGCCTCACGGTAGGCTGTGTAGGGATCTTCGGCGCCATCGACCTGCGGGTACCAGTGATAGCCGGCGAACAGCTCATCCGCGCCCTGGCCGCTTTGCACGCCCTTGCAGTGCTTGGCTACCTCGCGCGAGAGCAGATAGAAGGCGATGCAATCGTGGCTGACCATCGGCTCGCTCATGGCGCGGAACGCGGCCGGCAACTGCTCGATGATCTCGCGCTCATCGATGCGCAGCTGGTGATGGCGGGTGCCGTAGTGACGGGCGATCAGGTCGGAGTACTGGAACTCATCGCCGCGTTCGCCGCCGGCATCCTGAAAACCGATGGAGAAGGTCGACAGGTCGTCCACGCCGACTTCGCGCAGCAGGCCGACCAGCAAGCTCGAATCGACCCCGCCAGAGAGCAGCACGCCTACGTCGACCGCTGCCCGTTGGCGGATCGCCACGGCGTCGCGGGTGGCGTCGAGTACGCGGGTGGTCCAGTCTTCGAGGTCGAGCTTGTGCTCGTCCGGGTTAGGCCCGTATTGCAGCTGCCACCAGGTCTGGCGCTCGACTTCGCCGTGCCGGTCGATGCGCATCCAGGTGCCGGGTTCGAGCTTTTGCACGTTGGCCAGCAGGGTGCGCGGCGCGGGAACCACGGCGTGGAAATTAAGGTAGTGGTTGAGTGCGACCGGGTCGATCATCGGGTCGATATCGCCGCCCTTGAGCAGTGCCGGCAAGGTCGAGGCGAAGCGCAGGCGCTCGCCATTGCGCGACAGGTACAGCGGCTTGACGCCGAGGCGGTCGCGGGCGAGGAACAGGCGCTGGTTGTCGCGCTCCCAGATGGCCAGGGCGAACATGCCGTTGAGCTTGGGCAACAAGGCTGCGCCCCAGGCGTGATAGCCCTTGAGCAGCACCTCGGTGTCGCCGTCGGACCAGAAGGTGTAGCCCAGCGCTTGCAGTTCCTGACGCAGCTCGGGGAAGTTGTAGATGGCGCCGTTGAACGCCAGCGACAGGCCGAGGTTGTTGTCGACCATCGGTTGGGCCGAGCCATCGGACAGGTCCATGATCTTCAGCCGGCGGTGGCCGAGGGCGATCGGGCCCTGGCTATGGAAGCCCCAGGCATCCGGGCCACGCGGCGCCAGATGATGGGTGATGCGCTCGACCGCGGCGAGGTCCGCCGGGCGCGGGGCTTGGTTGATCGGGGTGAAGCGTAACTCTCCTGCTAATCCGCACATAAGTCCTTACCGGTTTTGCCGTTGGGGAGGGGTGCCCAAAAGTAGGGCACTTAGGAACTGACCTGTGCGGTTTGTGAGAGTTTTAGATCAATCTGTTATATGGGTGGGCGGTATTGGGGCCGCTTTGCTGCGCAGCTGCCCGAAAAATTCATGCCTTGCCGCGAATCAAAGCGCGCAAGCCAAACCGATTCGGATGACAGGCTTCGGCCACCGCCCGAGGCACCGGCAACGGCTCGCCACAGACCCAAGCAGCAATCATCTCGCCGCTCAAGGGCGCTGTGATCAACCCCCGCGAGCCATGCCCACTGTTCACATACAACCCATCCAGCCAAGGACACTCCACCGCCGGCAGCTGCCGTGCATCCTTGCGCAACATGGCATACGCTTGCGCGAACGCCTGCGCATCGGCCAGCGGCCCGACAATCGGCAAATAATCCGGGCTGGTACACCTGAACGCCGCCCGCCCTTGCAGCGCTGCCGGATCCATCCCGGCCGTGCCCAGCCGCTGCGCCAGGTCAGTGGAAATCTCATCGAGCAACGTCAAGTTGCCTTGGTGTTCGGCAGTGCTCGGCGTCAGGTCTTCATTATGAAAATCAAAGCTGGCGCCCAGGGTGTGCTCATCCCCGCGCACCGGTGCCACATACCCTTCTGCACAGACCACGGTGCTCAGCTCACGGCTACTCGCGGTGGCCGGCAAACGGGTGATCTGCCCGCGGATACGCTTGAGTGGCAGGTCGGCGCAGGGGGCAAAGCGGCGCACATCTGCCGCGCCCGCCAGCACCACCAGTGGCGCGCTGGCCAGCAGCTGTTCGCCGTCCCAGGCGTGCCAAAGCCCATCGGCCTTGCGCAGTTCGATAACGTTCTGGTGCGTCAGCAACTGAATCAGCGGATGCTGCAGTTGCGCAGTGCACAGCGCGGGTGGATGAACCCAGCCACCCTCGGGATAGAACAAGCCGCCGCTGGCCAATTGCACACCGGCGACGGCCTCAGCCTGAGCCCGATCGAGCGAGTGCAGCAGGCTGCTGTCGAAGGCCGCTGCCAGCTTGGCCTGGCGTTCGGCCTCTTTAGCATCGAAGGCCAGTTGCAGCACGCCACAGCCATCCCAGTCCTGGCCGCGCTGCAACCGCTCGAGCCAGCGACGGGTGTAGCCGAAACCCGCCAGGATCATCTGCGACAGAGCAGTGCCATGGGCCGACAACTTCAGGTACAGGACACCTTGGGGATTGCCCGAGGCTTCCTGCGCCGGGGCTTGATGGCGCTCCAGCACATTGACCTGCCAGCCACGCGCGGCAAGGCTGGCGGCCGTGGCGCTACCGGCCAGGCCGGCGCCAATCACCAGGGCCCGGCGCGGCCCTTCGAGTGCCGGTGGGCGGGCGTACCAGGGCGCTACCTTCGTACTGGCTTGGCCAGTGAACTGGCCATGCATCACCTCCCACTTCTTACCCAGCCCTGGCACCTTTTTCATGCTGAACCCGGCTTCGATCAACCCACGGCGAACCCAGCCGGTGGTGGTGAAGGTGCCTAGGGTGGTGGCCGGGTGCGATAGGCGCGCAAGCTGGGCAAACAGCGCTGGGGTCCACATGTCGGGGTTTTTCGCCGGCGCGAAACCGTCGAGGAACCAGGCGTCGATCCGCGCATCGAGTTGCGGCAGTTGTTCCAGTACATCACCGATCATCAGCGTCAGGGTGACCCGGCCGCCGTCGAAACTGAACTGCTGGAAGCCCTGGTGCACGGCTATGTACTGCTCCAGTAGCGGCTGCCAGTAAGGCGCCAGATCCGGCCATAACTGCACGGCGCGGCTCAGATCGTCGTAGCTCAGCGGGTACTTCTCGACGCTGACGAAGTGCAGCCGCGCCTGGGCAGGAGCCTGCTCGGCGAACAGCTGCCAGGCGCAGAAGAAGTTCATACCGGTGCCAAAACCGGTTTCGCCGATGACCATGCAGCTGTGCACGGCCAATGCCGCGAAGCGCTCGCGCAGACGATTGCCTTCGATGAACACGTACTGGGTCTCGTTGACGCCCTCGTTGATCGAGAAGTACACGTCGTCGTAGTGCCGCGAATGCGGGCGGCCCTGGTCGTCCCAATCGATCTGGGCATGGCGGGGGAGGTGGGTGTCGGGCATGGTCGAATTCAGCTTCAAGTTGCAAGCGACAAGCTGCAAGAAAAAGCAGATGGTGGCACGGTTCGGTTTTTCTTGCAGCTTGTCGCTTGCAACTTGTAGCTGCGTTTCCGCTAGTCTTGTCATTCCATTGAAGGAGCCAGGCAAAGCCATGTTCGAATCTGCGGAAATCGGTCACAGCATCGACAAGGAGACCTTTGAAGCCGAAGTGCCCGCCCTGCGCGAGGCACTGCTCGAGGCTCAGTACGAACTCAAGCAGCAGTCGCGCTTTCCGGTGATCGTACTGATCAACGGCATCGAGGGCGCCGGCAAGGGCGAGACGGTCAAGCTGCTCAACGAGTGGATGGACCCGCGCCTGATCGATGTGCTGACCTTCGATCAGCAGACCGACGAGGAACTGGCCCGGCCGCCGGCCTGGCGCTATTGGCGCGCATTGCCGCCCAAGGGGCGGATGGGGGTGTTCTTCGGCAACTGGTACAGCCAGATGATCCAGGGCCGGGTGCATGGCCAGTTCAAGGATGCCGTGCTCGACCAGGCCATCGCTGGCGCCGAGCGGCTGGAGGAGATGCTTTGCGATGAAGGCGCGCTGATCATCAAGTTCTGGTTCCACCTCTCCAAGAAACAGATGAAAGCGCGCCTCAAGGCCCTGCGCGACGACCCGCTGCACAGCTGGCGGATCAGCCCGCTGGACTGGCAGCAGTCAGAAACCTACGACCGCTTCGTGCGCTTCGGCGAGCGGGTGCTGCGCCGCACCAGCCGCGACTTTGCTCCCTGGCATGTGATCGAAGGCTCCGACCCTCACTACCGTAGCCTGGCCGTGGGGCGCATCTTGCTCGAAAGCCTGCAAGCGGCGCTGGCAGTCGACCCCAAGGCCAAGCACAAGAGCAACGTCGCACCGCTTGGGCGCAGTATCGACAACCTCAACCTGATCGGCGCGCTGGACATGACCCGGCGCCTGGACAAGAAGGACTACCAGGAACAGTTGGTCACCGAACAAGCACGCCTGGCCGGGCTGTTGCGTGACAAGCACATGCGTCGGCATGCGTTGGTGGCGGTGTTCGAAGGTAACGACGCGGCGGGCAAGGGTGGGGCGATTCGCCGGGTAGCAGCGGCGCTCGACCCGCGCCAGTACCGCATCGTGCCGATTGCCGCGCCGACCGAGGAAGAGCGCGCCCAGCCGTATCTGTGGCGGTTCTGGCGGCATGTTCCGGCGCGGGGCAAGTTCACTATCTTCGATCGCTCCTGGTATGGGCGGGTATTGGTCGAGCGGGTCGAGGGCTTCTGCAGCCCAGCTGACTGGATGCGCGCCTATAGCGAGATCAACGACTTCGAAGAGCAGTTGAGCAACGCCGGCGTGGTGGTGGTCAAGTTCTGGCTGGCGATCGATCAGCAGACCCAGTTGGAGCGCTTCGAAGAGCGCGAGCAGATCCCGTTCAAGCGCTACAAGATCACCGAGGAAGACTGGCGCAACCGCGACAAGTGGGATGCCTATACCGAGGCGGTGGGCGATATGGTCGACCGCACCAGTACCGAGATCGCGCCGTGGACGCTGGTCGAGGCCAATGACAAGCGCTGGGCGCGGGTCAAGGTGCTGCGTACCATTAATGATGCGTTGGAGGCAGCGTTCGCCAAGGACAAGAAGTGATGGTGTCAGCGCTGGCCTCATCGCGGGGCAAGCCCGCTCCCACGCTGACGACCTCGGCAACGTGACATCGCGTGGGAGCGGGCTTGCCCCGCGATGAGGCCGTCACGAGCAGCCATGCCCTGTGGGAATGACCTGATGAATTCTTTTCCCGCCACTTTCCCCCAGCCACGCAGTCCAAGCCCTTAGAATCCACAGACCCGAACCAAGGGCTTGAACGAGGACGCTATGCATATCACTTCCGGACGCTGGGTCCATGGCCTGCTTTTGGCACTATTGACCGCGCTGCTCTGGGGCATCTTGCCGATCAAGCTCAAGCAAGTCCTGCAGGTCATGGATCCGGTGACCGTCACCTGGTATCGCCTGCTGGTATCAGGCGGCCTGCTGTTCGCCTGGCTAGCGGCCAATCGACGGCTGCCAACCTTTGCAGGCCTTGGCCGCAAGCGTCTGGGCTTGGTGGGCGTGGCCATCTGCGGCCTGTTGGGGAACTACGTGCTGTACCTGATCGGGCTGAAGCTGCTCAGCCCCGGCACCGCGCAACTGGTGGTGCAACTTGGCCCGGTGCTGCTGCTGGTGGCCAGCGTGTTCGTCTTCAAAGAGCGATTCAGCCTAGGGCAGGGCTTGGGTTTGCTGGTGCTGCTGATGGGCTTTGGCTTGTTCTTCAATCAGCGCCTGGAAGAACTGCTGACCTCGCTGGGTGCCTACACCACAGGTGTATTGACCATTTTGCTAGCGACCAGCATCTGGGTGTTTTATGCCCTGAGCCAGAAGCAGTTGCTCACTGTGTGGAACTCGCAGCAGGTGATGATGGTGATCTACCTGGGCTGCGCCGGCTTGCTGATGCCCTGGGTGCATCCGCTGGAGGCGCTGCAGTTGAGTCCGCTGCAGGGTTGGCTGTTGTTGGCCTGCTGCCTGAACACCCTGGTGGCCTACGGCGCGTTTGCCGAGGCGTTGGCCCACTGGGAGGCCTCGCGGGTGAGTGCGACCTTGGCCTTGACGCCGTTGGTGACCTTCGTTGCCGTGGCGCTGGCTGCGTGGCTGTGGCCGGACTACGTGCATGCCGAGGACATCAATGCCCTGGGTTATGTAGGGGCGGTGACGGTGGTGGCGGGGTCGGCGATGGTCGCCCTGGGGCCGTCGTTGGTGGCCGGCTGGCGGGCACGGCGGGCGCGTTTGGCTCAGGTGCATTGATTGCCTCGCCGGCCCTATCGCGGGGCAAGCCCGCTCCCACGAATTTTGTGTGATCCCCGTGGGAGCGGGCTTGTCCCGCGATAGCGCCAGTACAGGCAATACAGCTCTTTAGCCCTTGGCCCCCGGCGCCAGCATGTTTTCCGGCCGCACCCACTCATCGAACTGCTCGTTGCTCAGGTACTTCAACTCCAAGGCCGCCTCACGCAAGGTCTTGCCCTCGCTGTAAGCCTTCTTGGCGATCTCTGCCGCCCTGTCATAGCCAATATGCGGATTGAGCGCTGTCACCAGCATCAACCCGCGCTCCAGATGCGCCGCCATCTGCTCGGCATCCGGCTCGATCCCGGCCACGCAGTGCTGCTGGAAGTTGCGACAGCCATCGGCCAGCAACTCGATCGATTGCAACAGGTTATGAATGATCACCGGCTTGAACACGTTCAACTGCAGATGCCCTTGGCTGGCGGCAAAGCCAATCGCCGCGTCGTTGCCCAGCACCTGGCAGGCGAGCATCGACAACGCCTCGCATTGGGTTGGGTTGACCTTGCCGGGCATGATCGAACTGCCCGGCTCATTGGCCGGCAAGCGTACTTCGGCAAGCCCGGCACGTGGCCCAGAGCCGAGCAGGCGCAGGTCGTTGGCGATCTTCATCAAGGCCACCGCCAAGGTCTTCAGCGCGCCAGCCAGGCTGGTCAGCGGCTCGTGGCCGGCAAGGGCGGCAAACTTGTTCGGCGCCGTGACGAACGGCAGGCCGGACAGCGCCGCCAGTTCAGCTGCCACCGCCTCGGCAAAACCGTGCGGGGCGTTCAGGCCGGTGCCCACCGCCGTGCCGCCCTGGGCCAGTTCGCACACCGCCGGCAAGGTGGCGCGGATGGCGCGCTGGGCGTAGTCGAGCTGGGCGACGAAGGCCGATACCTCCTGGCCAAAGGTGATCGGCGTGGCGTCCATCATGTGCGTGCGGCCGGTCTTGACCAGATTGATGTGGCGCGCCGCCAGCTCGGCCAGCCCTGCGGACAATTCGGCAATCGCCGGCAGCAGCTTGTCGTGCACAGCCTGCGCCGCGGCGATGTTCATCGCGGTAGGGAAGCAGTCGTTGGAACTCTGCGAGCGGTTGACGTGATCGTTTGGGTGTACTGGCACTTTGCCGCCGCGGCCCTTGCCGGCCAGTTCGTTGCCGCGCCCGGCGATCACTTCGTTGACGTTCATGTTGCTCTGGGTGCCGCTGCCGGTCTGCCAGACGACCAGCGGAAACTGCTCGTCATGCTCGCCAGCGAGCACTTCGTCAGCGGCTTGCTCGATCAGCCGGGCGATGTCGGCCGGCAGGTCGCCATTGCGGTCGTTGACCCGCGCCGCGGCTTTCTTGATCAGCGCCAGGGCGTGCAACACGGCAAGCGGCATGCGCTCTTTACCGATGGCGAAGTTGATCAGCGAACGCTGGGTCTGTGCGCCCCAGTAAGCGTCCTCAGGAACTTCGACCTGACCCAGGCTGTCTGTCTCGATACGGCTCATGCTGCGTTCACTCCTTTGTCGTCTGAATCCGCAGTTTAGGCCCTGATTCGAAAGAGCGGTTCAATCGCTCGTCGTGCCACTTGAGTACAGCGCCCAGCGCGGCGCAGAATGCTCTACTCTGAGGTATCCGCCTCCCTCTCTTGAAGGATTTGCAATGACCCGTCTCCGTGTCCTCTGTGCCGCCGTCGCGCTGGCCTGTGCCAGCGGCCAGGTACTCGCCGCCACCCCTGCTCACAACCAAGCCGCCGAGAAATTCCTGACCCTGGCCAACGCTGACAAGTTGGGCACTCCGGTGTACATGCAGGTCCAGCAGATGTTTGCCCAGCGCTTCGAGCAGACCAAGGCGCCGGCGTCCAAGAAGTCCGTGCTCGACAGCTACCAGGCCAAGGCCAACGCCGCCCTGGACAACGCCATCGGTTGGAAAAAGCTGCAGCCGAAGATGGTCAGCCTGTACACCGCGACCTTCACCGAAAGCGAGCTCAAGGACCTGGTCAAGTTCTACGAGTCGCCGCTGGGTAAGAAAGTCCTGCGCGAAATGCCGAAGGTCACCCAGCAGTCGGCCCAGCTGACCCAGCAGAGCCTCGAGCCTGCGGTGCCTGTGGTCAACAAGCTGCTCGAAGACATGACCAAGGAGCTCGACCCCAACGCTGGCAAAGCGGCTCCCGCGAAAAAGTGAGTAACACCCGATGAGCATGCAGCAACGCATCGAGCAGCAACTGGCGCCGTTGGGCACCCAGCACCTTGAGGTGTTCAACGAGAGCCACATGCACAGCCGCGGCCAGGAAAGCCACTACAAGGCGGTGCTGGTCAGCGAGCAGTTCGCCGGCCTCAACAGCGTCAAGCGCCACCAGAAGGTCTACGCGACCATGGGCGACTTGATGGGCCAGATTCATGCCCTGGCGATTCATACCTACACCCCTGAAGAATGGGCCCAGGTTGGCGCTGCGCCAGCCTCGCCGGTCTGCGCGGGCGGCGGTCACTGAATCCTTGCGGTCATTCTGGTAAACTGCGCATCACCCGTGGGAGCGGGCTTGCCCGGCAATAGCGCCAATCGACGCTATCGCCGGGCAAGCCCGCTCCCACGTGCATTTATGATTCATCGTCAAATTGTCATTCCGGTCCGCCCCTTACGAGGGTGACCACCTGGAGAGAAGTGTTCATGTCCCAAGCTATCGTCGTGGCGGCGCTGTACAAGTTCGTCACCCTGGAAGACTACGTCGAGCTGCGCGAGCCGCTGCTCAAGGCCATGCTGGACAACGGCGTCAAAGGCACCTTGCTGCTGGCCCTAGAAGGCATCAACGGCACCGTGTCGAGCACCCGCGAAGGCATCGACGGCCTGCTCGCCTGGCTGCGCAACGATCCGCGCCTGATCGACGTTGACCACAAAGAATCCTACTGCGACGAGCAGCCGTTCTACCGCACCAAGGTCAAGCTGAAAAAAGAGATCGTCACCCTCGGCGTGCCGGGCGTGGACCCCAACCACAGGGTTGGCACCTACGTCGAGCCCAAAGACTGGAACGCGCTGATCAGCGACCCCGAAGTGCTGCTGATCGACACCCGCAACGACTACGAAGTGGCCATTGGCACCTTCAAGGGCGCGATCGACCCGAAGACCGAGACCTTCCGCGAGTTTCCCGACTACATCAAGGCCAACTTCGACCCCAGCAAGCACAAGAAGGTGGCGATGTTCTGCACCGGTGGCATCCGCTGCGAAAAAGCCTCCAGCTATATGCTCGGTGAAGGCTTCGAGGAGGTCTATCATCTTAAAGGTGGCGTGCTGAAGTACTTCGAGGAAGTGCCTCAGGAACAAAGCCTGTGGGACGGTGACTGCTTCGTCTTCGACAACCGGGTCACGGTGCGTCATGACCTGACCGAGGGCGAGTACGACCAGTGCCACGCTTGCCGCCATCCGATCAACGTGGAAGACCGTGCGTCCGAACACTACTCGCCAGGTGTCAGCTGCCCGCATTGCTGGGACAGCCTCAGCGAGAAGACCCGACGCAGCGCCATCGACCGGCAGAAACAGATCGAACTGGCCAAGGCGCGCAATCTGCCCCACCCGATCGGCTACAACTACAAAGCCGAGGCTTGATGCATGTCTGCACGCCTGCTGTATGTGATGGACCCGATGTGCTCCTGGTGCTGGGGCTTTGCGCCAGTGGCGCAGGCCCTGATCGCCCAGGCGCAAGACGCCGGCGTGCCGACCCGCCTGGTAGCCGGCGGTTTGCGCACTGGCAGCAGCGCGCTGGATGCCTCGACCCGTCGCTATATCCTTGAGCACTGGCAGGCCGTGGCCGAAGCGACGGGTCAGGCGTTTCGCTTCGACGGGGCGATGCCTGACGGCTTTGTCTACGACACCGAGCCTGCCTGCCGTGCCCTGGTCGCTGGGCGCGAGCTCGATGCCGAGCGGGCTTGGGGCCTGCTGGCGCTGATGCAGCGCGGCTTCTACGAGCACGGCCTGGACGTCACCCGTGCCCCGCAGTTGCTCGAGCTGGCCGAACAGGCCGGCTTTGACCGCGAACAGTTCTCTGCCAGCCTAGTCAGCAGCGAAACCCGCGCCGCTACCGCTGCCGACTTCAGTTGGGTGCAGGACCTGGGCATTGCTGGCTTCCCGACCCTGCTGGCCGAGCGCAATGGCCAGCTGGCACTGCTGACCAACGGCTACCAGCCGCTGGAGCGCTTGCAACCCTTGCTCGGCCGCTGGCTGCAGCAGGCCGCTTGTGCTTGATCTGCCAGGGTCGCCCGACCCTGTGCCGGGGAAACCTCACGCTGTGGCCGATCGACTGAGCTGGGCGGAAATCCGCCGCCTGGCCCTGCATCACCGCAAAGCCTTGTGGAGCGCCAACCTGGTGGCGGTGCTCGCAGCCTTGTGCAGCGTGCCGATCCCTTTGCTGCTGCCGCTGTTGGTCGACGAGGTGCTGCTGGGTAACGGTGACGCCGCGCTCAAGTGGATGAACAACCTGTTGCCGACCAACTGGCAGGTAGCGGCTGGTTACATCGGCCTGATGCTGGTGGCTACGTTGTGCCTGCGCCTGGCGGCGCTGGCGTTCAACGTGGTGCAGGCCAAGCTGTTTGCCGGCTTGGCCAAGGACATCGTCTACCGCCTGCGCATTCGCCTGATCGAGCGGCTCAAACGGATCTCGCTCAAGGAATACGAAAGCCTGGGTAGCGGCACCGTGACCACCCATCTGGTCACCGACCTGGATACCCTGGACAAGTTCGTCGGCGAGACCCTCAGTCGCTTCCTGGTAGCGGTGCTGACCTTGACCGGTACAGCAGCGATCCTGATCTGGATGCACTGGCAGCTGGCCTTGCTGATTCTGCTGTTCAACCCGCTGGTGATCTACTTCACTGTGCAGCTGGGCAAGCGGGTCAAGCACCTGAAGAAGCTGGAAAACGACAGCACCGCACGCTTTACCCAGGCGCTGACCGAAACCCTCGATGCCATCCAGGAAATCCGCGCTGGCAACCGCCAGGGCTATTTTCTCGGGCGTCTTGGCCTGCGCGCTCGGGAAGTGCGCGACTACGCGGTGGCCTCGCAATGGAAAAGCGACGCCAGCGGGCGGGCCAGCGGCTTGTTGTTCCAGTTCGGTATCGACATCTTCCGCGCCGCGGCGATGCTCACGGTGCTGTTCTCGGACCTGTCGATCGGGCAGATGCTGGCCGTGTTCAGCTACCTGTGGTTCATGATTGGCCCGGTCGAGCAGTTGCTCAACCTGCAGTACGCCTACTATGCCGCAGGCGGCGCGCTGAGCCGGCTCAACGAACTGCTGGCGCGCGATGACGAGCCGCAGTACCCGGCTGCCACTGACCCGTTCAGCGGCCGCGAAACCGTGGCAATCGAGGTGCGCGACCTGCGCTTTGCCTATGCCGACGAGCCGGTGCTGGAGCATCTGGACTTATCCATTGCCCCCGGCGAGAAGGTCGCCATCGTCGGTGCCAGCGGCGGCGGCAAGAGCACCCTGGTGCAGTTGCTGCTGGGCCTGTATACCGCGCAAGCCGGCACCATCCGCTTTGGCGGCGCGAGCTTGCAGGAGATCGGTCTGGAGACCCTGCGGGAGAACGTCGCAGTCGTGCTGCAGCATCCTTCGCTGTTCAACGACACGGTGCGCGCCAACCTGACCATGGGCCGCGAATGCAGTGATGAGGCCTGCTGGCAGGCGCTGCGCATTGCCCAGCTCGACACCACCATCGCCGCCTTGCCGCAAGGGCTGGACAGCGTAGTAGGGCGTTCAGGCGTGCGCTTGTCGGGAGGTCAGCGCCAGCGTCTGGCGATTGCCCGGATGGTCTTGGCCGAACCTAAGGTGGTGATCCTCGACGAAGCGACCTCGGCGCTGGATGCCGCAACCGAGTACAACTTGCACCAGGCGTTGGCGCGCTTCCTCAGTGGCCGCACCACGCTGATCATCGCTCACCGCCTCTCTGCGGTGAAACAAGCCGATCGGGTATTGGTATTCGATGGCGGGCATGTGGCCGAGGATGGCGATCATCAGCAACTGATTGCCGAAGGTGGGTTGTATGCCAAGTTGTACGGGCATTTGCAGCAGACCTGAGTTTTTCTGTGGTTAGTTTGGCCTCATCGCACCGCGGTGACTTGTCGCGAGGAGGCCCGACTAGACGCTACAAATCTCTGTTATGGCGTTACTAAAATCCCTCCACGCAGATGGCAAATGGCCTACGCTAGTGCTTGTCTGGGTTGATTCGTGCCTTATCTGCCGCAGTGACAGGGAATCCATGAAGGGAATTCGTACTCTAGAAGCGCCAAAGCTATTGGGCATCATCTGGCCCTTTGTCGCGGTTGTCATTTTCCAGGTCTTGCTGGGCAGCCTCAGCCTCTACACGCTTTCGGCGGTACGCGCCTATGTGGCAGGGGAGAGCCTCTGGTCCAAGGCGCAAAAAGACGCCATCTATTACCTCAACCTGTACGCCGAAAGCCCAAGCGAACGCATTTTCCAACGCTATCGCCAGGCCATTGCCGTGCCACAGGGCGACCACGAGCTGCGCCTGGCGCTCGACCAGCTTAATCCTGACCTCGATGCTGCGCGGGCGGGCATCCTGCAGGGCGGCAATCACCCTGATGACGTCACCCGGATCATCTGGTTCTATCGCAACTTTCGTCACATCAGCTACATGGAAACGGCCATTTCCTATTGGGATATCGGCGATGACTACTTGCGCCAACTGGATATCCTCGCCAATGAGATGCGTACAGGGTTCGCCAGTGGTCAGCCAGATCCTGAGCAGATAAGTGCCTGGAAGGCGCGCATCGTCAATATCAACGAGGGCGTGACGCCAGCGGCCAAGGCCTTCAGTGATGCCCTGGGTGAAGGCTCGCGGGTGCTGCTCAAGGTCCTGCTGATCACCAACCTGCTCACCGCGTTGTTTCTCATCACCATGGCTTGGCGCCGTTCAAGCAAACTGCTGGCCCAGCGCCAGGCTTTCGCCAGTGCCTTGCAGGCCGAGCGCGAACGGGCGCAGATCACCTTGGAGTCGATTGGCGATGCGGTGATCACGGCCGATGTCGAAGGCAATATCGTCTTCATGAACCCGGCCGCCGAGCAGTTGACCCACTGGCAGGCCGAGCCGGCCCATGGCCTGCCGTTGACAGCCTTGTTCAGCCTGGTCGATGAACACAGCGTTGACGACGCCCGCAGTCTGGTCGAGCAAGTGCTCAGCGGTAGCCTCAAAGGCGGTGCCGAACACGCCCGTTTGATCCAGCGCCTGGATGGCAGCACCGTGTCGATCAACCTGGTCGGCTCGCCGATCGTCAGTGCTGGCAAAGTCAGCGGCATCGTGCTGGTGCTGCACGACATGACCCAGGAGCGCCAATACATCGCCAACCTGTCCTGGCAGGCGACCCACGACGCCCTGACCGGTCTGGCCAACCGCCGCGAATTCGAATACCGCCTGGAACAAGCGCTCAATAGCTTGGCGCGCCAGGCTGGGCGGCATTCGCTGATGTTCCTCGATCTGGATCAGTTCAAGCTGGTCAACGACACCTGCGGCCATGCTGCTGGCGATGAGCTGCTGCGGCACATCTGCGCCGTGTTGCAGTCGGGTTTGCGCGAGGGCGATACCCTGGCGCGCCTGGGGGGTGACGAGTTTGGTGTGTTGCTGGAAAACTGCCCGGCGGAGCAGGCCGAGCGCATCGCCGAGCATCTGCGCCAGCTGGTCCAGAGCCTGCATTTTGTCTGGAAAGGCCGCCCGTTCATTACCACCGTGAGTATTGGCCTGGTGCACATGGCCCAGGCGCCGAGCACCCTGGAAGCTTCGCTACGGGCCGCCGACATGGCTTGCTACATGGCCAAGGAGAAGGGGCGCAACCGGGTGCAGGTCTATCACGCCGATGACAGCGAGTTGTCCATGCGCTTTGGCGAAATGGCCTGGATCCAGCGCCTGCACGTTGCCTTGGAAGAAAACCGCTTCTGCCTGTATGCCCAGGAAATCGCGCCTTTGAGCTACCAGGAAGGGCCGGGGCATATCGAGATTCTGCTCAGGTTGCACGACGAGAGCGGACGCACGGTGATGCCGGATAGCTTCATCCCGGCGGCTGAGCGTTATGGGCTGATGACCGCGCTGGATCGCTGGGTGGTGCGCAATGTGTTCCAGATTATTCGCCAGTGCCTGGACGAGGACCGCGGCGGGCCGCTGGCCATGTGCGCGATCAACCTGTCCGGTTCGAGCATTGGCGATGACAAATTCCTTGAATATTTGCAGCGGCTGTTCGGCGAGTTCGACATCCCGCCGCGGCTGATTTGCTTTGAAATTACCGAAACCAGCGCGATTGCCAATCTGGGTAGCGCGATTCGCTTCATCAACGAATTGAAGGGATTGGGCTGCCGGTTCTCCTTGGATGACTTCTGCGCCGGAATGTCGTCATTCGCTTATTTGAAGCATTTACCCGTCGACTTCCTGAAGATCGACGGAAGTTTCGTAAAAGATATGCTGGACGATCCGATCAATCGCGCTATGGTGGAGGTGATCAACCACATCGGCCACGTCATGGGTAAACGGACGATTGCCGAGTTTGTCGAGACTCCATTGATCGAGCAGGCCCTGCAGGAAATCGGCGTGGACTACGCCCAGGGCTACTTGATCGAGCGGCCGCAGGTATTCACCTGCGACAGCCTGCAACGCCAGCGGATTGCTGCAAGGCCACTGCTGCAAAGGGCACCAGGAACGTTTCGCTGAAGGTCGTTCGAAAAATCACAAGGAATCAAGGAGCTGACAGTGATTGATACATTCGTTCGGATCGGGCCATTGATGGATCCCGCCAGTTACCCGCAGTGGGCGCAACAAATGATCGAAGACTGCCGTGAAAGCAAGCGGCGGGTGGTCGAGCACGAATTCTATCAGCGCCTGCGCGATGGCCAACTCAGGCCGGCGACCATTCGCCAGTACCTGATTGGCGGCTGGCCGGTGGTCGAGCAATTCTCCTTGTACATGGCGCACAACCTGACCAAGACCCGCTTCGCCCGCCATCCCGGCGAAGACATGGCGCGGCGTTGGTTGATGCGCAATATCCGCGTCGAGCTCAACCATGCTGATTACTGGGTGCACTGGTGCCACGCCCATGGCGTCACCCTGAGTGATCTGCAGGCGCAGGACGTGCCGCCTGAGCTCAATGGCCTGAACGATTGGTGCTGGCGGGTGTGCGCCACCGAGTCGCTGGCCATTGCCATGGCGGCGACCAACTATGCCATCGAGGGTGCGACCGGGGAGTGGTCGGCGGTGGTGTGTGCGGGCGATACCTATGCCCAGGGCTTCCCTGAAGAGACCCGCAAGCGCGCCATGAAGTGGCTGAAGATGCATGCCCAGTATGACGATGCGCATCCGTGGGAGGCGCTGGAGATCATTTGCACGCTGGTCGGGGAGAATCCCACCCCGCTGTTACGCGCCGAGCTGAGGCGGGCGGTGTGCAAGAGCTATGACTGCATGTACCTGTTCCTGGAGCGCTGCATGCAGCTGGAGCAGCGTCAGGCAGGGCGGACTCGGTTGGGCTTGGCGGCGGGCTGAAGGATTGCTGTTGCCTGTATAGGCCTCTTCGCGGGCAAGCCCGCTCCCACAGGGCTTTGTTGCGTAACAACAATCCTAGGAGTGTCGCCTGCGGCCCTCTCACAGGCACAGCGCAGCCAAATGGGCTGCTCGCTATCCCTGTGGGGAGCGGGCTTGCCCGCGAAGAGGCCAGTGAAGGTAGCCGAGATTACTGGGCGTTCAGCGCCTGCCCATTCACATCCTTGCTATCTGGCCCCATCAGGTACAGATATACCGGCATGATCTCTTCAGGCAGCGGATTATCCTGCGGATTCTCGCTCGGATAGGCCAGCGCGCGCATGGCGGTGCGGGTCGCCCCTGGGTTGATGCTGTTGGAGCGTACCGGCGCCACGTTTTCCAGCTCGTCGGCCAAGGTCTGCATCAGCCCTTCGGTAGCGAACTTCGACACCCCGTACGCACCCCAGTAAGCCCGGCCCTTGCGGCCAACGCTGCTGGAGGTGAACACCACCGAAGCATCTTCGGACAGCTTGAGCAGCGGCAGCAGGGTGCTGGTGAGCATGAACGTGGCATTGACGTTGATGTGCATCACGCGCATGAAGTTGTCACCCGACAGCTGCTCGAGCGGGGTGCGCGGGCCGATGATCGAGGCATTGTTGAGCAGGCCGTCGAGGCGACCAAACTCTTTCTCGATCATCACCGCCAGCTCGTCGTACTGGTGGGGCAGGGCAGTTTCCAGGTTGAACGGGACCACTACGGGCTCAGGGTGGCCGGCGGCGACGATTTCATCATAGACCTGGTTGAGATTGGCTTCGGTCTTGCCCAGCAGCAGGACGGTGGCGCCAAGGGCGGCGTAGGCCTTGGCGGCAGCGGCTCCGATGCCACGGCCAGCGCCGGTGACCAGGATGACCCGGCCTTTGAGCAGGTCGGGGCGGGCGGTGTAGTCGAACATGAGGTCTGTCCTTCGAATTCAGTAAGGCCGCACATCTGCGTGGGAGCGGGCTTGCCCGGCGATAGCATCCTGGCGGACAAGCCCGCTCCCATCCAGCTCGCGAATCCCTTTAAGAGTAATCAGCAGCCGCAAAGCGCGCTGTCGAGCACCTTGCGCAGCTCCAGCGGGTGGTCCACCACCACGTCTGCACCCCAGTTGTTGGGGTTGTCCTGAGGATGAATATAGCCATAGCGCACTGCCGCCGTACGGGTACCGGCGTCGCGGCCAGACTCGATGTCGCGCAGGTCATCGCCGACGAACAAGACGCTGGCCGGGTCCAGGTCCAGGGTCTTGCAGGCCAGGATCAGCGGCTCAGGGTCAGGCTTGCTGTTCTTCACATGGTCCGGGCAGATCAACAACGCCGAACGCTCGGCCAGGCCCAGGCGCTGCATGATCGGCTCGGCGAAGCGCACCGGCTTGTTGGTCACCACACCCCAGATAAGGCCGCCTTTTTCGATGTCGGCCAACAGTTCGCCCATGCCATCGAACAGCTTGCTGTGCACGGCACAATCTCGCTGATAGCGCTCGAGGAACTCCAGGCGCAGGGCCTCGAAGCCTTCTTCTTGCGGGTCCATGGCGAACGTCGCAGCGACCATCGCCCGGGCGCCGCCGGAGATCACGTCGCGGATCAGTTTGTCGTCAATGGCAGGCAGCCCGCGCTCGGCGAGCATGGCCTGGCAGATGGCGATGAAGTCCGGCGCGGTGTCCAGCAGCGTGCCGTCCATGTCGAAGAGTACTGCTCGCAAACGCATGCTCATTCCTCGCGCAGGGTCTGGATCATGTAGTTGACGTCAACGTCGCTGCTCAGCTTGTAGTGCTTGGTCAGCGGGTTGTAGGTCAGGCCGATGATGTCTTTGACTTCCAGGCCGGCCACGCGGCTCCAGGCGCCGAGCTCCGACGGGCGGATGAATTTCTTGAAGTCGTGGGTGCCGCGCGGGAGCATCTTGAGGATGTACTCGGCGCCGATGATCGCCAGCAGGTAGGCCTTGGGGTTGCGGTTGATGGTGGAGAAGAACACCTGGCCGCCCGGCTTGACCATGCGGTAGCAGGCGCGGATTACCGACGATGGGTCGGGCACGTGCTCGAGCATCTCAAGGCAGGTGACCACGTCGAACTGCTCGGGCATTTCTTCTGCCAGGGCCTCGGCGGTGATCTGCCGGTATTCGACTTCGACGCCCGATTCCAGCTGGTGCAGCTGGGCCACGGCCAGCGGTGCTTCGCCCATGTCGATGCCAGTCACAGTGGCGCCGCGCTGGGCCATGGCTTCGCTGAGGATGCCGCCGCCGCAGCCGACGTCGAGTACCTTCTTGCCGGCCAGGCTGACGCGTTCATCGATCCAGTTCACGCGCAGCGGGTTGATGTCGTGCAGCGGCTTGAACTCGCTCTCGCGGTCCCACCAGCGGTGAGCCAGGGCCTCGAATTTGGCGATTTCGGCGTGGTCGACGTTGCTCATTGAACAAATCCTCTGAATCTTCGATGAAAGGTGTCACATTGCGGCAGCCGCAGCTGCCGGCCAGTCATTCTTTGCCTGCGATGCGCGCGCCCCAGGTGCGGGCCATGGCGGTCAGCGCCGCTTCGTCCATGCGCGTCAGGCGGCGCTCGTCGAGCAGTTGCTCGCCGGCCACCCAGACATGCCGCGCGCAGTCGCGGCTGGTGGCGTAGATCAATTGTGAAACCGGGTCGTGGACCGGCTGCTGGGCCAGCCCCGACAGGTCGAAGGCCACCAGGTCTGCAGCCTTGCCCACCTCCAGCGAACCGATGCGCGCCTCCAGTCCCAGGGCGCGGGCGCCGTTGAGGGTGGCCATGCGCAGCGCGCGGTGGGCATCCAGCGCCGCTGCAGAGCCAGCGACCGCCTTGGCCAGCAGGGCGGCGGTGCGGGTTTCGCCCAGCAGGTCCAGATCGTTGTTGCTGGCCGCGCCATCGGTGCCTACCGCGACATTGACCCCAGCCTGCCACAGGCGCTCGACCGGGCAGAAGCCGCTGGCCAGCTTGAGGTTGGACTCCGGGCAGTGGATCACGCTGGTGTTGCTTTCTACCAGTAGCGCCAGATCGTCGTCGCTGATCTGGGTCATGTGCACCGTTTGCAGGTTGGGGCCCAGCAGGCCCAGCCGAGCCAGCCGGGCCAGCGGCCGCTCGCCATGCTCGGCCACGGCCTGCTCGACCTCGCTGGCGGTTTCGTGGATATGCATGTGCAGCGGCGCATCCAATTGGTCGGCGATCACCCGGATCTTCTCCAGGTTCTGGTCGTTGACCGTATACGGAGCGTGCGGGCCGAGGGCGATGGTGATGCGCGGGTGATGGCGCAAATCGCCGAACAGCTCGATGGCCAGGTGCAGGCCTTCGTCCGGCGTGCGCGCGCCAGGGATCGGGAAGTCCAGCAGCGGCACCGCCACCTGGGCACGGATGCCACTACGGTGGACCCGGTCGCAGGCCTCGCGGGGGTAGAAATACATGTCGGCGAAGCAGGTGACGCCGCCTTTGAGCTGCTCGGCGATGGCCAGGTCCGTGCCATCACGGACGAACCCTTCATCGACCCAGCGCCCCTCGGCGGGCCAGATGTGTTCGTGCAGCCAGGTCATCAAGGGCAAGTCGTCAGCCAGGCCACGGAACAAAGTCATGGCGGCGTGGCCATGGGCGTTGACCAGGCCAGGGCAGAGCAGGCAATCGGGCAGCTCGCGCACCTCGTTGGCCGCCGGTGCGCGCTCGCGCGGGCCGATCCAGGCGATCAGGCCGTCGCGCAGGCCCAGGGCATGGCCTTCCAGTACTACCCCGGCCGGTTCCACAGGTACCAGCCAAGCCGGCACCAGCAGCAGGTCGAGGGGAGTGGAGGGCGTGGGCATGCGTGGGCTACCTGCAACGTTTGGGCGGAACGCGCAGTATACCCGAGCGCCCGCGGCTGAGGCTCGCTATAATCGCCGCCTTTTGATCACCGAACGACGGGGAGAGGCGATGCGCGAGCGACTTTTGGCGGCGGAGAAGGTGACCGGCATCCAGTGGCGTGACGGCACCCTGCATCTGCTCGACCAGCGCCTGTTGCCGTCGCAAGAGCACTGGCTGGCTTGCGCCGATGTAGCCGACGTGGTCAAGGCGATCCAGGGTATGGCGGTGCGTGGCGCGCCAGCGATTGGCATCAGCGCCGCCTACGGCCTGGTGCTGGCCCTGCGCGATCGGCTGGCCGAGGATGACGACTGGGAAATGGCCCTGGAGGAGGATTTTCTCGCCCTGGCCGAGTCGCGCCCGACCGCCGCCAACTTGTTCTGGTCGCTCAACCGCATGCGTGATCGCCTGCAGCGCCTGCGCCCGGATGAAGATGTGCTGGCGGTAATGGAGGCCGAAGCCGTGGCGATCCATGAAAGCGACCGTGAAGCCAACCTGACCATGGCCCAGTACGGCATCGAGCAGATCCGCCGCCATCAGGGCAACGAGCAGACCCTGCTCACCCACGGCAATGCCGGGGCCTTGGCCAGCGGCGGCTTTGGCACGGCGCTGGGGGTGATTCGTGCAGCCTTCCTCGAAGGGATGGTCGAGCGCGTGTATGTCGGCGAAACCCGCCCTTGGTTGCAGGGTTCGCGCCTGACTACCTGGGAGCTGGCCCACGAAGGCATCCCGGCGACGCTCTGCGCGGATTCGGCGATGGCCCACCTGATGAAGGTCAAGGGCATCACCTGGGTGGTGGTTGGCGCCGACTGCATCGCTGCCAATGGCGATGTGGCCAGCAAGATCGGCACTTACCAGATGGCGGTGGCGGCAATGCACCACGGTGTGCGCTTCATGGTCGTGGCGCCGAGCACCAGTATCGACCTGAACCTGGCGACGGGTGATGACATTCCACTGGAAGAGCGCGATGCCGACGAGTTGCTGGATGTCGCGGCCAGCCGCTTCGCCGCGGAGGTGGAGGTGTTCAATCCGGTGTTCGACGTGACCCCGGCGGATCTGGTCGATGTGATCGTGACCGAAAAAGGCATCGTCGAGCGGCCAGACACCGCCAAGCTTGCCCAATTGATGTGCCGTAAGCGCCTGCATTGATCAGGTAATTGTTGTGGAGGGGGCTGCTTTGCAGCCCTTCGCGGGCAAGCCCGCTCCCACAGGGATAGCGCCGTTCTGTGCGACAGCGATATGCCTGTGGGAGCGGGTTTGCCCGCGAAGGGCCGCAAAGCGGCCCCCAGGTTTATCAAGGCACATCTTCTTGTCACTTGACGCTTCAAGCCTGTCGCTCGCTTTTGGCCTTTGTGATACCATCCGGCAGTTTCCAAGGCCGCCCATTGAGGTGGTCTTCATTGCGCAGATCCAAGGCACAACCTATTGATTTGTCGTAAGTCGTCGCACCACTGTGCGCTGCGGCGACGAGCTTCGTTCGTCCTTGATGGACTTGGACGAGGTTTCACCAGAAAAAGGAATCAGGCTTCTCATGGGCGAACTGGCCAAAGAAATCCTCCCGGTCAATATCGAAGACGAACTGAGACAGTCTTACCTCGACTACGCGATGAGCGTGATTGTCGGGCGTGCACTGCCCGATGCGCGTGACGGCTTGAAACCCGTGCATCGCCGCGTTCTCTATGCGATGAGCGAGCTGGGCAACGACTGGAACAAACCGTACAAGAAGTCCGCCCGTGTGGTCGGTGACGTCATCGGTAAGTACCACCCGCACGGCGACACTGCGGTCTACGACACTATCGTGCGTATGGCCCAGCCGTTCTCGCTGCGCTACCTGCTGGTCGACGGTCAGGGCAACTTCGGTTCGGTCGACGGCGATAACGCCGCAGCGATGCGATACACCGAAGTGCGCATGACCAAGCTGGCCCACGAGCTGCTGGCCGACCTGCATAAAGAAACGGTCGACTGGGTGCCCAACTATGACGGCACCGAGCAGATCCCGGCGGTCATGCCAACGCGGATTCCAAACCTGCTGGTCAACGGTTCCAGCGGTATTGCCGTGGGCATGGCGACCAACATCCCGCCGCACAACCTCGGCGAGGTCATCGACGGCTGCCTGGCGCTGATCGACAACTCGGAAATCACCGTCGATGAGCTGATGCAGTTCATCCCTGGCCCTGACTTCCCAACGGCTGGCCTGATCAATGGTCGGTCCGGCATCATCGAGGCCTATCGCACCGGCCGTGGCCGCATCTATATGCGCGCCCGCTCCGAGATCGAGGACATCGACAAGGTCGGTGGTCGCCAGCAGATCGTCATCACCGAGCTGCCGTACCAGCTGAACAAGGCCCGTCTGATCGAGAAGATCGCCGAGCTGGTCAAAGAGAAAAAACTCGAAGG
The DNA here is from genome assembly GCF_025847435.2 of Pseudomonas sp. BT-42-2. Taxonomy (NCBI): domain Bacteria; kingdom Pseudomonadati; phylum Pseudomonadota; class Gammaproteobacteria; order Pseudomonadales; family Pseudomonadaceae; genus Pseudomonas; species Pseudomonas sp. BT-42-2. Next base: position 42,708 of record NZ_JAOYTM010000010.1, read on the forward strand.
TATCACCGAGCTGCGCGATGAGTCCGACAAGGACGGCATGCGCATCGTCATCGAGCTGCGTCGCGGCGAAGTGCCAGAGGTGATCCTCAACAACCTCTATGCCCAGACCCAGCTGCAAAGCGTATTCGGCATCAACATCGTCGCCCTGATCGACGGTCGTCCGCGCCTGCTCAACCTCAAGGACTTGCTCGAAGCGTTCGTCCGTCACCGCCGTGAAGTGGTGACCCGTCGTACCGTGTTCGAGCTGCGCAAGGCCCGTGAACGTGGCCATATCCTTGAAGGCCAGGCGGTTGCGCTGTCCAACATCGATCCGGTCATCGCCCTGATCAAGGCCTCGCCGACCCCGTCCGAAGCCAAGGAAGCCCTGGTTACCACGCCTTGGGAGTCCAGCGCCGTACAGGTCATGGTCGAGCGCGCCGGCGCCGATGCCTGCCGTCCGGAAGACCTCGATCCGCAATACGGCATGCGCGACGGCAAGTACTTCCTGTCGCCGGAACAGGCCCAGGCCATTCTTGACCTGCGTCTGCACCGCCTGACCGGTCTCGAGCACGAGAAGCTGCTGGCCGAGTACCAAGAGATTCTCGACCAGATCGGCGAGCTGATCCGCATCCTCAGCAGCGCCGAGCGCCTGATGGAAGTGATCCGCGAAGAGCTCGAAGCGATCCGCGCCGAGTACGGCGATGTGCGCCGCACCGAAATCCTCGATGCCCGTCACGACCTCAGCTACGGCGACATGATCCCGGAAGAAGAGCGCGTGGTGACCATCTCCCACGGTGGTTATGCCAAGACCCAGCCGTTGTCCGCCTACCAGGCCCAGCGCCGTGGCGGCAAAGGCAAGTCGGCTACCGGCGTCAAGGACGAGGACTACATCGAGCACCTGCTGGTCGCCAACAGCCACGCCACCCTGTTGCTGTTCTCCAGCAAGGGCAAGGTGTACTGGCTCAAGACCTACGACATTCCCGAAGCGTCCCGCGCTGCCCGGGGTCGTCCGCTGGTCAACCTGCTGCCGCTGGAGGAGGGTGAAGGTATCACCGCCATGCTGCAGATCGACCTCGAAGCGCTGCAGCAGAGCGCTGGCGTCGATGAAGACATCGACGATGCCGACGACACCGTGCTCGAAGGCGAGGTGGTCGAGCCAGAAGAAATCGACGAAGAAGACGGCGATACGCCGGAACTGGTCGCCGAACCGACTGGCGCCTACATCTTCATGGCTACCGCTTCGGGTACCGTCAAGAAGACCCCGCTGGTGCAGTTCGCCCGTCCGCGCTCCAATGGCCTGATCGCCCTGAAGCTCAAGGAAGGTGACACCCTGATCGCCGCGGCCATCACCGACGGCGCCAAGGAAGTCATGATGTTCTCCGACGCTGGCAAGGTGATTCGCTTCGCCGAGAGCGTGGTCCGTGAAATGGGCCGTACCGCACGCGGCGTACGCGGCATGAAGCTGGGCAAAGGCCAGCGGATCATCTCGATGCTGATCCCAGAGTCCGGCGCGCAGATTCTCACCGCCTCCGAGCGTGGCTTCGGCAAGCGCACACCGCTGTCCAAGTTCCCACGTCGCGGCCGTGGTGGCCAGGGCGTGATCGCCATGGGTACCAAGGGGCGCAACGGTCTGTTGATCGGGGCGATCCAGGTCCAGGACGGTGAAGAGATCATGCTGATCTCCGACCAGGGTACGTTGGTGCGTACCCGGGTGGGCGAGGTCTCCAGCCTGGGTCGTAACACCCAGGGTGTGACCCTGATCAAGCTGGCCAGCGACGAGACCCTGGTGGGGCTCGAGCGGATCCAGGAGCCTTCCGAAGACCTCGATGAACTGATCGAGGGCGAAGAGGGCGTCGAGATCGGCGCGGTGGACGCGGCAGATGACGATGCCGGCGCCGCCGAAGAGGCGCCTCAGGAATAACACAGCGCAACAACCCGGCGGGGCGACCATGGTCGCCCCGCTTACTGAACAGAGCAGAGCGAGAGTGGATGTGAGCAAACGAGCCTTTAACTTCTGCGCAGGCCCTGCTGCGCTTCCTGACGCTGTCCTGCAGCGCGCCCAGGCTGAAATGCTGGACTGGCGTGGCAAGGGCTTGTCGGTGATGGAGATGAGCCATCGCAGCGACGACTACGTGGCCATCGCTGAAAAGGCCGAGCAAGACCTGCGTGACCTGCTGTCCGTCCCCTCCAACTATAAAGTCCTGTTCCTGCAGGGTGGTGCCAGCCAGCAGTTTGCCGAGATCCCGCTGAACCTGCTGCCGGAAACCGGCACTGCCGACTACATCGAAACCGGCATCTGGTCGAAAAAAGCCATCGAAGAAGCGCGCCGCTTCGGCAACATCAATGTCGCTGCCAGCGCCAAGGGCTACGACTACCTGGCCATTCCAGGCCAGAACGAATGGAACCTGACCAAGAACGCCGCATACGTCCACTATGCCTCCAACGAAACCATCGGCGGCCTGCAGTTTGACTGGGTGCCGGCGACCGGTGACGTGCCGTTGGTGGTCGACATGTCGTCCGACATCCTCTCGCGTCCGATCAACGTTGCCGACTACGGACTGATCTACGCCGGTGCGCAGAAGAACATCGGCCCAAGCGGCCTGGTGGTGGTGATCGTGCGCGAAGACCTGCTCGGTCGCGCCCGCAGCAGCTGCCCGACCATGCTCGACTACAAGGTTTCGGCCGACAACGGCTCGATGTACAACACCCCGGCTACTTACTCCTGGTACCTCTCGGGCCTGGTGTTCGAGTGGCTCAAGGAGCAGGGTGGCGTCGAGGCCATGGAAGCACGCAACCGCGCCAAGAAAGACCGTCTGTACGGTTTCATCGATGCCAGCGACTTCTACACCAACCCGATCAGCGTCAACGCCCGTTCGTGGATGAACGTACCGTTCCGCCTGGCTGACGAGCGCCTGGACAAGGCCTTCCTCGCCGGTGCTGACGCGCGCGGCCTGCTCAACCTCAAGGGGCACCGTTCGGTCGGCGGCATGCGTGCCTCGATCTACAACGCCCTGGGTCTGGACGCCGTTGAAGCGCTGGTCGGCTACATGGCCGAATTCGAGAAGGAGCACGCTTGATGGCCGAGCAGGAACTCAAGGCGCTGCGCGTACGCATCGACAGCCTCGACGAGAAGATCCTCGAGCTGATCAGCGAGCGTGCCCGCTGCGCCCAGGAAGTGGCCAAGGTCAAGACCGCCACCCTGGCAGAAGGCGAGAAGCCGGTGTTCTATCGCCCTGAGCGCGAAGCTGCTGTGCTCAAGCGCGTCATGGAGCGCAACAAGGGGCCGCTGGGTAACGAAGAGATGGCGCGGCTGTTCCGCGAAATCATGTCCTCGTGCCTGGCCCTGGAAGAGCCGCTCAAGGTCGCCTACCTCGGCCCTGAAGGTACCTTCACCCAGGCAGCGGCGATGAAGCACTTTGGTCACGCCGTGATCAGCAAGCCGATGGCAGCGATCGACGAGGTGTTCCGCGAAGTGGCAGCTGGCGCGGTCAACTTCGGCGTCGTGCCGGTGGAGAACTCCACCGAAGGTGCGGTCAGCCACACCCTCGACAGCTTCCTCGAGCACGACATGGTCATCTGCGGTGAAGTCGAGCTGCGTATTCACCACCACCTGTTGGTGGGTGAGAACACCAAGACCGACAGCATCACCCGCATCTACTCCCACGCCCAATCGCTGGCCCAGTGCCGCAAGTGGCTGGACGCCCATTACCCGAATGTCGAGCGCGTGGCGGTATCAAGCAACGCCGAGGCGGCCAAGCGGGTCAAGGGTGAGTGGAATTCGGCAGCGATCGCCGGTGACATGGCGGCCAACCTGTATGGTTTGACCCGCCTGGCGGAGAAGATCGAAGACCGTCCGGACAACTCCACCCGGTTCTTGATGATCGGCAGCCAGGAAGTCCCGCCGACCGGCGACGACAAGACCTCGATCATTGTCTCGATGAGCAACAAGCCCGGTGCGCTGCATGAGCTGCTGGTGCCGTTCCATGACAATGGCATCGACCTGACTCGCATCGAGACTCGTCCGTCGCGTAGCGGCAAGTGGACGTACGTGTTCTTCATCGACTTCGTGGGTCATCACCGCGATCCGCTGATCAAGGCGGTGCTGGAGAAGATCAGTCAGGAAGCCGTTGCGCTGAAAGTGCTGGGCTCGTATCCGAAGGCGGTACTCTGAGGTTGAAACGGGTCTGTGAGGGTGATAGGGCCGCTGCGCGCCCCTTCGCGGCGGTTCGGCGCCCCGACAAGCCCGCTCCCGCAGGGTTCTGTGCTGTACCTGATCTTGTGCACGACACAAATCCCTGTGGGAGCGGGCTTGTCGGGGCGCCGAACCGCCGCGAAGGGGCGCGCAGCGGCCCCAGCCCCTCAAATTACCTGCATGGTTTCATCCGGCAGCAGGCTGCCGTTCTGAACAGGGTTCGCACTCGTGGTTGATGTGGTAGCAAACAAATCCGCGCCGATTATCGGTCGCCTGGTAGTCGTCGGCCTCGGCCTGATCGGCGGCTCGTTCGCCAAGGGCCTGCGCGAAAGCGGCCTGTGCCGCGAAGTGGTCGGTGTCGATCTCGACGCACCCTCACGCAAACAGGCAGTAGCGCTAGGCGTGGTCGACCGCTGCGAAGAAGACTTGGCGGCCGCCTGCGTCGGCGCCGACGTCATCCAGCTGGCCGTGCCAATCCTGGCCATGGAAAAAGTCCTCGCGCGCCTGGCCCAGCTCGATCTCGGCGACGCAGTCATCACCGATGTCGGCAGCGCCAAGTGCAACGTGGTACGCGCCGCCCGCGAAGTGCTCGGTGCGTCCCTGCCGCGCTTCGTCCCCGGTCACCCGATAGCCGGCTCCGAGCAGAGCGGGGTGGAGGCGTCCAATGCGACGCTGTTCCGCCGCCATAAAGTCATCCTCACGCCTCTGGCTGAAACCGACCCTGCCGCGCTGGCGCTGGTCGATCGCCTGTGGCGCGCGCTGGATGCAGATGTCGAGCACATGCCGGTGGAGCGCCACGACGAAGTGCTGGCCGCCACCAGTCACCTGCCGCACCTGCTGGCGTTTGGTCTGGTCGACTCGCTGGCCAAGCGCAATGAAAACCTCGAGATCTTCCGGTACGCTGCGGGAGGCTTCCGCGATTTCACGAGAATCGCCGGTAGCGACCCGATCATGTGGCACGACATCTTCCTCGCCAACCGCGAAGCTGTCCTGCGCACCCTTGATACATTTCGTAGCGACCTCGACGCCTTGCGCGACGCGGTCGATGCAGGGGACGGGCACCAGTTGCTGGGTGTATTCACCCGCGCTCGGGTTGCCCGCGAGCATTTCAGTAAAATCTTGGCCCGTCGGGCCTATGTGGACGCTATGAACGCCAACGATCTGATTTTCCTGGCCCAACCTGGTGGCCGCGTGTCCGGACGGATCCGCGTTCCAGGCGACAAGTCGATTTCCCATCGCTCGATCATGCTCGGCTCGCTGGCCGAAGGCACCACCGAGGTCGAAGGCTTCCTTGAAGGCGAGGACGCCCTGGCGACCCTGCAGGCCTTCCGCGACATGGGTGTGGTCATCGAAGGCCCCAACCATGGTCGGGTGACCATTCATGGCGTCGGCCTGCATGGCCTCAAGCCGCCGCCTGGGCCAATCTATGTTGGCAACTCCGGCACCTCGATGCGCCTGCTCTCTGGCCTGCTCGCCGGCCAGCCGTTCGACGTGACCATGACCGGTGATGCTTCGCTGTCCAAGCGCCCGATGAACCGCGTGGCCAACCCGCTGCGGGAAATGGGCGCCGTGGTCGAGACCGGCCCGGACGGCCGTCCACCGCTGACCATTCGCGGTGGGCAAAAGCTCAAGGCGCTGACCTACACGCTGCCGATGGCCAGTGCCCAGGTCAAATCCTGCCTGCTGCTGGCAGGGCTGTACGCCGAAGGCAAAACCACCGTCACTGAGCCTGCGCCGACCCGTGACCATACCGAGCGCATGCTGCGCGGCTTTGGCTATGCCGTTGAGTCCGACGGCCCGGTCGCCTCGCTGCAGGCTGGCGGCAAGCTGACGGCAACCCGTATCGAAGTCCCGGCAGATATCTCTTCGGCGGCGTTCTTCCTGGTCGCGGCGTCGATTGCCGAGGGTTCCGAGCTGGTGCTGGAGCACGTTGGCATCAACCCGACCCGTACCGGCGTGATCGACATCCTGCGCTTGATGGGCGGCGACATCACCCTGGAAAACCAGCGTGAAGTCGGCGGTGAGCCAGTGGCTGACCTGCGCGTGCGCGGGGCCAAGCTCAAAGGTATCGAGATCCCTGAAGAACTGGTGCCGCTGGCCATCGACGAATTCCCCGTGCTGTTCGTCGCCGCTGCCTGCGCCGAAGGGCGCACCATCCTGCGTGGCGCCGAAGAGCTGCGGGTCAAGGAATCGGACCGTATCCAAGTCATGGCTGACGGCCTGATCACCCTGGGCGTGAAGTGCCAACCGACCCCGGACGGCATCATCATCGACGGCGGCCCGATCGGCGGCGGCGAAGTGCATGGCCACGGCGACCACCGTATCGCCATGGCCTTCAGCGTTGCCTCGCTGCGCGCCACTGCGCCGGTACGCATCCATGACTGCGCCAACGTCGCCACCTCGTTCCCGAACTTCCTCGCCCTGTGCGCCGAAGTTGGCATCCGCGTCGCGCAAGAGGCTCAATCGTGAATTCGCAAGCCCCCGTCATCACCATCGACGGACCTAGCGGTTCGGGTAAAGGTACCGTAGCCGGACTGCTCGCCCGCGAGCTCGGCTGGCGCCTGCTCGACTCCGGCGCGCTGTACCGTTTGCTGGCGTTCAACGCCAGCAACCATGGCGTCGACCTGACCAACGAAGAGCTGCTCAAGGCCCTGGCCGCCCATCTGGATGTGCAGTTCATCGCGGCTGAACCCGGTAAGCTGCAACAGATCATCCTTGAGGGTGAAGACGTCAGCAATGTCATCCGCACCGAGACAGTTGGCGCCGGCGCCTCGATGGTGGCTTCGCTGCCGGCAGTGCGTGAAGCCTTGCTGCAGCGTCAGCGCGCCTTCCGCGAAGCCCCCGGGTTGATCGCCGATGGCCGTGACATGGGCACCGTGGTGTTCCCCGATGCGCCCTTGAAAGTGTTCCTCACCGCCAGCGCGGAGGAACGCGCTCGACGCCGTTATTTGCAGTTGAAGGGCAAGGGCGAAGATGTTAGTCTGGCGAGTCTCCTGGATGAGATACGTGCGCGCGATGAGCGTGACACCCAGCGTGCAGTGGCCCCGCTCAAGCCGGCGGCCGATGCGATTCAGCTGGACTCGACAGAGTTGTCCATCGAGCAGGTGTTGCAACGCATCAGAAGTGAGCTCGCCCTTCGCGACCTCATTTGATGACAGGAAAGCAGGCAGGGGCACCAGTCAACGTCCTGCCCGCTTTCCTTTACATAACGAAACCCACATTGTCTGGAATGTGGCTAGGGGCGTTTCCTTCGCCCAAATCTACAGGAATTAAAATGAGCGAAAGCTTTGCAGAACTCTTTGAAGAAAGCCTGAAAACCCTCAATCTTCAGCCGGGTGCGATCATCACCGGTATCGTTGTCGACATCGACGGCGACTGGGTTACCGTACACGCTGGCCTGAAGTCCGAGGGCGTCATCCCGCTCGAGCAGTTCTACAACGAAGCTGGCGAGCTGACCATCAAGGTCGGTGACGAAGTTCACGTTGCGCTGGACGCGGTCGAAGACGGCTTTGGCGAAACCAAACTGTCCCGTGAAAAAGCCAAGCGCGCCGAGTGCTGGATTGTTCTGGAAGCAGCTTTCGCCGCCGAAGAAGTGGTCAAGGGCGTTATCAACGGTAAGGTTAAAGGCGGCTTCACTGTCGACGTTAACGGTATCCGTGCGTTCCTGCCAGGTTCGCTGGTTGATGTCCGCCCAGTGCGCGACACCACCCACCTCGAAGGCAAAGAGCTGGAATTCAAGGTCATCAAGCTGGACCAGAAGCGCAACAACGTCGTTGTTTCGCGTCGCAGCGTCCTGGAAGCCGAGAACAGCGCCGAGCGCGAAGCCCTGCTGGAAACCCTGCAGGAAGGCCAACAAGTCAAAGGTATCGTCAAGAACCTCACCGACTACGGCGCATTCGTGGACCTGGGCGGTATCGACGGCCTGCTGCACATCACCGACATGGCTTGGAAGCGTATCAAGCACCCGTCGGAAATTGTCAACGTTGGCGATGAAGTTGATGTTCGCGTCCTGAAGTTCGACCGTGAGCGCAACCGCGTTTCCCTGGGTCTGAAGCAAATGGGCGAAGATCCGTGGGTCGCTATCACTGCACGCTACCCAGAAGGTACTCGCGTACAGGCTCGCGTTACCAACCTGACCGACTACGGCTGCTTCGCTGAGCTGGAAGAAGGCGTTGAAGGTCTGGTACACGTTTCCGAAATGGACTGGACCAACAAAAACATCCACCCGTCGAAAGTCGTTCAGGTTGGCGACGAAGTGGAAGTTATGGTTCTGGACATCGACGAAGAGCGTCGTCGTATCTCCCTGGGCATCAAACAGTGCAAGTCCAACCCATGGGAAGACTTCTCCGGCCAGTTCAACAAGGGTGACAAGATCACCGGTACCATCAAGTCGATCACCGACTTCGGTATCTTCATTGGTCTGGACGGCGGCATCGACGGTCTGGTTCACCTGTCCGACATCTCCTGGAACGAAACCGGCGAAGAAGCCGTACGTCGTTTCAAGAAGGGCGACGAGCTGGAAACCGTCATCCTGTCGGTCGATCCAGAGCGCGAGCGCATCTCCCTGGGTATCAAGCAACTGGAAGACGATCCGTTCTCCAACTTCGTTGCTGTGAACGACAAGGGTGCAATCGTTAAGGGTATCGTCAAAGAAGTTGACGCCAAAGGCGCCATCGTTACCCTGGCCGACGACATCGAAGCCACTCTGAAAGCTTCCGAAATCAGCCGTGACCGCGTCGAAGACGCCCGTAACGTCCTGAAGGAAGGCGAAGAGATCGAAGCTAAGATCATCAGCGTCGACCGTAAGTCCCGCGTTATCAGCCTGTCGATCAAATCGAAAGACGACGCTGAAGAGCGCGAAGCTATCCAGAGCCTGAAAGCGGCTCCAGAAGCTGCTGCCGACACCACCATGGCTGCGCTGCTGCGCGAAGCAATGGCCAAACAGAACTGAGTTCTGTTTGATCGGTAAAAGAAGGGCGACTTAGGTCGCCCTTTTTTATTGTCCGCCTTTTAAGCCCCTCTCTCCCGCCGAGTACTGGCACTCATCGCCTAGGAGATCACTTAGCCCTTGCGGGCTGCGCTGCCGCGCAGGGAGCAGGTTCCAGCGTGGGAGCGGGCTTGCCCCGCGATAGCGCTTAATCAGGCAATGATGTCGACCCTGCTAATGCCAGCGCCGGCCAGGCTCGCCTACAGCAGTTGTATATGCCTAAAGCGCGCTGTAGGCATTGCCTTGGCTGCGATGGGCTGCAAAGCAGCCCCAGAGGCCCTAACCCCTCCATCCCCGTGTGGCACCCCACGCCCCAGCACTGTGCGCACCCTCATCTCCCACTGCACCAATCTTGAATTTTTTTATTAAGTCAAGAACCGCCCTGTTCAAATCCCCCAGAGCGTGCTACAAACTGGTTAAGCAATGATCTAGCTGCTTGATAACGAAGGGAAAAATATGACGAAGTCGGAGCTGATCGAACGTATTGTCACCCATCAAGGGCTGCTCTCGTCCAAGGACGTCGAGCTGGCCATCAAGACCATGCTTGAGCAGATGTCGCAATGCCTGGCCACTGGCGATCGCATCGAGATCCGTGGATTTGGCAGCTTCTCTCTGCACTATCGCGCTCCCCGGGTAGGGCGCAACCCCAAGACCGGCCAGTCGGTGAGCCTCGAAGGCAAGTTCGTGCCGCACTTCAAACCGGGTAAAGAGCTGCGTGACCGGGTCAATGAAGAAGAGCATGAGGTCCACACCTGATTAGGGAAGGAACAGACTGATGCGTAATCTCAAGCGCGCCCTGGCGGCGTTGTTCGTTCTGCTGCTGGCGGCCGTGGTGCTGTTCTTCGTACTGGAAAACCAGCAAGCGGTCTCACTGGTATTGTTCGGTTGGGCGGCGCCTGCGGTGCCGGTTGCGGTACTGGTACTGGCTGCCCTGGTCGTCGGCCTGGCGGTCGGGCCTTTGCTCGGTGCCTATGGGGTCATGCGCAGCAAGCGCAAAATCCGCGCTTCGGCCCGTCAGGCGGCCGTGGCAGGCAACTAACAGGCGATTCCTACAAGTGCAGCCAATTTTTTCGATTGGCAGGCCGCGCCCAGAATGAAGTAATAGCGCCCTTCATTTTTCTGGCCCGCAAAGGTGTCGCTCGCATGGAATATCCTTTCCTGTCGCACCACGGTGGCACCCGAGGCGTCACCGGCTCCTGCCACCAGCTGCAACTTGATCCCCATACCAGCCTGTTGGTCGATTGTGGGCTCGAGCAAGGTAGTGATGCAGCCCCAGGCGCCGAATTAGCGCCGCTGGGGTTTTCCATCGAGGGTATTCAAGCCCTCATCGTCACGCACGTACACCTGGATCACGTCGGCCGAATCCCTGCCTTATTGGCTGCCGGCTATCGCGGCCCATTCCTGTGTAGCGAGCCCTCTGCAAAACTGCTCCCCCTGATCCTGGAGGATGCCTACAGGCTCGCCGTCAGCAGCGAGCCTGTTCAAGTTGCGCGATACCTGGCGCTACTCGAGAGTCTCGTTACGCCCTTGTCATTTGCTCAGTGGCACAACCTGGTCGAAACTGATGACATGGTGTGTCGCATCCGCCTGCAGCGCGCTGGGCATCTGCTTGGTTCCGCTTATGTCGAATGCGATGTTCAGCGGGCAGGTCAAGCGGGCAGCACGCGTATCGTGTTCTCGGGCGATCTCGGTGCGCCCGACAACCCGCTGTTACGGCCTGTTCAACCACCTGAGCGCGCAGACCTGTTGGTGCTGGAAAGCACCTATGGCGACCGCCTGCACCCTGATCGTAGTGAGCGACAGCAACGTTTGGAAGCCGCGATCGATCGCGCGCTCGCCGATCAAGGCACCATCCTCATACCCGCGTTCAGTCTTGGCCGTACACAGGAACTGCTGTATGAGCTAGAAGACATTCTGCATTGCAAAGGTTTGCTCAGTGCTGAGGGCGAGATCACGGGTAATGACGCCCTCATCTGGTCGCGGCTGCCGATCATCCTCGACTCGCCACTGGCCCTGCGCATGACTCAAGCCTATCGGGAGCTGCATCGGTTCTGGAGCGATGAGGCCAGGCAGCGGTTGAGCGAAGGGCGCAAGCCGCTGGCGTTCGAGCAACTGCTGTGCATCGATAGCCATGCCAAGCATCAGCAGGTGGTCAATTACCTCAAGAGCACCGGGCGGCCGGCGATTGTTATTGCCGGCAACGGCATGTGCTCGGGTGGGCGGATCGTCAATTACCTCAAGGCTATGCTTGGGGATTCGCGGCATGAGGTGATGTTCGTCGGGTATCAGGGGAGGGGGACGCCTGGGGCGGTGATACAGGCTAGTTCAGTGGGGAGCGAATGTGCTTGGGTTGATCTGGATGGAGAAAGGTTTGAAATTCATGCCAAGGTAATGACGCTGGGTGGCTACTCAGCGCATGCAGATCAAGAAGGATTGATCAGGTTCGCGTTGGGTTCAGCGAGCGCGGCCAAGCAGGTCGTGCTAGTGCACGGAGAGCGCGAAAGCAAGAACGTGTTGGCGAAGGCTCTGGCGCACAGGTTTGCGCAGCTTGGAAATGAGGTAAATGTCACAGTTCCGCCATGACCGGCTGGCGGAGTGGCGAGCGTTAGTCGAAAAAGGAGGAACTTTCCTGCGAGAGGCCCTCTCTATTACTGATTAACGCTTTTGGAGTGAAGAGTGGCGAGCATATTGGCAAATTGCCGCTACGCTTCATCAGGGCAGGCGACACGCCACGGAGTGGCTCAGTCGGGCCTGTTCAGGAATGTACGTAACCAGACGGACCCAAGGAATATTAGAATAAATGCGCAATGAACCTGAGCGCCGCTATGGTGATGATGAGATTGATCTGTTCGAGCTGGTTGAGGGGTTGTGGAAGCAGAAGGTACTGATCATTTTAACGACGGTCATCGTGACCGCGGCAGCCGTGGCTTACGCGCTGCTTGCTACACCGATCTATGAAGCCAAGGTCTTCGTTCAGCCGCCTTCGCAGAATGATGTGGCTCAGCTGAATTATGGGCGCGGCGGTGACTCTGGGCTTTCGATGCTGGGGGTCAAGGATGTGTACGAGATCTACCTGCGCCATCTGCAATCGGAATCGCTGCGTAGGGAATTCTTCCGATCGATTTATCTGCCCAGTCTTCCGGAAGATGAACGGAAAGGCTCGCAAGACGTTTTGTATGGCCGATTTGAGAATGTCCTAGCGGTTAGTGTCGCAGCGAAGGATACACCAAGTCGTTTTGTTGTGAGGGCGAATGGGCCTGACCCACAGCAAGCTGCTGAATGGGTAGTGCGTTATGTCGAAATGGCCGGGCAACGCGGTGTTCGGGAGGTGATCAAGGACGTAAAGGCAGATGCTACGATCAAGGCGAACAATTTGGAGCAGCGAATTAGCGCTGCTAGAGAAAGCGCACGAAAGCAGCGTGAAGACCAAATCGCCCAGTTGACTGAAGCATTGCGCGTCGCTAAGTCAATCGGACTGGAGAAACCCCCCATCATATCCAACAATCTTTCACGGGAAGTATCTGCCGGGATGGATGGGGCGTTGACCTATATGAGGGGAAGCAAGGCTATTGAGGCAGAAATCAATAACCTACGTACACGGGGATCTGATGACCCGTTTGTACACAACCTGCGTCAGCAAGAGGAAGCGGCTGCCTTTTATCGTGGGTTAGACATCGGTCAGGGTGTGGTGCAGGTCTTTCGTCAGGATGGTGCGATCGAGCTGCCAGACAAGCCTATCAAGCCTCGACGACTGATTATTGTATTGCTTGGCTCTCTAGCTGGCGGCGTGCTGGGGGTGGGGCTGGCGTTGATCCTGCACTTACGAAGCAAGGTCAAAGCGCGACCGAAACTCTAAAAATAGTAGAGAAACCAGCATCTAGATGCTGGAGAGTTGAGGCCTATACTGCCACAATGATATGTTATTGCGCGCATCGGAGGAGCGTGGGAACTCAATTCCCATCGGATGGATGTGATTGACCTGATTGGTTGTCTAGGTTAGGGAAAGGTCGTAGCCTCGCTATCGGTTGTTCCGGGGCAAGCACGGTGTGATGGCTGCCCTTGATCCAAGATCCTTGAGTTGATTCCAGTCGATCAAGCGTACTTTAAAGAGCTATCTCGTCCACGGGAGCAATACATAAAATTTGTTAAGCAGATTAGAGAGATGACCGTTGAGCCTTTTAAAAGGCAGTAGTCGTTAAGCATAGCTAGTTTTATTATTAATATTTAAGTGTGCAGTGAGCGCTATTTTTTAAGTGTGTAAAATTAAATTGCTTTGGCACTGATCACGTGTGAGTGATTGGATTCAACATAAGTGTGATCAGCCTGGGCTGATGGTGCCGATTTGAGGGTTTCATAATGATAGGCTATAAAGAACAAATAATCGATAAATTCAAGTCGAAGCAGGCCGTTATTGGTATCGTCGGGTTGGGGTATGTTGGGCTTCCACTGATGCTGCGTTATAGCGCAGTTGGCTATAGAGTGATCGGCCTGGATATTGACTCAGCTAAAGTACAAAAGCTCAATTCGGGTAGAAGTTATATTGAACATATTTCTTCGGAAAATATTGCTGTTGCTTTGAAGTCCGGATTTGAGGCGGCAGATAACTTTGAAAGGGTATCTGAATGTGACGCGTTGATTCTTTGTGTTCCCACGCCGCTGAATAAATACCGAGAGCCGGATATGACATATGTGGTCGGTACAATGGAGGCTATAAGGCCTCATCTGCGTGCTGGCCAAGTGGTTTCCCTAGAGAGTACTACTTATCCAGGAACTACTGAGGAAGAGCTGCTGCCGAGGATCACTCAGCAAGGATTCGATGTTGGCAGCGATATATTTTTAGTCTACTCTCCCGAGCGAGAAGATCCTGGAAACAAACATTTCGAAACTAGGACTATTCCAAAAGTTGTTGGTGGTCACACTAAAGATTGCTTGGCGGTAGGGGTTGCATTATACGAGCAAGCTATTGATCATCTTGTTGAAGTTAGCTCAACGAAGGCGGCTGAACTAACAAAGTTGCTGGAGAATATTCATAGAGCGGTGAATATTGGGCTTGTGAATGAGATGAAGATAGTTGCCGATCGCATGAATATAGATATATTCGAGGTGATCGATGCGGCTGCTACCAAGCCTTTTGGATTTACTGCATATTACCCCGGTCCTGGGTTAGGTGGTCATTGTATCCCAATCGATCCTTTTTATCTCACCTGGAAGGCTCGGGAGTATGGTGTGCATACTCGATTTATCGAGCTGGCCGGTGAAGTGAATTGCGCAATGCCCGAATATGTACTTGCAAAACTAATGACGGGCTTGAATGAGCACGGCAAGGCATTGAAGGGAAGTAAAGTTCTCGTTCTGGGTATCGCATATAAGAAGAATGTTGATGATATGCGGGAGTCGCCTTCTGTTGAAATTATGGAATTGATTGAGCAGAAGGGCGGGTTGGTGTCTTATAGTGATCCGCATGTGCCAGTTTTCCCTCTCATGCGCGAACATAGTTTTGATCTTAGCAGTGAGTTAATTGATGAGGAAAATTTAGCGCGTTATGATGCTGTAGTGCTGGCGACGGATCATGAGAAGTTTGATTACGATTTGATATATAAACACTCTAAGCTGATCATTGATACTCGTGGTAAATTTAGGGATGGTGGTGCGCATATAATTAGAGCCTAGTTTTAACAAGGTGGTGCACATCATAGTTTGAACCTTGATAGAGGCAGCTTTTTCAGCTGCCTTTGTCAATTGATAGGGGCGCATTTACCTATCTGCTAGGGAGTTATAGATTTGTCTGGATGCAGAATTTTACACTTGATACTTCTCGATAAGTTTATCCCGCCATTCATTGATCTACTTAATCGTAGGGCAAATGTTGAGGGTCATGTTTTTTGGCTTAGAGGCGACCTTGAAAAATATAAGGTTTCCCCTGATAAGAGAGCAGTTGCAGCTGAAGGGTATTCGGCTTTAGCTGGATTTATCAAATTGTTAAGAATGGCTTACACATCTGAAAAAATTATACTTCACGGACTTTTTAGTAACTATTATCTAATTTTTTTATTCTTTCAGCCATGGCTCCTGAAGAAATGTTATTGGTTTGTCTGGGGTGGTGATTTGTATGTGCATGAATTAGGTAGCAAGAATTTAAAGTGGAGAATTAAAGAGTTTGTTCGGCGCGCTGTCATAGGAAGAATCGGGCATATTGTTACGTATGTTTCAGGGGATATCGACAACGCGGAAAGGTGGTACAAGTGGCGAGGGACGCGTCACGAATGCATTTTGTATACAAGTAATATATATGCAGGGGGAGAGGTTGCTTCAACGCCTTCCACTGTCATCCGCATTCAAGTGGGTAACTCGGCCGACCCAAGTAATAATCATCTAGAAGTATTGAACCTACTCAAGGATTGTAAGGATCAGAATTTCTGTATTTATATGCCGCTGGCATATGGTGATGAGGACTATGCTAAAGTAATTGCAGATCAAGGAAGAGAGATGTTTGGGAGTAGGTTTGTCCCCATGCATGACTTCATGTCTTATGATAAGTATCTCGAGTTTCTAGCAGATATTGATATTGCTATTTTTCACCATAAGCGTCAACAAGGTATGGGTAACATTATCAATCTGCTCGGAGCAGGTAAGAAAGTGTATGTTCGGAGAGGCACAAGCAGTGAGGTTGCCCTACAAAATCTAGGATTGACTACGCACACATTGGAAAGCTTTTCCTTTGAATTAGACTCTGACGTTGATCGAAGGAAAAATGCTCGGTTAGTACGCGAGTATTTTTCTGAAGACAATTTAATTAGGCAGTTGTATAATATTTTTGCCTAGTTGTAGATGCTGCAAAATACCCATTAGCTCTCAGGAATTTAGTAAAGGTCCAATATGATAACTTTCAATCGCCCTCCCTATACCGGTAACGAAGATAAGTATGTATTGGACTCGATGCGTAGCTCAAAAATTTCTGGGGATGGCGAGTATAGTAAACGTTGTCAACATTGGTTCGAAGAAAAACTTGGATGTCAGAAAGCTTTACTGACACCATCTTGTACGCACGCGCTTGAAATGGCGGCAATGCTAATTGATATTCGTCCTGGTGACGAAGTCATTATGCCAAGTTACACATTTGTAAGTACTGCAAATGCGTTTGCGCTTAGGGGAGCGAGAATCGTCTTTGTAGATGTTCGTCCGGATACGATGAATTTGGATGAGAAGCTTGTTGAGGCTGCTATAAGTTCTCAAACTAAAGCAATTGTAGTTGTGCATTATGCGGGTGTTTCATGTGAAATGGATGCTATTATGTCTCTTGCTGAGAGATATAACCTATACGTTGTAGAAGACGCAGCGCAAGGTATGATGGCTACTTATAAAAAGCGTGCTCTCGGTACTATAGGTCACATAGGTGCATATAGCTTTCATGAAACCAAAAATTATACGAGCGCAGGTGAGGGTGGCTTGCTCTTAATTAATGATGAAAGGTTTGCTAATCGTGCTGAAATCATAAGAGAAAAAGGAACTAATCGTAGCTTGTTCTTTCGCGGCATGGTGGATAAGTATAGTTGGGTGGATCTTGGTAGTAGCTACCTGCCTAGTGATGTTCAGTCTGCGTTTCTATGGGGACAGTTGGAGAAGGCAGATGAGATTCTGAGTGCTAGGATATCGATTTGGAATCAATATCGTGAGGGCTTGACTCCCTTGCTGAATTCTGGGGTGATTGAACTACCAACAATTCCTACAGATTGCGCTCATAATGCACACATGTTTTATATAAAAGTCAAAGACCTTGAGGTGCGGACCAGCCTGCTAGAACATTTAAAAGAGTGTGGAGTAATGGGCGTGTTTCATTACATTCCTCTCCATTCTGCGCCTGCGGGGTTGGTATATAGTAAGTTTGTTGGTGAAGATCGCTTCACTACAGTTGAGAGCGAACGTTTGATCAGATTACCAATTTGGTTTGGTCTAACACGGGAGCAATGCGCATACGTGATTGAATCTGTCAAAGGCTTCTTTAAGTGAATAGGAAAACTGTCGGTGCTTTCGCCATCGGCCCGATTGGAAGCGCCGTTATTGGGTTCATAACGCTACCTATAATGACTTGGATCTATCCGGCTGATGAAGTGGGTAGGATAGCGATGCTGCAAATAGCATCAAGTTTTTTTGTGCTTGTTTTTTGTCTTGGATTAGATCAGGCGTTTGTTCGGGATTTTCATGAGTGCAAGGATAAGCCTAAGTTATTATTGAATAGCATGGTGCCAGGGCTCTTTCTGGTCTCATTTATGGTATTGGCGCTATTCGTAATTGGGGGGCAATATCTATCCGGATGGCTGTTCGGCATTGCTAACTCTTCATTAGGTCTTATTGCTGTTGCATGTTTGATTTCGGTATTCCTATCTCGCTTCCTTTCTTTAATCTTGAGAATGGAAGAGAAAGGTGTGGCTTACTCAGTAAGTCAAGTTCTCCCTAAAGCGATTTTTTTGCTGTTCCTATTAATTAATTATCTAACCATCCAGTCGGACAGTTTTTTGTTTCTTTTAGGAGCTTACTCCCTATCTCTTGTTGTTGTGATGCTGCTGTTTGCTTGGAATACAAGGCACATGATTTTATCTGCACTTGCAGCATCCATAGATTTCCGCCAAATCCGAACGCTACTTCAATATGGGTCGCCTCTAATATTGGGGGGGGCCGCATTTTGGGCGTTGACAACGTTGGATAGGATGTTTTTGAGAAACTTCTCATCTTTTACAGAGTTGGGATTTTACTCTGTTGCATCGAATTTTGCAGCCGCCGCGATCGTGTTTCAAAGCGTATTTTCTACGGTATGGGTTCCTACCGTATATCGATGGCTAAATGATGGGGATTATGAAGCTAAAATCGATACCGTTACTGAAAAAGTTCTTGTGGTAACATTTTTTTTGTTTGTTCTGACTGGTTTGTTTTCTTGGCTAGTTACTTACATCCTTCCTCCCGAATATAATGCCGTACAGTATATTGTTATTGCCTGTATGGCTTATCCTCTGTTCTATACCTTATCAGAAACTACAGTTGTAGGCATAAATGTCTCTAAAAAAAGTATTTATGCCATGCTGGCTGCGATAATAGCCATGCTGTTCAGTGCGCTCGGTAATTACGTTTTTGTTCCTGAGTTTGGAGCAAAAGGAGCTGCAGTTTCAACCGCCTCGGCTTTTTGGATTTTCCTGGTTTGTCGGACAGAGTTTTCATGTCATGTATGGCGGGCTGTGCCAAGGGTACGGTTATACTGTTCGACTTTGATATGTCTGATTGCTTCAGTTTGTAGTGCTTTGCTTGGTGCGTCTTATAAGTATCATATGATCACTGGCTGGTTCATTCTTGGAGTAGTAGGCGGAATATATTTTAGCGGCACACTTAAAAAGATTTACTGTGAAGATATTTCGCGGAGTGCACAGTCTTGAATTTTACTACTGCTCAAGTAGATGGGCATAGGGTTGATGATATGGAACCTATTAACTTTGTTTGTATTCCTTTTCATGACATAAAACTCGCACAGTTGGAGGGCTTTAGGACTCGAGATTCACACCTGTATCGGTTTTTCGCACAACATGAGCATGTAATGAAAACGGTGGTTCTTAATAGGCCAACCATGCTTTTAGAGCTGCTCCTTAAGCGAAAAACGCTTAAGTCTAGAGGTGAGGTTCTTTATGCTAAAAATGGGTTGTACATTACTAAAATAAATGACCGACTCTTTGCTGTTGATATCCTAGATCTATCATTTTTCCGTCCAGTAGTACATGGCAAAGCGTTTATTCCAACGCTTTATTCAAAGCATGTAAGAAAATATTTAAAAGCCTTGAGTTTCTTGAAGGTGCAGGATTATGTGACGTATGAATCTTCTCCTTTAACAGTTTCATTGTGCGATGAGTTGAAACCTAAGTACAAGGTTTTCGATGGCGTAGATAATCTTTGTAAGCATTCAACATATGCTCGAATCTCACAACAGTTAAGGGAGCTTTACACTCGCGTTATTGATACATACCCTATGATTTTCTTTAACTCTCGCGACTCTGTTCGTTACTTCGGTGCAGATGATAAAAATAATGTAGAATTTTTGGCAAATGGCGTAGATTTTAATATGTTTCGAGGGGAAGCCACACTTCGACCAACTATCATGGAAGGCATTTCTGGTCCCGTTGTTATTTATGCTGGGAAAATGCAAGAGATGTTGGATACAGAGCTTATTAGAGCTTGTGCCGAGCGGTTGCCTCAGGTGACTTTTTTGCTTCTTGGCAAGGTACTGGATGCGCAAGTAAAAGCTGAACTATCTAACATAGCTAATGTGAAGTTTACTGGTGATATTGCCTATCCAGATTTGCCGGATTATATCCGTAATGCTGACGTATGTTTTATTCCCTACAGGGTAGATAAACAGCATGGCGGGGATCCTATAAAGTTTTATGAGTACATGGCTGCAAACAAAAAAACGCTATCTACTCCGATTGGGGAAATTGAAAAGTATCATAATGGAGAATCTGTAATTGTCTGTGCGAGAGATAAATTTGTTGAAAGCTTAGAGCGGTTGTTACAATTGGATACCATAGTTGATAACGACTTGCCGGAATCTATGACGTGGTCTTATAAAGCGGATTACATGGTCAAGAAGGCGATTTCACGATGAGCCAAATGTTTAGAGGGCTTATTTCTTTTCTTATAAGATTGGTTAAAAACGATCCAAGTTATATTGTAGACGCCGATTTAGATTCTAGATCAATACTCCTGGTTCTAGCTGAAAAGGCAATCATGGCACTCCGAGGGGCCGCCATGTACCCGTTCTTGCACGCCACTGGTTTTCCTATATTTATAGGGAGGTCTGTAAGACTAGAGCACAAGCATCGCATCACCGCGGGCAGAGGGTGCGTCATAGGTGACAATGTCACTATTGATGCTCTTTCCACGCGAGGTGTTAAACTTGGCAGAAACGTTTCGATACCTGAGAATACATTTATAAGATGCACCGGTATCTTAGGTGATTTAGGTGTAGGGCTCGAGATCGGAGATAATACTGGCTTAGGTCATTTCAATTTTATCAACGCTCAAGGTGGTGTGAAGATAGGTAGTAACGTAATTATTGGGCCTTCCGTGCATGTTTTGTCTGAGAATCATAACTTTGAGGATTCAAGCATACTAATAAAAAATCAAGGTGTTAATAGGCGCGGTATAGTCATCGAAGATGATGTATGGATAGGTGCTTCTGTATGTATTCTTGATGGAGTGACTGTCGGTCAAGGCGCAGTAATTGCTGCAGGTGCTGTTGTTAATCGGGATGTGCCGAAATATGCGGTGGTCGCCGGTTGTCCAGCAAAGGTAATAAAATGGAGAATCACGCCGACTAGTGGTGAGTAATAATGAATATCATTGTTGGGAATAAAAATAGTTATTGTCCGGTATCTCTTATTGTTTTCAGTGGGTTGGTTTTTTTTGTCGGCTTTATAATCCAGATGGTTGGCATCTTATCAATTACAGCGACTAATTGTGCTGCGTTGTTGTCTTTGGTGTGGCTCCTCTTGTTTAATAGAGGGGTTGATGCTAGGTTCAAAAAGCATACACTTGCATATTTGGCGCTTTTAGCTTCCTTTTTTATCATTGGTTTGATCAACGGAAGTGATTGGTTAGGTTTTTTAGTTTATCTCTATTACTTTGTTTCCCCACTCATAGTGTTGATGTCATGTACGTTGTGTGTAAATAAATACTACATAACTGATTTCCATGTTTATCGTTGGGCTCCATACTATCTATTATTGCAAATATTTCTAGGTGGTTTTCAGCGGGTTTTCCCTCAAGACATTGTTGGGTTTTCTAAGACCCAGCTTTCTTTGGAAGATACCGTCTCAGGTTCATTTTATTTAGCTTCCGATGCGAGCTTGGCATTCTTTTGTATGCTCCTGAGCATATTTTGTTTATCTGCGTCGCGGATGACGTTGCGTAAGCTTATTATTGTATTGCTTGGTTCTGTAGTCGTGTTTATGACCAATTCTAAAGCGATGCAACTATTGCACGTAATGGTCGTGATTTCAGTTTCAGCTTGTCATGCACTGTCGCGGGATAGCGTTAAAAAAGTCTCGGTGTATTTGTGTTTGGTTTTGTCTGTGATTTGCGTTTTCTTGTTTTTTCATGCTGAAATACTTAGCATATATCAAAACTTCCTGGATATGCTTCAGTATGCATATGATAAGCGGTTGGCTGGAAGTGCAGCGCATAGATTGGCGCCTGTGGGGGAATTATTGTTTGGTGAGTTAAGCTTTTTCGGTAACGGGTTTCTCACCTATTTCAATCCTCTATCGAAGGAATGGCTGTACTACTCTGGATTCAGTTTGCTTTACTCGCTCTACTTAGATTGCGGTTTAGTTGGGGTGCTATTAGTAAACCTATGGTTTTTATGGTTTATAGTAAAAAACTCTAAATCGATTTCTGTAGCTCTGATAACATACGGGGCTTTCTTTGCGTTTTCACTGTTTAATTTCACGCTAACAGACCTATCTGTTTTGTTCTCTATGTTCTTGCTTTTGCTTTTGTTAAGGGATGAAGAATGTCACATCTAAATATCCTCGGTATCAGAGGGGTTCCGGCGATGCATGGGGGATTCGAAACTTTTGCCGAACGGCTATCACTTTATCTCGTGGGGCGTGGTTGGACCGTTACGGTTTACTGCCAAGAGAATGGAATAGAATCTGATAAATCTTGGACATCTGAATGGCGTGGTATTCAGAGAATACATATCCCAGTTAAGAGGACGGGTGCACTTGGGACGGTTGTATTCGATTTTCTTGCTGCACGTCATGCATTAACTCAGCCAGGACTGTTCTTAACACTGGGTTATAACACTGCTATATTTAATGTCTTGCAGCGTGCCAAGGGACAAGTAAACTTGTTTAATATGGATGGAATCGAATGGCGCCGAGAAAAATGGAGTTTAGTAGCCAAGGCCTGGTTCTGGCTAAATGAAAGGTTTGGGTGCTGGGTGGGTAATCATCTCATTGCTGACCATCCTGAAATCAAAGCACACCTTCAGACGAGAGTTAGTGCTTCCAAAATCACGATGATTCCATATGGAGGAGAGAACGTAATCGAGGCTGATCGGGAAATTATAGCCTCCTATGGTTTAATTCAAAATCAGTATTCAATTGTGATTGCCAGACCTGAGCCTGAGAACTCTATCTTGGAAATGGTGCGAGCTTTTAGTCGTAAAAGGCGAAATCATTCTCTAGTAATACTTGGAGCCTATGATAAGTCTGCGAACCAATATCATAAAAAAATCCTCGATGCTGCAAGTGATGAGGTTCTTTTCTTGGGTGCGATTTATGACTCTCAAGTAGTTCAAGCCCTTCGCTTCTATTCAAGATGCTATCTCCACGGCCATAAAGTTGGTGGAACGAATCCGTCCTTGGTTGAGGCTCTGGGGGCAGGGTGCGCCGTCATCGCCCATGACAACAAGTTTAATAGATGGGTTGCAGGCGACTCGGCAGAATACTTTCAGGATGAGGATGGCTTTAGTAACTCTTTCGATAAAATTCTCAGTGATAACGCTCTGCTTGAGAAGATGAAATTGGGTAGCAAATCAATGTTTATGGATAAATTCACTTGGAATGATATTTTGGGGCAATATGAAAAGCTTCTATGTAAGTGGTTATAATTGTTGAGAGCTCGCGAAATGTTTATTTCCAACAAAGTCACTTTGCTAGTGATGACTGAAAAAGGATTGGCTTTTTTAACTGAGGCCCTGGAAAATTATCGCTCGGTGATTGAGGCAGTGATTATTGGTCAGGACTCTTCGGTGATAAATGATTTTTCCGCTGATATCTACGAGCTGTGTACAAGATATGGCGTACCCGCCTGTTACCGATCCGGTGAATTCGAAATAAAAACAGAGTATGCCATGGCTATCTCATGGCGTTGGCTGATAGAGCATCCGGAAAATAAGCTAATTGTATTCCACGATTCGCTGCTGCCTCGTTATAGGGGATTTGCCCCCTTGGTTAATGCGTTGATTAATGGCGAGCCGAAGGTTGGTGTCACTGCTTTATTCGGTGCTGCTGATTATGATAGGGGCGATATAATTGCTCAAGCTTCTATTTCTGTAGATTATCCGGCCACAATTAATGAGATGATTGGCAAAATTACAGCTTGCTATGTCGATTTAGGAAAAATAGTTTTAAAAAGTATAATGGCCGGAAAGTCTCCAATAGCGCATGCTCAGGACTCAGACAAAGCTACTTATAGCCTTTGGCTCGATGAGAATGATTACAAGATTAATTGGGGTAGTTCCGCCTCAGAAATTCGAAGAAAAATTGACGCTGTAGGTTTCCCCTATAAGGGGGCATATTGCTTTGTGGATGACGTCAAGTATCGAATTTTCAGTGCTGAAGAGATACCTGACGTAGCTATTGAGAATAGGGATGCGGGTAAGGTTATTTTTATTGAACAGGGCTCACCAGTTGTGGTGTGCGGTTCGGGTTTGCTGTTAATTAAAGCCTGTACTTCCGAGGAGGGGGTATCACTATTGCCTTTGAAAAAATTTCGCTTGCGGTTCACATGAGCATTAATGTTGCTCCCTGTCTGGGAGCAACATATCTATCTATCTTGAATCAGATTTATCAGGCTGTCTTCGGGCAATTTATTTTGCTAGGGACTGCAAGTAATATTGCTATCGGAAGCCAAAATACTGTCCAATAATCGCCAGGTCTGGTGAATATGCGTTCGACATCAGTGATCATCGCTACAAGTCCGTAAATTAGAGCCGGCAATGCAAGCTTAACCCAATAGTTTTCTCGTAGCGACCATGCTTTGACTAGCAGTATGACAATCCCTGCTGACATAGTGGAAAGTGCAATCAACCCGCTGTCGTATATCTGTTGCAGGTAGAGACTATGAGCATGTGGGGATATTGCATGTCCATCAGGCCAGTGATACTCAAAGGGCGTGCCTAATCCATGCCCAAGTAACCACTTCCCTTGCATCTGTTCAAAAAAATACTGCCATATGGGCCCACGACCTGACAATTGTCTGGTATGGAGTTCAACCATTAAATTAGGCCAAAATATTGTTACAAGAATCCCAGCAGTTAGAGCTCCAAGTGCCAGGGCAAGCCACCCTTTACGAGAGCGCTGTAATACGATGGTTGCGATAGAGCCTACAAACAAAGCGATCCAGGCTCCTCGTGTGTAGGTTAGTAAAACATAGCTTGCGAGTATTAAAAAAATCGCACCCCAAAATACACTCTTGCCCAGCCGTTGGTCTTTTTCGATGGCAGCATACAATGCGTACATCGCCGCTGCTCCATGGAAAATACCAGCCGCCACTGGCCATCCATAGTCAGCGAACTCCCCAATGTCAAGGCGATAAAGTCGGTGGGTCCGATAGCCTAACGGTATTTCAAGAACTGCGAACTGATAGACTATAGTTGCTAGTGCACCAATAGCGATGATCGCAATTCCTGAAAATATAGCCCTACGAAGAAGCTGCTCATTAATGCGCATTGTGTAATGAATTGCCGCAAGGTATAGGGCGATATACATCCCTCGTTTTGCAAGTGCTAATGGATCGGTAGGTGAGTTCGTTGCCCACAGAGTGCTCAAGGCAATCCATATTAAGAACAGTATCCAGATAGAATAATGCAACGAGAGCTGTAATTTTCTTTGGGCTATCTTACACAAAGTGATAAGAAGGGCTGGGAGAAGTAAAAATATATAAATCTGAGTATTTCGTCCGCTCCCAGATTCTATCCAAACCTTTCCAGAAATCTGTATGAAGATTCCTATTGCGATGAGCCAGGACAAAATCAATGTGCTGACTTGTATCGATTTTCTCAGGGTGCTGGCAGATGGCATTTCTAATGGTTTGTCAGAATGCATTTTTATGAATAAAGCCTTTGTACATAGTTAAAAAAATGATTTTCAAATCGATCCAGAGCGACCAGTTATCGATATACCAGAGGTCATGCTCGACTCTCTTTTGCATTTTCTCTAGTGTGTCGGTTTCTCCTCGATAGCCACTGACCTGGGCCCATCCTGTAATTCCAGGTTTTACTTTGTGGCGCTGCATGTACGATTCAACGAGGTCTTTGTAATATTCGTTATGCGTTAGGGCGTGCGGTCTAGGCCCAACTATAGACATTCTTCCTTGAAGTACATTAAAAAACTGGGGCAGTTCGTCGAGGCTAGTTCTTCGGAGGAATGCGCCTACTTTAGTGATTCGAGAGTCGTTTCGCGATGCTTGTGTTACTCGACAGTCGTCATGTAAGTGCATGGAGCGAAATTTATAGACTTTAAATTTTTTTCCGTTAATTCCGGTTCTATGCTGTTTGAATAGAATGGGGCCAGGTGAAGTGGTTCTAATGGCGATGGCAATGACAATGCAAAGTGGCAGAATACAAAGGCTGATAATGCTTCCGATTACGAGATCCTCCAGCCGCTTTATAACCCTTGCAGGACTATCCATTGGGCTGCAGCTCAAGTCGAGCGAGTATAGGCCTGCGATATAGCTAACTCTGTGATTAAGCAAACGGATATCGCCAAGTTCTGGTATAAACCTGATGGCAACGGTGTGGTGGCGTAATGCATACATTACTGAACGTACTCTTCCGCCTTCACTGAGCGGGAGGGAAAGCCAGACTTCGTGAATTTTCAGTTCTTCAATTTGAGCAATTAGGTTTTCAGTCCACTCTTGACCTACATCAAATTTTACCTTCGCGACAATGATAAATCCATCTTCTTTCAGGTTTTCATTTGTATTGAATTGAGTTTCAGTGCTGTCAGTGGAGTAGATGACCAGCACACTCTTAAGGTTCATTCCGGAGTTTCGGATTTTACGTAGTAGAACGTATACGACAAGGCGCAGCATTACGCACAAAAAACCGCCTGTTATAATTGTCGTACTAAACCAGATGCGAGAGTAATCTTCGGAGACCTTTAAGAAGAATGATACGGATAGAAGCATTCCAGCGGCTGAAGCCCAGCATGCTATAAGGAGGCTAAGCTGTCTCCAAAACGAGTAGCCTCTTTGAGAACCATAGGCGCCACCTAGGGCAAGGCAAATAACCACAACTATTGCAGTTGTTCCAAGCGCGAGGCTGTATTTTGCCGGCAAGTCGACATTGTGAAAGCGGTAAAAAAAAGCCGCGAGACCAGATGCAAAAACTAACAATATGTCGGTAATTGCAAAAAAAAGAGGTACTGGGTAACGCTCGGCAAAGGTGGGTTGATATTTTGGTTTGAGCTGCATGCTGTATTTATTTCACTCCCGCATGTGAAAACTGCGTAATTTTTATTACCACTCCGTGGTATGGAGTATGCTTCTATTCAGTCACTGTCAGTCTGCCGAGTATTAAGGCCTTGCACGACCACCGCCCGATGGCCTCACCCTACTGACAACGAGTATGTCGCCGATTGTACCCGAAATTCTAGTCAGGTGGCTTTCTCCTTGCGCGCTCTAGGCTCTACCCCCATTTCCGGGCGCTACAGGTGAAGGGAGTACGGGATGGGTGAGGTTGCGAGGGCATCAGATGCGTGGGGATGACAGCCTCTCTAGAGGAGGCAGTACGAGTGTGGAGCCGGGCGGATGCGTTCTCAGCTAGGTGCGATTTGGTAAAATTTCCCCTATAGTGTGAGGCATGATTGGGGTCCCCATCACATCTTAACCTTGCTATGCTTATGTCAGGACTAATGCCGCAATCATTGATGTGGATAACTGCTAAACTGCCAAAAGAAGGTTTTTCGAGTGGACGCGACTAAGTTGGCTATTCACGATGTCGTTTTGTTTGACCCCAAACTCTATGGAGATGAGCGCGGTTTCTTCTTTGAAAGCTTTAATCATAAAGATTTTTGTAATGCAATCGGCAAGGATGTGAAATTTGTTCAGGACAATCATTCGCGATCAGTGAAAAATGTGCTTAGAGGGCTGCACTATCAAATTCAAAGACCACAAGGGAAGTTAGTGCGCGTTATTGCTGGGGAAGTGTTTGATGTTGCTGTTGACTTGCGTAAGAGTTCTCCAAGTTTTGGTCGTTGGGTTGGGGCGTACTTATCGGCAAATAATAGAAAGCAAATGTGGATACCTGAAGGCTTCGCTCATGGCTTTTTAGTGCTTAGTGATGCAGCTGAGTTTTTATATAAAACCACCGATTATTATGCTCCGGAGCACGAACGCTGTTTGGCATGGGATGATCCTGCGTTAGACATAATTTGGCCGCTATCGGGGGAGCCAGTATTGTCTGAAAAGGACAAGAAAGGTAAGGTTCTTGGCCATGTTGAGTGTTTTGAGTGATTTTGCTGAGTTCAGGCTCACAAAGCTGCGAAATCCTCGATAAACATGGTATTTATCGGGGCTTTCCTTGTGTATCGGCCTAGACATACGAGCTAGAGCGGCACCAGCTTTTCAAGATGCTCCAGTTTTTCGCAAGATTCAGTCCTTTTTCATTATCTTACTGAAAAGATCGCAGATATGACTATCTTAGTAACCGGCGGAGCCGGCTTCATCGGCGCCAACTTTGTCCTGGACTGGGTAGCTCAAGCAGATGAGCTGGTCATCAACCTGGATAAGCTGACCTACGCGGGCAACCTGCAGAGCCTGGCGTCCATCGATGGCAACCCCAAGCACCTGTTCGTCCACGGCGATATCGCCGACTCGGCGCTGGTCGAGAAGTTGCTGGCCGAGCATCAGCCGCGTGCGGTGATCAATTTCGCCGCCGAGTCGCATGTCGATCGTTCGATTCATGGCCCGGAAGACTTCATCCAGACCAACATCGTTGGCACTTTCCGCCTGCTCGAAGCGGTGCGCGCCTACTGGAAAGCCCTACCGGGCGATGCGCAGCAAACGTTCCGTTTCCTGCATGTATCCACCGACGAAGTCTATGGCTCCTTGGCGCCTGATGCTCCGGCGTTCACCGAGACGCACCAGTACGAGCCAAACAGCCCTTACTCGGCGAGCAAGGCGGCCAGCGATCACTTGGTGCGCTCCTACCATCACACCTATGGTCTTCCGGTTCTCACCACCAACTGCTCCAACAACTACGGCCCGTACCACTTCCCGGAAAAGCTCATCCCGCTGATGATCGTCAACGCGTTGGGTGGCAAAGGGCTGCCGGTCTACGGTGACGGTCAGCAAATCCGCGACTGGCTGTACGTAAAAGATCACTGCAGCGCGATTCGCCGGGTGCTTGAGGCAGGCACGGTGGGCGAGGTCTACAATGTTGGCGGCTGGAACGAGAAGCCAAATCTGGAGATCGTTAACCGTATCTGCGCTTTGCTCGATGAGCTGCGCCCTCGCGCTGATGGCAAGTCCTACAGCGAGCAGATCACCTTCGTTACCGACCGCCCAGGCCATGACCGCCGTTACGCCATCGATGCGCGCAAACTCGAGCGTGAGCTGGGCTGGAAGCCAGCGGAAACCTTCGAAACCGGCATCCGCAAGACGGTCGAGTGGTACCTGAGCAACTGGCAGTGGGTTGAAAACGTGCAGTCGGGCAACTATCGCGAGTGGGTCGAGAAGAACTACGGCGAGCGCAGCGAATGAAGATTCTGCTGCTTGGTAAGGACGGTCAGGTCGGCTGGGAGCTGCAGCGCAGCCTGGCGCCGCTGGGCGAGGTGCTGGCCCTTAACTCCAAGAGCCAGGATTACTGCGGTGATCTCGCCAATCTGCAAAGTTTGGCGCAGACCGTCCAGGCCTGGGCGCCAGATGTGATTGTCAATGCGGCGGCTTACACCGCAGTAGATAAGGCCGAGTCCGAGCAGGGGCAAGCCCATCGCATCAACGCCGAGGCGCTCGAGGTGCTCGCGCAGGCCGCTGCACGTTCAGGTGCGCTGCTGGTGCATTACTCCACTGACTATGTCTTCCCAGGGGAGGGTCAAACGCCCTGGCGCGAAGAAGACGTGGTGGGGCCGCTGAATGTCTATGGTCTGAGCAAGTTGGCTGGAGAGCAGGCTATTCAGGCCTCGGCGTGCTCGCACCTGATCTTCCGCACCTCGTGGGTGTACGCGGCGCGCGGCAATAATTTTGCCAAGACCATGCTGCGCCTGGCTGGCGAGCGAGACACCCTTGGGGTAATCGATGATCAGTTCGGCGCACCAACCGGTGCTGAGTTGATCGCAGATGTGACGGCGCACGCGATCGTCGCCTGGCGCGCCAAGCCTGAACTGTGTGGGCTCTACCATCTTGCGGCAGCGGGTGAAACCACCTGGTGTGGCTATGCGCGGTACGTTCTC
This sequence comes from Pseudomonas sp. BT-42-2, assembly GCF_025847435.2. Taxonomy (NCBI): domain Bacteria; kingdom Pseudomonadati; phylum Pseudomonadota; class Gammaproteobacteria; order Pseudomonadales; family Pseudomonadaceae; genus Pseudomonas; species Pseudomonas sp. BT-42-2. The sequence continues at coordinate 72,085 of NZ_JAOYTM010000010.1, forward strand.
GAGCGGGCTGAGCAGATGGGCATTGAGCTGAAGGTCAAGCCGCAGGCGGTTTCGGCGTTGACCACCGACGCTTATCCCACGCCTGCGCGGCGGCCGGCCAATTCGCGACTCGACACGCAAAAACTTGAAAAGGCTTTTGGTTTGCAGCTTCCTGATTGGCGCCTGGGCGTTGCGCGGATGCTGACGGAAATACAAGGGAAATAACCGCATGAAACGTAAAGGTATTATTCTGGCAGGCGGCTCGGGTACTCGACTGCACCCTGCAACGTTGGCGATCTCCAAGCAGCTCTTACCGGTCTACGACAAGCCGATGATCTATTACCCGCTGACTACGCTGATGCTGGCGGGTATCCGCGACATCCTGATCATTTCCACCCCGCAGGACACGCCGCGTTTCGAGCAGTTGTTGGGCGACGGTAATCAGTGGGGCCTGAATATTTCCTACGCCGTGCAACCCTCTCCGGATGGCCTGGCGCAGGCGTTCATCATTGGTGAGCAGTTCATTGGCAATGATCCGTCGGCGTTGGTGTTGGGCGACAACATCTACTACGGCCACGACTTCCAGCACCTGCTGAGCAACGCCAACAGTCGTGCCACTGGTGCTAGCGTGTTCGCCTACCACGTGCACGATCCTGAACGCTATGGCGTGGTTGAATTCGACGCCCAGGGCACCGCGATCAGCCTTGAAGAGAAGCCGCTGCAACCCAAGTCCAGCTACGCGGTAACCGGCCTGTATTTCTACGATCAGGATGTGGTCGAGATCGCCAAGGCCATCAAGCCCTCGCCACGTGGCGAGCTTGAGATCACCGACGTCAACCGCGCCTACCTTGAGCGTAACAAGCTGTCGGTAGAAATCATGGGCCGCGGCTACGCCTGGCTGGATACCGGCACCCACGATTCGCTGCTCGAAGCCAGCCAATACATCGCGACCATCGAGCGCCGCCAGGGTTTGAAAGTGGCGTGCCCGGAAGAGGTTTCGTACCGCCAGGGTTGGATCAGTGCAGAGCAACTTGAAAAACTTGCCGCCCCTCTTGCGAAGAATGGGTACGGTCAGTATTTGAAACGGTTGTTGCAGGATAAGGTTTATTAATAGGTAAGTTTTAGGTCCTCTTCTTGTGCGACTTTTTGCCCGAGAAGAGGACATAAAATGTGACGTCTAATTCAGTAAAGATTCTCGCCCTTCGCGTACTTTCATCGGCACTTCAGAAGCGCTAGGTTTGTTTGGCAGCTACGGAAACGCTGCCCTGCAATTCTCGTCTCAATGGAGTGTGCCAAATGCGTAATACCGTCCTTTCCTACCTGTTCCTTCCGCTGTTCGCGGGCCTGTCCTTTTCCCTCAGTGCAGCGCCCAATCCCGCTTCAGCACCTGCTGAACTAACCGCTAACGCAGTGGCCACACCGGCAACGGTTGCCCACACGACTCGCGTCAATCTCAACGCTGCCGATGCGCCAACCTTGCAAAAGGAGCTGAACGGGATTGGTAAAGCAAAAGCCGAAGCGATCGTGGCCTACCGTGACGCACACGGGCCATTCACTTCGGTCGATGAATTGCTGGAAATCAAAGGCATCGGCAACGCGATCCTGGATCGCAACCGTGACAAATTAACTGTGGAGTAAGCCCAGCCGTCGATGGCCGATCAACTCATGGTCGGCCATCCAGGCTTTAGCGATCTTTGGCTTCCTTGGCATCCATTTCTGCATTGCGCTCATGAACTTTCTTCAGCTGCTCTTCGGTCAGCGGCAATTTCTTCGCCGTATCGCGCAGCAGCATCAGCCCGCCTACAATCGAGCCAAGCGCTACGATGAGGATCAACCAGGCATACCAGGGCATTGTCTTTCTCCTGCAAAAACGGAAGGCACCGCTTGTATGATTTTTGAGCTAATACTCGTGCCGATGGTTCAATTATAGAGCGCGCCCATACTTGTAGTTCACTTAAGATTTTGGGGCCGCTTTGCGCCCCTTCGCGGGCGACAGGGGCCTTAAGTGAACAGCATCACGCCCACACTTGGGCCAATTCTCATGACCCGCGGGCCCCCATGGCCACGTCACTTCGTTTACAATGCGCGCCGTTTACGACTTGCCAAGAGACTCCGACCATGTCCGCCTGCCAGACGCCCCTGATCGTCGCCCTCGATTTTCCTACCCGTGAGGCCGCTCTGAAGCTGGCTGACCAGCTCGATCCGGCGCTGTGCCGTGTGAAGGTTGGCAAGGAGCTGTTCACCAGCAGCGCTTCGGGCATCGTCGAGACCCTGTGTGCCAAGGGCTTCGAAGTATTCCTCGACCTCAAGTTCCACGATATCCCCAACACCACGGCGATGGCGGTAAAGGCTGCCGCCGAGATGGGCGTGTGGATGGTCAACGTGCATTGCTCCGGCGGCCTGCGCATGATGGCGGCCTGCCGTGAAGAGCTGGCCAAGCGCAGTGGTCCTCAGCCGCTGCTGATCGGTGTAACCGTACTGACCAGCATGGAGCGTGAAGACTTGGCGGGCATCGGCCTGGACATCGAGCCGCAAGAGCAGGTGCTGCGGCTGGCAGCCTTGGCCGAGAAGGCCGGGATGGACGGTCTGGTGTGCTCGGCGCTGGAAGCGCCGGCGCTCATGGCGGCGCATCCGTCGCTGCAGTTGGTCACTCCAGGCATCCGCCCGGCTGGTAGCGCCCAAGACGATCAACGCCGCATTCTGACCCCGCGTCAGGCGCTGGATGCCGGCTCCGACTATCTGGTAATCGGGCGTCCTATCAGTCAGGCGGCCAATCCCGCCCAAGCTTTAGCAGCGGTGGTCGCGGAAATTCGCGGCTGATTAGGGGGCAGGGCTAAGGTCGATCAGTTATGGCCAATGAGGCCGCTGCGCCGCCCAAGTACAGGCCCCGTGCCTTAGCTGACTGACATTCGGGCAAGGGCTGACTGGAATGCGCCCTTGCTTTGTCAGAGAAGTCGTACGCAGTTCCGATTTGTCCTACACGTTCGATGTATAATCGCTCCCGCGTCTGATAACCGGGTAGGCAACGTGGAAGCTGTTGGCGTTAAAGATCGCACCAGGCAATTATCGATAAAGGATTTCGCAAGTTCTCAAAATATTGCGAAAGGGCCTGTGTTCATCGTTGCGTCTGGTGCCTCGGCCAAGGACTTTCCACTCGAACGATTTGCTGATGTGCCAATGATCACAATGAACGGCGCAATTTCGTTGTTCAAGGACACCGGCATCAGGCCGTTCTTCTATGTTTGTTCGGATATCGGATTTCCACGACAGCAGCCGGATCTGTATGCCCAAGCGCTGCTGCTCAGTCATCGTTTGGCCATCCGGCCGGATGAGGTAGATTCACTACCGCAAGCGACATGCGCTGAAATTTTCCCGCTACGCAAGGCCAGCAGGACGACATTGTTCCAGGCTGTATTCAATGCGCAGCCTCAAATGGTCCGCAAGCGCACCTTCTGGAAAAACAGTACGCGAACCATTGGCTTTAGCAAGGACCTGTCCTACGGCTTTTTCGATGCGCGTACGGTTGCCTATGTCGCCCTTCAGATTGCCTACCATCTTGGTTTCAATAAGGTTTTTCTAGTAGGGGTAGACCTCAACCAGAATGCAGGGCGATTTTACGAAAATGGCGGTCGCGCGATTTCGCCGTGTGGGCTGGATGGTCACTATGAGCGCCGCATCCTGCCGTCTTTCGAGTTGATGTCAAAGCGCGTGATGGGCGAAAGATTTACGGTTTACAACCTCTCGCAGGATTCGAGAATACCCCATTCGGTTGTTCCGAAAATCACTGTCGATCAGGCGGAATCGATCATTCTTTCCAGCCGGTAAGCGTGCTATCCATCCTCGTTGAATTTTTTCAACCAGCTTTCGGCCGAAAGATAGACTGCTGCCCGTTGCAGTTGCCTCGGAAGTTAAAAGTTGTTGGGGCGCTCATACGACAGAGCGCCCTAATTTACAAATCAGACCTTCAATACCAACTTGCCAAAGTTCTCGCCGCTGAACAGCTTGAGCAGCGTCTCCGGGAAGGTGTCCAGCCCGTCCACCACATCTTCCTTGCTCTTGACCTTGCCACTGGCCAACCAGCCGGCGATCTCCTGCGCCGCCTTGCCGTATTCCTTGACGTGGTCCATCACCACGAAGCCTTCCATACGCGCGCGATTGACCAGCAGCGACAGGTAGTTGGCCGGCCCTTTGACCGCTTCTTTGTTGTTGTACTGGCTGATCGCCCCGCAAATCACCACGCGCGCCTTGAAGTTCAAGCGGCTCAGTACGGCATCGAGGATATCCCCGCCGACGTTGTCGAAGTACACATCCACGCCCTTGGGGCACTCGCGCTTGAGGCCCGCCAGCACGTCTTCGGCCTTGTAGTCGATCACCCCGTCAAAACCCAGCTCATCCTTGAGGTACTGGCACTTCTGCGCGCCGCCGGCAATGCCGACCACCCGGCAGCCTTTGATCTTGGCGATCTGCCCGGCGATGCTGCCCACTGCGCCCGCGGCACCGGAGATCACTACGGTTTCCCCTTCCTTAGGCTGACCCACGTCGAGCAGGGCAAAGTAGGCGGTCATGCCGGTCATGCCCAGGGCCGAGAGATAGCGGGGCAGGGGGGCGAGCTTGGGGTCGATCTTGTGCAGGCCCTGCGGTTCGCCAGTGAAGTAATCCTGCACGCCGAGCGCGCCGCTGACGTGGTCGCCGGGTTGGAAACCTGGGTGCTTGGAGGCGACCACTTCACCCACGCCCAGGGCGCGCATCACCTGGCCCAGGCCCACCGGCGGGATGTAGGACTTGCCTTCATTCATCCAGCCGCGCATTGCAGGGTCAAGCGACAGGTACAGGTTCTTGACCTGGATCTGGCCCTCGGCCGGCTCACTGGCGGGGACTTGTTCGTAGGTGAAATCGTCACGGGTAACGGCGCCGACCGGGCGTTTGGCAAGCAGGAAGCGGCGGTTGGTCTGGGTCATGGCGAATCTCGCTGATAGTAGGCAAAGCCTGTTGATAGTGGTTGGCGCGCGGCGCGGCAAGGTTTACCGGTGTGGCGAATGCCGGGCGATCCACGCGGATGATCGGGAGCTACAGGCACAATCACTGGCAACGATGGTAGCTCAACCGTTGGCCTAATGATGCTGCCCCTGGCAGCGGTCGCCTGACTAGACTCAGGCTCGACTTCAATTTCTGTTGCAGGAGCGAGCGATGAGCATGACCTTTTCCGGCCAGGTCGCCCTGGTCACCGGGGGCGCGGCGGGTATCGGCCGGGCGACGGCACTGGCCTTCGCTGCCGAGGGGCTGAAGGTGGTAGTGGCCGACCGCGATGCGCGGGGTGGTGAGGCCACCGTGAGCCTGATTCGTAAGGCAGGGGGCGAGGCGCTGTTCCTGCCCTGCGATGTGACTCAGGACCGCGACGTGCGCCAACTGCACCAGGGCGTTATCGACGCCTATGGCCGGTTGGACTATGCGTTCAATAACGCCGGGATCGAGATCGAGAAGGGCCGCCTGGCGGAGGGCAGCGAGGCAGAGTTCGACGCGATCATGGGCGTCAACGTCAAGGGCGTGTGGTTGTGCATGAAGTACCAGCTGCCGCTGCTGCTGGCCCAGGGCGGTGGGGCGATCGTCAATACCGCGTCGGTGGCAGGCCTGTCGGCCGCGCCGAAGATGAGTATCTATGCTGCCTCCAAGCATGCAGTCATCGGCCTGACCAAGTCGGCGGCAATCGAGTATGCCAAGAAGGGCATTCGGGTTAACGCGGTGTGCCCGGCGGTGATCGACACCGATATGTTCCGCCGCGCCTATGAAGCCGACCCGCGCAAGGCCGAGTTCGCCGCAGCGATGCACCCGGTGGGGCGCATTGGCAAGGTCGAGGAAATTGCCAGTGCGGTGCTGTATCTGTGCAGTGACGGTGCGGCATTCACCACCGGCCACTCGCTGACCGTGGACGGTGGTGCGTTGGCGATCTGAGGAAGGGTTATCCCGCGTTTGGTACTGTCCCTTTGAGGAAGATCTCGCGGCGCTCCAGGCGCCCGATATCTTCATGCTTGGCGATGGCATACACCCGGTCGAACGCGGGCCGGTCGATGGCAGGGAAGTACCGCTGTAGCGCCTGGTCCACGCACGCGTCGAAGTCTGCTTCGGTGATGTAGCGATAGATTTCCCGCAGGTACAGGAAGCCTAACTGAAAGCCCAGGGTTTCACTGAAAAACGCCGTCGGCACGCAGAAACTGTTTTCCAGGTCGATGGCCAGCGGTTGGCGGGTGTCGTCTCGCGGCAGCATGACATTGGCGGCCCACAGGTCCATGTGGCTGATACCACGCTGGTGTAGATCGTGGAGCAATTCAAAAGCCGCTTCGATCACCCTGTGCACTGCGCTCGGGTCGTTGCGAACCTTGCTCAAACCATCATCATGGGCATCCAGAAATTCGGTGATCAGGTACAGGTCCTGCACCAAGCCAAACTTGGAGCGGCTGTAACCAAAGCCGACCAGTCCAGCTACCCGCGCGCCACGTCGGGTGGCTTCGCGGGTGTTGATCAGTTCCTCGATGGTCCAGTCGTAGAGTCCCTTACTTCTAGGATTGCCGCGCTGCACCCGCCATTTCTTTTTCAGCGAATCGAGTTGCTCACGCTTGGTGAACAACCCGCTTTCGCTACAGGCCAGTGGTGCGCTGACGCGTTTGGCGCTAGGCGCCTGTTCGATCAGGTGCTGGAGCGCGCAGCGGGTGTTGGCTGCCAGGGGCGACTGAAAATGTAGCGTGGTATGGCTGTGGCTTAGTACATGGGGGTACTCACTGCGCCAGGTGGGGGAATTCGGGTGCACGCTACATCCTTGGTGGTGTCAAAGTGCTATTGCTTGCTTTCGGTTATCTTACATTTTTTCACAAAATTCCTACAAATCTTTCATCTAATTCTGATCATGAGCATGCGGCTTCGACACGTTCTTTACGCGCGCTGAGGTGAAGCATCGCCGCAACAATCAAGCAGCCCGCTATCAGCCCTGCGCCAAACATCATCAGCGCTACTCGTGTCCCCAGCGCATCACTGAGCAACCCGGTAAAAATCACTGGCAGGCTGAACCCCATGTACGCAAGGAGGAAGAACCCGGCACTGGCCCGGGTCTTTTCGCTGCCGGCCAATTGGTTCACCGCCGCCAACCCGCCGAGATAGATGAAGCCATAGCAAGCGCTGCTCGCGGCCACCGCGCCAAGCAGCACAGCGAGCAGTGCGCCGCTGTCAGCGCCCCAGGCCAACAGGGCATAACTGCAAGGCAAGATGGCCAGCCCCAGCAGGGTCGCTTGGGCACTTGGCAAGCGCCGGGCCATAGGCTGGAACAGCAGGCCGCAGCTGATCACGCAGAAGGTGGAAAAGCCTGACCAGTCGCTCAAGCCGTGCTGACGCAGAATCCCGGGCAGCAACGCGATCACCAGGCCCACGCAGGCCCAGGCCAGGAGGATGGCGAAGCCATAGGCGAGGCTGCCGGCCGGGTAGCAGGGCAAGCGCAGCATGGCTGTGCGCTGTGCCGGGCGTGGATCGGGCAAGCGCCACACCAAAACGATGGCGATGAACGCCAGCAGCAGTTGCAGATGGAAGCTACCTGGGGTCAGGCTCGGTCCGGCTAGGAGGAACAGGCTGGTCAAGGCCGCGCCCAGACCAAAGCCCAGCGAGGTGCTGGCAGTGACCCAGTTGGCGGCGCGGCTGTTGTCGCTGCCGGTCATCAACTCGCCCATGTAGGCGGTGGCCGTGGCTGAAGCCAGGCCGGTGCCCAGGCCGAGGAACAGGCGCGCGACGCCGAGGGTTTCCAGGCTAGGGGCCAGCAGTATCAGCAGGGTGGCGATCATCGACAGGCCTAGGGCGGCGAGGATCAGTGGCCGCCGGCCGACCCTATCTGCAAGGCCGCCCAGGGCCAGGAGTACTGGCAGTACGCCGAGCACGTAACCGGAGAAGGCCACGGCAGTGGCGGCGGCGCCGCGGCCGGAGAGGTCGGCGTAGGTGATGTAGAGCGGCGCTTGCAGGTTCACCGCGAGGGTGATGATGCACAGGGCGAAGGCCAGCAGGGCGGGGGCGTGGCGATTGGGCATTTCGGGGTGGTCCGTTGGTCTGTGGGTGTTTGTGCTGGCTCTATCGCGGGGCAAGCCCGCTCCCACGGGCGTCGATGACAGCGGCCTCGTGGGAGCGGGCTTGCCCCGCGATAGCTATCGCGGGGCAAGCCCGCTCCCACGCAACTCGCTCCCACGCAATCGCTGGATTTGCTTTATGTCAAAAATGGAATAAACAAATGAAAAAATATGATTTATAGATATATGTGATGTGCTGTTAATGTCACTCCATCAGCGGGGCCGTACAACTGCAAAGCCCCGGCAACGAATCCAAGGAAGCGCGTCAATGCTGGTTGTTTCGGTCGGTGGAAGCCCAAGTACCCGTTCACGCTCCGGCGTGCTGCTAGAGCGTTCACGCCAGTGGCTGCAGGATCGCGGGGTCGAAGTGGTGACCTTTCAGGTACGTGAGTTCCCCGCCGAAGACCTGCTGCATGCCCGCTTCGACAGCCCGCAGGTGCGCCACTTCCAGGACCTGGTCGCCCAGGCCGATGGCCTGGTGGTTTCCACCCCGGTGTACAAGGCATCGTTTGCTGGCGCCTTGAAGACCTTGCTCGACCTGCTGCCGGAGCGCGCGCTGGAACACAAGGTGGTCCTGCCGATTGCAACCGGCGGTAGCATCGCCCACATGCTGGCGGTGGATTACGCACTCAAACCCGTGCTGTCGGCACTCAAGGCGCAGGAGACCCTGCAAGGGATCTTCGCCGACGACAGCCAGATCGCCTACGGCGAAGGCAACAACCCGGCGCAGTTGGCCGACGCGCTGCAAGCGCGACTGCTCGATTCGCTGGAAACGTTTCACAGCGCCTTGGCCCGCCGGCCGAAACCGGTGGCTCCAGGCGAGCTCAACGAACGCCTGATCAGTGCTCGCTGGAGTATCTGAACTCGTCCAACCGCTTCACTGTTTTTCCACCTTACTCGCCCGTCAACGAGGCAAGCAGGTGCAACCCGAACCTCATTCGCACAGGAGAGCGCCATGCGCACAGTCTTCTTGCGTCGCGGTCTGGTCGCCCTGTTTGCGGCGGCTGTGTCCTTCGGCGCCATCACCCAAGCCCAGGCCGAGAGCCTGCGCATCGGTTACCAGAAATACGGCACCCTGGTGCTGCTCAAGGCCAAGGGTACGCTGGAGAAGCGCCTAGCCGATCAGGGCATCCAGGTGCAATGGACCGAGTTTCCTGGTGGCCCGCAGCTGCTCGAAGGCTTGAACGTCGGCTCGATCGACTTCGGCGTCACCGGCGAAACCCCGCCAGTGTTCGCTCAGGCCGCCGGCGCCGATCTGCTGTATGTGGCCTATGAGCCGCCTGCCCCGCACAGCGAAGCGATCCTGGTGCCCAAGGGCTCGACGATCCAGTCGGTAAAAGAGCTCAAGGGCAAGAAGGTTGCGCTGAACAAAGGCTCCAACGTGCATTACCTGCTGGTCCGCGCGCTGCAAGACGCTGGCCTGAAATACGCCGACATCCAACCGGTGTACCTGCCGCCAGCCGATGCCCGCGCCGCGTTCGAGCGTGGCAGCGTCGATGCCTGGGTAATCTGGGACCCGTACCAGGCCGCCGCCGAACAGCAACTGCAAGCGCGCACCTTGCGTGATGGCAAGGATCTGGTCGACAACCACCAGTTCTACCTGGCAACCCGCAATTACGCCACCCAGCATCCGGCGGTGATCAACACCCTGATCGAAGAAGTCCGCGCCGTTGGCGAGTGGTCGCAGGCCAACCCGCAGCAAGTCACCGACCAGGTTGCACCCCTGCTCGGTCTGCCCGCCGACATCACCCTGACCTCGGTCAAGCGCCAAGGCTACGGTGCCGCGCCGCTGACCCCTGAAGTGGTGGCCGCCCAGCAGAAGATCGCCGACACCTTCCAGGCGCTCAAGCTGATTCCCAAGCCGCTGAGCATCAAGGACGTGATCTGGACACCCCCGGCCAAGGTCGCTAGCGCGCCTTGATTGATTCGCCTGTGCCGGGGCGTCGCTCCGGCTTGAGCCCCCCTTGAGGAGACAACTCCAATGAGCCTTAATATTTTCTGGTTCCTTCCCACCCACGGTGACGGCAAGTACCTGGGCACCTCCGACGGCGCCCGCGCGGTCGACCACGGTTACCTGCAACAGATCGCCCAGGCCGCCGACCGCCTTGGCTTTGGCGGGGTGCTGATCCCGACCGGACGTTCTTGCGAGGACTCCTGGCTGGTCGCTGCCTCGCTGATCCCGGTGACGCAGAACCTGAAATTCCTGGTCGCCCTGCGCCCAGGCATCATCTCGCCGACCGTGGCCGCTCGCCAGGCCGCGACCCTCGATCGCCTGTCCAATGGTCGCGCGCTGTTCAACCTGGTGACCGGCGGTGACCCGGACGAGTTGGCGGGCGACGGCCTGCACTTGAACCATCAGGAGCGCTACGAAGCGTCGGTCGAATTCACCCGCATCTGGCGCAAGGTGCTCGAAGGTGAAAACGTCGACTACGATGGCAAGCACATCCAGGTGAAGGGCGCCAAGCTGCTCTATCCGCCGATCCAGCAACCGCGTCCGCCGCTGTACTTCGGTGGATCGTCAGAAGCGGCCCAGGACCTGGCCGCCGAGCAGGTCGAGCTGTACCTGACCTGGGGCGAGCCGCCATCGGCCGTGGCCGAAAAGATCGCCCAGGTGCGTGAGAAAGCCGCCGCCCAAGGCCGCGAAGTACGCTTCGGTATTCGTCTGCACGTGATCGTGCGGGAAACCAACGAAGAGGCCTGGGCTGCTGCCGATCGCCTGATCTCGCACCTGGACGATGACACCATCGCCCGTGCCCAGGCTTCGCTGGCGCGCTTCGACTCGGTTGGCCAGCAACGCATGGCTGCCCTGCACGGCGGCAAGCGCGACAACCTCGAAGTCAGCCCCAACCTGTGGGCCGGCGTTGGCCTAGTGCGAGGTGGTGCCGGCACTGCGCTGGTGGGCGATGGCCCGACCGTTGCGGCGCGGGTCAAGGAATACGCAGACCTGGGTATCGATACCTTCATCTTCTCCGGTTATCCACACCTGGAAGAGTCCTACCGGGTGGCTGAACTGCTGTTCCCGCATCTGGACGTGCAGCGCCCAGAGCAGCCGAAGTCCGGCGGCTACGTGAGCCCGTTCGGCGAGATGGTGGCCAACGACATCCTGCCCAAGTCCGTGTCGCAGAGCTGAGGACGTAGGCCATGAGTCGTGCAACCTCCTCCAACCTGTCGCAACGCCTGGCGCCGTGGGCCTTGCCTGTGCTGCTGCTGGCGGTGTGGCAACTGGCAGTCAGCGCAGGCTGGCTATCGACCCGCATCCTGCCGGCGCCGAGCGCGGTGATCAGCGCGGGCGTCGAGCTGGTGCGCAGCGGCGAGATCTGGAGCCACCTGGCGATCAGTGGCTGGCGCGCAGGCGTCGGCTTCTTGATCGGCGGCAGCATCGGTCTGTTGCTGGGCTTCATCACTGGCCTGTCGAACTGGGGCGAACGCCTGCTCGACAGCTCGGTGCAGATGATTCGCAACGTACCGCACCTGGCGCTGATCCCACTGGTGATCCTGTGGTTCGGTATCGATGAGTCGGCCAAGATCTTCCTGGTCGCGCTGGGTACGCTGTTCCCGATCTACCTGAACACCTACCACGGTATTCGTAATGTCGATCCGGCGTTGGTGGAAATGGCGCGCAGCTACGGCCTGTCCGGCTTTGGCCTGTTTCGCCAGGTGATCCTGCCCGGTGCGCTGCCGTCGATCCTGGTCGGTGTGCGTTTCGCCCTGGGCTTCATGTGGCTGACCTTGATCGTCGCTGAGACCATTTCGGCCAACGCCGGCATCGGTTACCTGGCAATGAATGCGCGTGAGTTCCTGCAGACCGACGTGGTGGTCCTGGCCATCGTCATGTATGCCGTGCTCGGCAAGCTCGCCGACCTCGCCGCGCGTGGCCTGGAGCGTGTCTGGCTGCGCTGGCACCCGGCCTACCAACCGGCGAAGAAGGAGGGCGCATGACCGTGCTCAAGGAACAACCGCCGCGCTTGCTGCGTGGCATCCCCCTGGCGTCCCAGGGCCTGCGCAAGACCTTCGGTCAGCGCGAAGTGCTGCGCGGTATCGACCTGCACATCCCGGCCGGTCAGTTCGTCGCCATCGTGGGGCGCAGCGGCTGCGGCAAGAGCACCTTGCTGCGCTTGCTGGCCGGGCTCGACAAACCCAGTGCTGGTGAACTGCTGGCCGGTGCCGCGCCGTTGGCCGAGGCTCGTGAGGAAACCCGCTTGATGTTCCAGGATGCACGTTTGCTGCCCTGGAAAAAAGTGATCGACAACGTTGGCCTGGGTTTGTCCGGCGACTGGCGGCCGAAGGCGCTGCAAGCCTTGGAAGCGGTGGGCCTGGCCGATCGCGCCAATGAGTGGCCGGCGGCTTTGTCCGGTGGCCAGAAGCAACGTGTGGCCTTGGCCCGTGCGTTGATTCACCAGCCGCGCCTGCTGCTGTTGGATGAGCCGCTCGGTGCTCTGGATGCGCTGACCCGGATCGAGATGCAGCAACTGATCGAACGTCTGTGGCGCCAGCATGGCTTCACCGTGTTGCTGGTCACCCATGACGTCAGCGAGGCCGTTGCGGTGGCCGACCGGGTGATCCTGATCGAGGACGGCGAAGTCGGCCTGGACCTTAACGTCGACCTGGCCAGGCCTCGGGCGCGTGGTTCGCACCGCCTGGCGGCGCTGGAAAGCGAAGTGCTCAACCGTGTTCTTTCCGTCCCGGGCACACCGCCCGAGCCGGACCCTGTAGCCCCTTTGCCCACGCAACTGCGTTGGGCCCACTGAACCCCAGAAGCCAGAAAGAAGGAATCAAGCCATGACTATCAAAGCCATCAACGTCCGTAACCAGTTCAAAGGCACTGTGAAAGAAATCCTCGAAGGTCCGGTACTGTCGGAAATCGACGTGCAGACCGCTTCCGGCGTCGTCACCTCGGTGATCACCACCCGTTCCGTGCGTGAGCTGGAGCTGCAGGTCGGCAGCGAAGTGATTGCCTTCGTCAAATCGACCGAGGTGTCCATCGCCAAGCTGTGATGACCCTTGTTGTATTGGGGCCGCTTTGCGGCCCTTCGCGGGCAAGCCCGCGAAGGGCTGCAAAGCAGCCCCAAAGTTATCAGCGTTTCGGCAGGAACGGCGGCAGGTACAAGCCCAGGTATGCCTCGAACACCCGCTTGCCTTCCTCGGCCATGCGCGGGGTGATCTGCTCATGCAACTGCACCGAGCGGGCATACACCCGGTCGCTCAGTTCCATGGCCAGGGCGAACACATCGACGTCGCTCGGCACCGCTGGCAACTGGAAGTGCTGGTCGAACAGCTTGTGCATCAGCTCGCCCAATTCCATGTCGTGCTGCCGGTCGGCTTGCACCACTTCGCTCAGACCATGTTGCGCCAGGATCAACTGACGCGCCGCGGCATCGCCGTTGTAGATGTCGAGCATGCGTTGCTCGATCAGCCGCGACAGGTCATGCCAGGTCACCAGCGTGGCGGCGTCAATCGGCGCCCGCAATGCTTCGCGAAAGGCCCGGTGCACATCGGCGGTGAGCGCTTCAAGCAGCGCCGGAACGCTGGCGAAGAAGTGATACACCGAGGACGGCGGGATCTGCGCCCGCTCGGCAACGCTGTACACCGACAGCCCAGCCACACCTTGCTCAGCCAGCAGTTCGCGTGCCGCCGCCAGGATCGCTTCGATCCTGGCCTGGCTGCTTGCGCGTGGCTTGCGTGGCGTGGCTGCGCGGGTCATCAGTTGCTGATCGCCAGGATGCTCGCCTGGTAGGCGCCGACGAACACATCGAAATCGCCGACTTCTTCCTGCTCAAGCTTGGCTTGCTCGGCCAGCGAGTTGCGCGCCAGGGTCTCGAAGGCCTGTTGGCGCTCCGGGCTCAGCGGCTGCTCGCGGAACGTTGCGGCGTGTAACTGGCTCTGGCGCAGGGAGAACTGCACGAAGGTTTCGTCGTGTTCGGTCATGCGTGCCAGGACCTGGGCCGATGGCGTCAGCTCAGGATCATCGATCTTGGCCTGCTGGGCGCGTAGCGCCCGAACGTGCTCCTCACCGCCGTTGGCCTGGTCGAGCAGCTCGGCCAGAGGCGTGATGCGCTCGATCAACTCAGAGGCCCAGGCCTTGAGCGCGATCGGCTGACCGCCCCGCTGCAGCTCCAGCCCTGGGCGGCGGCCTTCCTTGACCACGGTCAGGAAGTTGTTGGTGCATTGGCCACATTCGCCGTTGTCCAGTTGCGGGCTGTCGTCGAGCGCGCAGAGCAGCAGGAAGGCATCGAGGAAGCGCGCCTGCGCCAGGTCGATACCCACCGGCAGGAACGGGTTGATGTCCAGGCAGCGTACTTCGACGTACTGCACGCCACGGGCCATCAGCGCCTGGATCGGCCGCTCACCGGTGTAGGTGACGCGCTTGGGGCGAATGTTCGAGTAATACTCGTTTTCGATCTGCAGGATGTTGGTGTTCAGCTGCACCCACTCGCCATCCTTGTGCGTGCCGACCTCGACGTAGGGCGGGTAGGGCGTGCCCACCGCCTTGCGCAGGCTGTCGGTGTAGCTGGCGAGGTTGTTGTAGCACGGCGTCAGGCCGGCCTGGGCGCTGCTCTGGTAACCCAGGTCGCTCATGCGCAGGCTGGTGGCGTAGGGCAGGTACAGGGTTTCGGCGTCGAGGTGCTCGAGCTGATGCGCACGGCCCCGCAGGAAGCCGGCGTCCAGCGCCGGCGAGGCGCCGAACAGGTACATCAGCAGCCAGCTGTAGCGGCGGAAGTTACGGATCAGGGCGATGTACGCCGACGACTGGTAGTCGCGGTCGCTCTCGGTGCCGCCTTCGGTTTGGCGCAGCAGCGGCCAAAGCGCTTCAGGCAGCGAGAAGTTGTAATGAATACCGGCAATGCACTGCATGGTGCGGCCATAGCGCAGGGCCAGGCCCTTGCGGTAGACGTACTTGAGCTGGCCGATATTGGAGGTGCCGTAATAGGCGATCGGAATGTCTTCTTCGGCCGGCAATGCGCAGGGCATCGACGGGCTCCACAGGTATTCGTTGCCAAGCTTGGACTGAACGAAGCGGTGGACCTCCTCGAGGTTCTCCAGCACTTGCGCAGGATCGGCCAGGGCTGGGGTGATGAACTCCAGCAGCGACTCGGAATAATCGGTGGTGATCTGCTCGTTGGTCAGCGCCGATCCCAGGGCTTGCGGGTGCGGGGTCTGGGCCAGGCGACCTTCGTCGGTCACGCGCAAGCATTCGCGCTCAATACCGTGCAGGCACTGCTTGAGCAAGGGGAGGTTGGCACTGAGCAGGCTCAGGCGGCTTTTGAGGAGGTCGCTCAAGATGTATTCCTTCACGCGTCAGTCGCCCCAATATGGGGGTAGATATGACGGTCTACAAGGGTAGGGACAAAGGAACTGGCGTTGTCGCCTGGTTTAGCTGGGTTTTCGGTAATGCCAACGCCGATTCAGGGCCGCTACACAGCCCATCGCAGGCTGCGCCAGCTCCCCCAGATACGGCATGAAACCTGTGGGAGCTGATGCAGCCTGCGATGGGACACGTAGCGGCCCCACCGTTCAATACTGCCGAAAATACCGCAGATACCTGTTTGGGAGCTAGAGAACCGCGAAGGTTCCTTGCGCTTTGGCCACCAGTTTGTCGCCTTGGACTACGTCGGCGTCGACAACCAGGGTGCGCCGCCCAGCGTGCAGCACGCGGGCGGTGCACAGCACTTCACCGTCGCTGACCGCGCGCATGTAGTTGATCTTGCACTCGATGGTCACGCTCTGCTGGTCAAAGCCATGGCTGGCCGAGCAGGCCAGGCCCATGGCGATGTCGACCAGGCTGAAGATCGCCCCGCCATGCAGCTTCTGGCCACGGTTGCGCAGGTGCGGCTCAAGCGCCAGGGCGACCGTGGCGACACCTTGTTCAAGGTGTTGCAGTCGGCAGCCCAGCAGCTGGCTGAAGGCGCTCTCGACGTACTCCTTGGGCACGTCCATCACTTTTTCTTCAACTGCTTGGCGTTGGCGAACAGCGCCGCCATGGCGTTATTGGCCGGGGCGGCAGGCGTGGTTTCACGCGGGCGTGGCGCCTGCTGCGGACGGTTGCCGCCATTGCCACGGCCACCGCCACGGTTGCCTTCGACCTTCTCGCCAGGGGTATCGCCCATGCGCATGGACAGGCCGATGCGCTTGCGCGGGATATCCACCTCCATGACCTTGACCTTGACCACGTCGCCGGCCTTGACCGCCTCACGCGGATCCTTGATGAACTTCTCCGACAGCGAGGAAATGTGCACCAGGCCGTCCTGGTGCACGCCGATGTCGACGAAGGCACCGAAGTTGGTGACGTTGGTCACCACGCCTTCGAGGATCATCCCCGGCTCAAGGTCCTTGAGGTCTTCAACGCCGTCCTGGAACGAGGCGGTCTTGAACTCGGGGCGCGGGTCGCGGCCAGGTTTGTCCAGCTCCTGGAGGATGTCGGTGACGGTCGGCAGGCCGAAGGTCTCGTCGGTGAACTTCTTCGGGTCCAGGCGCTTGAGAAAACCGCTGTCGCCGATCAGCGAGCGGATATCACGGTCAGTGTCGGCCGCGATGCGCTGCACCAGCGGGTAGGCCTCCGGGTGCACCGCCGAGGCGTCCAGCGGGTTGTCACCGTTCATTACCCGCAGGAAGCCTGCGGCCTGCTCGAAGGTCTTCTCGCCGAGGCGGCTGACCTTTTTCAGCGCGGCACGGGTGGCGAACGGGCCGTTGGCGTCGCGGTGGGCAACGATGTTCTGCGCCAGGGTCGCGTTGAGGCCGGAGATGCGCGTCAGCAGCGCCACCGAGGCGGTGTTGACGTCGACGCCGACGGCGTTCACGCAGTCCTCGACTACGGCGTCCAGGCCACGCGCCAGTTTCAGCTGCGAGACGTCGTGCTGGTACTGGCCGACGCCAATCGATTTTGGATCGATCTTCACCAGCTCGGCCAGCGGATCCTGCAGGCGGCGGGCGATGGAGACGGCGCCACGGATCGACACGTCCAGGTCAGGGAATTCGCGTGCGGCCAGTTCCGAGGCCGAGTACACCGACGCGCCGGCTTCGGAGACCATGATCTTGGTGATCTTCAGGGCAGGGTATTTTTTCACCAGTTCAGCAATCAGCTTGTCGCTCTCGCGGCTGGCGGTACCGTTGCCGATGGCGATCAGCTCCACCGAGTGCTTGGCGCACAGCGCGGCGAGCACGGCAATGGTGCGGTCCCAGTCGTTTTTCGGCGCGTGCGGGTAGACCGTGGTGTAGTCGAGCAGCTTGCCGGTGGCGTCGACCACCGCGACCTTGCAGCCGGTACGCAGGCCCGGGTCGAAGCCCAGGGTCGCCCGCGGGCCAGCCGGAGCAGCCAGCAGCAGGTCGTGCAGGTTGTGGGCGAAGACGTTGATCGCCTCGCCTTCGGCATTGTCGCGCAGCTCGCCGAACAGATCGGTTTCCAGGTGGGTGTAGAGCTTGACCTTCCAGGTCCAGCGCACCACTTCGCCCAGCCACTTGTCAGCTGGGCGGTCACGGTTCTCGATGCCGACATGGCTGGCGATCATCAGCTCGCACGGATGCAGGGTGCCTGGCAGCTCTTCGCCGACCTTCAGCGAGGCGCTGAGAATGCCTTCGTTACGGCCGCGGAAGATCGCCAGGGCGCGGTGCGAAGGCGTGGTGCGCAGGAGTTCGTCATGGGCGAAGTAGTCGCGGAACTTGGCGCCTTCCTCTTCCTTGCCGGCCACCAGGCGGGCACTGAGCACGGCCTCCTGCTTGAGGAAGTTACGCAGTTTTTCCAGCAGGCCTGCGTCTTCGGCGAAACGCTCCATGAGGATGTACTTGGCGCCTTCCAGCGCAGCCTTGACGTCGGCTACGCCTTTATCGGCATCGACAAAGCGTGCAGCCTCGGTTTCCGGGCTCAGTTGCGGGTCGTTGAACAGACCGTCGGCCAGCTCGCCAAGGCCGGCTTCCAGGGCGATCTGGCCCTTGGTGCGGCGCTTTTGCTTGTACGGCAGGTAAAGGTCTTCGAGGCGGGTCTTGGTGTCGGCCAGCTTTATGTCGCGGGCCAGTTCCGGGGTCAGTTTGCCCTGCTCCTCGATGCTGGCCAGGATGCTTGCGCGACGGTCGTCCAACTCGCGCAGGTAGCGCAGGCGCTCATCCAGGTGGCGCAATTGGGTGTCGTCCAGGCTGCCGGTCACTTCCTTACGGTAGCGGGCGATGAAGGGCACCGTCGAGCCTTCGTCCAACAGGGCCACGGCCGCCTCGACCTGTTGCGGGCGAACGCCCAGTTCCTGGGCGATACGGCTGTTGATGCTGTCCATGAGAACCACCTGACAATATGTGAATACTGGAGGCCGCAGGTGGGCATTCGAGCCCGGCGGCGCTGGGTGAAAGCCGCGCATTATACTCATCACGCCAGGCTTGCGGTGATGGCGCTGAGCCAGCCGGGATCTGCACGGAAGTGGCGCCCCGGGAAAAATCTGCTAACAATGCACACGGCACGCGCCGCAATGGCTACGCCATAATACGCGGCGATATCAGAGGAGTTATTGATGACCAGCACCGCAAATACCGCTGAAGGCGACAAGATTCTCATCGTCGACGACGATCCAGGGCTCAGCAGCCTGCTGGAACGTTTCTTCACCAGCAAGGGCTTTCGCGCCCGTGCGGTGCCCAACGTCGAACAGATGGATCGGCTGCTGGCGCGTGAAGTGTTCAACCTGGTGGTGCTCGACCTGATGCTGCCTGGCGAGGACGGGCTATCCGCCTGCCGCCGGCTGCGTGCGGCGAACAACCAGATCCCGATCATCATGCTCACCGCCAAAGGCGACGAGTCGAGCCGCATCAAGGGCCTGGAACTGGGCGCCGACGATTACCTGGCAAAGCCGTTCAACCCCGACGAGCTGGTAGCCCGAGTCAAGGCAGTACTGCGTCGGCAGGCGCCAAGCGTACCGGGTGCTCCGGGTAGCGAAGACGAGACCGTCACCTTTGGCGACTACGAGCTGTCGCTGGCTACCCGCGAGCTCAAGCGTGGCGAAGAAGTGCACATGCTCACCACCGGTGAGTTCGCCGTGCTCAAGGCGCTGGTCATGCACGCCCGTGAGCCGCTGACCCGCGACAAGCTGATGAACCTGGCCCGTGGCCGTGAGTGGGACGCCCTGGAGCGCTCCATCGACGTGCAGATCTCGCGCCTGCGGCGCATGATCGAGCCGGATCCGTCCAAGCCACGCTACATCCAGACCGTCTGGGGCGTGGGCTACGTGTTCGTGCCGGATGGAAACGCCGGCAAATGAGCCTGCAGGCTTGCCAGGACGCGGCAGGGCGACCCGAACGGGCCGCCCTGTTTTCGTCTGTGGCCGGCCGGCAACCCTGGCGAGCCCTGCTCGCGGCTGTCTTGCAATAGTTGTCTTCGATGAAAACGCCCCTGTGGTTCCCGCAAAGCTTCTTCGCCCGCACGCTGTGGTTGGTGCTGATCGTCGTCCTGTTCTCCAAGGCGCTGACCTTGGTGTACCTGTTGATGAACGAGGACGTACTGGTCGACCGCCAGTACAGCCATGGTGTGGCACTGACCTTGCGCGCCTACTGGGCGGCCGACGAGGAGAATCGCGACAAGATCGCCGAGGCAGCTGGCTTGATCCGAGTCACCGGCTCCGGTGTGCCGGAAGGCGAGCAGCACTGGCCGTACAGCGAGATCTACCAGCGCCAGATGCAGGCCGAACTGGGCGAAGACACTGAAGTGCGCCTGCGCGTGCACGCCCCGCCGGCGCTGTGGGTGAATGCCCCTAGCCTGGGGCCGGGCTGGCTCAAGGTGCCGCTGTATCCGCACCCGCTGCGTGGCCAGAAAATCTGGAACGTGCTGGGCTGGTTCCTGGCGATCGGCCTGTTGTCCACAGCCTCTGCCTGGATTTTCGTCCGCCAGCTCAACCAACCGCTCAAGCGCCTGGTGTTTGCCGCGCGTCAACTGGGGCAGGGGCGTAGCGTACGCTTGCCGATCAGCGACACGCCGAGCGAGATGGCCGAGGTGTACCGCTCGTTCAACCAGATGGCCGAAGACGTCGAACAGGCCGCGCGTGAGCGTGAGTTGATGCTGGCCGGGGTGTCGCATGACCTGCGCACACCGCTGACACGCCTGCGATTGTCGCTGTCGCTGATGGCCAATGACAACGACCTGACCGATGACATGGTGCGGGATATCGAGGATATGGACGCCATCCTTGACCAGTTCCTGGCCTTCATTCGCGATGGCCGTGATGAGCCGGTGGAGGAGGTCGACCTCGGTGATCTGGTGCGTGAAGTGGTGGCGCCGTACAACCAGCCACAGGAGCGTGTGCGCCTGTGCCTGGAGCCAATCCCGCCATTCCCGCTGCGCCGGGTTTCACTCAAGCGCATGCTGGGTAACTTGATTGGCAACGCGCTGCATCACGCCGGCAAAGGCGTCGAGGTGGCTGCCTATGTGTCGGGCGACGAGAGTGCGCCATATGTGGTGCTCAGCGTGCTCGACCGCGGGGCGGGGATCGATGAGTCGGAGCTGGAGACGATCTTCAACCCATTCATTCGCGGAGACCGGGCGCGTGGCGGCAAGGGCACCGGGCTGGGGCTGGCGATCGTCAAGCGGATCGCGGCCCAGCATGGCGGCAATGTTGAATTGCGTAATCGATCTGGCGGTGGGATCGAGGCGCGGGTGCGTTTGCCGTTGGGGCTGTTGTTGCCGCGTAATGCTGTTTGATCGTTAGCGGCTGTACTGGCCTCATCGCGGGGCAAGCCCGCTCCCACGCCGAAATTTCGTCATGCTGGAAGTTGGCGTGGGAGCGGGCTTGCCCCGCGATGAGGCCAGGATCAACAGCATCAGCCTTTGCCTTTGGTCCGGGTTTGATTCGGCCCGCCATTCTTCTCCAGATGCTCGATGATCATCCCCGCGACATCCTTGCTGGTGGTCACCTCGATACCCTCCAGCCCAGGCGATGAATTCACCTCCATCACCAATGGCCCGTGATTGGAGCGCAGGATATCCACCCCGGCCACGCTCAAGCCCATGACCTTGGCCGCACGGATAGCGGTGATCCGTTCTTCCGGGGTGATCTTGATCAGGCTGGCGACCCCGCCGCGATGCAGGTTGGAGCGAAACTCGCCTGGCTTGGCCTGGCGCTTCATCGAGGCGATCACCTTGTCACCCACCACGAAGCAGCGGATGTCGGCGCCGCCAGCCTCCTTGATGTACTCCTGGACCATGATGTTCTGCTTCAGGCCCATGAACGCCTCGATCACCGATTCTGCCGCCTGGGTCGTCTCGCACAGCACCACGCCGATGCCTTGCGTGCCTTCCAGTACTTTGATCACCAAGGGTGCGCCGTTGACCATCTGGATCAGGTCGGGGATGTCGTCCGGAGAATGGGCAAAGCCGGTAATCGGCAGGCCGATACCCCGGCGCGACAGCAGCTGCAACGAGCGCAGCTTGTCGCGCGAGCGGGCGATGGCCACCGACTCGTTGAGCGGATACACGCCCATCATCTCAAACTGGCGCAGCACCGCGCAGCCATAGAAGGTCACCGATGCGCCGATGCGAGGGATCACCGCATCGAAACCTTCCAGCGGCTTGCCGCGATAGTGGATCTGCGGCTTGTGGCTGGCGATGTTCATGTAGGCGCGCAGGGTATCGATCACAACCATCTCATGGCCGCGCTGGGTACCGGCTTCGACCAGGCGGCGGGTGGAATACAGACGCGGATTGCGCGACAGCACAGCGATCTTCATGCAGCACCTGTGACAGGGGAAAGGGTGGCCAGGAAGGCCGGTTTGTCTTGCACGTATTTCAAACCTGGGTTGACCACCAGTTGGCCGTGGATCAACGCCTTGGAACCGAGCAGCAGGCGGTAACGCATGGCCTTGCGACAGGCCAGGGTGAATTCGACCTCCCAGACCCGGTCACCGAGGGCCAGCGCGGTGCGGATCACATAGCGTACCTGGGCCTGGCCATTGGAGCTCTTGATGGTCTTCATGGTCACCAGCGGCGCTTCGCAGCGACGATGGCGCAACTGCACCACGGTACCCAGGTGCGCAGTGAAGCGCACCCATGGCTCACCGTCACGCTCGAATGTTTCCACATCGGTGGCGTGCAGGCTGGAGGTGCTGGCACCGGTGTCGATCTTGGCGCGCAGCCCCGCGACACCGAGGTCGGGCAGGGCGACCCACTCACGCAGGCCGATCACACTCAGATGGTCAAATGTCTTCACTAATCACACCCTGCGGATAAGGTGGTGAACTGTAAGCATCGCGCAGTTTTTTTGCATCCGTCAGTCACGGTAGTACAGTTCCGTGAAAGACAGAATTCGAGGAAATGAGATGGCACAAAAGCCTGAAGATGACGACAAGGTGCGCCTGGACAAATGGCTGTGGGCGGCGCGTTTCTACAAGACCCGTGCCTTGGCCAAGGCCGCCATCGAAAGTGGCAAGGTGCATTGCCGGGGCGAGCGCTGCAAGCCGGGCAAGGAGCCGCGCCTGGGCGATGAGTTCGTTTTGCGCACCGGGTTTGACGAACGCACCGTGGTGGTCAAGGCACTGTCAGTGGTACGCCGGGGCGCGCCAGAGGCGCAGCTGTTGTATGCCGAGACCGAAGAGAGCATTCGTCGTCGTGAGCAAGCGGCGCAGCAGCGCAAGGATGGGGCGCTGGGCATGACCACCGATGGGCGGCCGAACAAGAAGCAGCGGCGGCAGATTCATCAGCTGCATGGCAGTTTTGATTGAGGAGTGACTGCTGGGGCTGCTTTGCAGCCCTTCGCGGGCAAGCCCGCTCCCACAGGGACCGCGCCGCTATTGGGCTCAGCGCTGTCATTGTGGGAGCGGGCTTGCCCGCGAAGGGCCGCAAAGCGGCCCCACAATCGATCAGGCGCCGCGCACCACAGCCAACCTGCCGACCAACGGCAATCGCTCAACCACACCGAACAATGGCGCAGTCCAGCGCAGCAAGGCCGCGCTGCCTTTAGCCGCCAACGGCGTATAACAGCTCCAGCCCAACGCCAGCACCGCCATCAGCAATCCGCCGATGTAGTCGTCCTGCCCCCAATGCGCACCAGCCACCAGGCGCGGCAGCATGAACACGCCAGCCAGCCCCCAGATCACCAGTCGTTGCAGCAAACGGCGACTGAACAGGTTCATGAACAGCGCCCAGACCAGCAACACCGAGGCATGGTCACCGGGGAAACTCTTGCTGGAACGGTCTTTAAGCTCCCAATGAGCTTCAAGGTGTGGGTAGAAATCGCTCAGGCGTATGGCATCGCCAAACACCATCGATGGACTATCGTGTTGCCATCCGGATGCATCCACCCACTTGGAAAACAGCGCGCGAATCACCACTAAGAGGATAAGCGTGATCAAAAAGCCAAAAAACGCCTCGCGCACTTGGCTGGCCTTGAACACCCATTCGCCACGGATCAGCAGCGTCAGCAGGATCAGGCCGACGACGATGTCGAACGGTCGCAGGCTGCCGAGGGTCCAGATGTAACGCCAGGCGCTATTGTCGGCCAGCGGCCCATTGAGGCTGTGGAATAGCCACTCGTCGAAAGTCAGGCACAGGATCTGGCCAAATGGCCATAACCAGAAACACAGTAGAGCGATGGGCAGCAGCGTGCAGGCTGCCAAGGGTCCCCAGGACCACTTCGCTTGGAACAGTGGTCGATTGTCCATAAGATACCTCTATTACCAACAGGATATGGAGCGCCTCGTGAGCGCTCTGCATCGGGCCTTTTGTAAGGGCTGTAAACATTTTGACATCATTTTCAGATAGCCAGAACCTATGAGCAATTTTCCAGATACCGATTTCACCCAACGTTTCATCTTCGACGACCGCGACGTGCGCGGCGAAATGGTCGGGCTGGAGCGCAGCTACGCCGAGGTGCTGGCCAAGCATCCCTACCCACAGCCGGTCGCGCAGTTGCTTGGCGAGCTGATGGCCGCCGCTGCCCTGCTGGTCGGCACGCTTAAGTTCGATGGCTTGCTGATTCTTCAGGCGCGCTCCGACGGGCCGGTGCCGCTGCTGATGATCGAATGCTCCAGCGAGCACGAGATCCGTGGCCTGGCGCGCTATGAGGCGAGCCAAATCGCAGCCGATGCGACCCTGGCAGACTTGATGCCCGACGGCGTGCTCGCCCTGACCATCGACCCGATCAACGGCCAGCGTTACCAGGGCATGGTCGACCTGCATGGCAAGGACCTGTCGGAGTGCTTCACCAATTACTTCGTCATGTCCCAGCAGATCAACACCTGCATTTCCCTCACCGCCGACGGCACTCGCGCCCGTGGCTTGCTGGTGCAGCAACTGCCGGCTGATCGCCACAAAGACAGCGAGGAGCGTGACGAGAGCTGGAACCACGTCAAGGCCTTGGCCAACACCGTAAAAGCTGAAGAGCTGCTGGGCCTGGACAACGAAACCGTGCTGCACCGTCTGTATCACGAAGACGCTGTGCGCCTGTTCGATATCCAGCCGCTACAGTTCCGTTGCAGCTGCTCTCGGGAACGTTCCGGCAATGCTCTGGTCAGTCTTGGCCAGGACGACGCCCAACAATTGGTAGCCGAACATGGCGGGCAGATCGAGGTGGATTGCCAGTTCTGCAATCAACGCTATCTGTTCGACGCCGCCGATGTGGCGCAATTGTTTGCCGGTGGCGGCACAGGCGGGGCAGCAGAAACACGTCACTAAAACGTTTAATCGTAGTGAATTCTCCTGTCTAAATGCGATAAACCGCAGTTCTGACAGGAGGGGCCTACTTTTTTTGGGCGTTTCTGGCATAATCCGGCCACTTTTTTCGCTGTAGTAGTTTGAAACAGACAACTACAAAACGTTTGGAGCACTCGGCCTCGGGCCGGATGGGGTATCTCATGACGCAAGCCAACAACACCGTGTACACCGACCTGAGCGTCGATGAGCTGGTAAAAGAAGCGCTGTCCCGCGGTGAAGGCGTGCTGGCCGATACTGGCGCACTGGTCGTGGAAACCGGTCACCGTACCGGCCGTTCGCCAGCTGACCGTTTCATCGTCGACGAACCCAGCACCACTGCGGCAATCGCGTGGGGCCCGATCAACCGCAAGTTCCCGGCCGACAAGTTCGATGCCCTGTGGGCTCGCGTCGAGGCGTTCAACAACGCTCAGGAACACTTCGTTTCCCACGTTCACGTAGGGGCTGCCGAAGATCACTACCTGCCGGTTAAGATGACCACCCAGACTGCCTGGCAGAACCTGTTCGGCCGTTGCCTGTTCATCAACCCTGCCCAGTACAACCCAGCGGGTCGTGATGAGTGGCAGGTGCTGAACGTGGCCAACTTCGAGTGCGTGCCTGAGCGTGACGGCACCAACTCCGACGGCTGCGTGATCATCAACTTCGCCCAGAAGAAGGTGCTGATCGCTGGCATGCGCTACGCCGGTGAAATGAAGAAAGCCATGTTCTCGGTGCAGAACTTCTTGCTGCCGGCCGCCGACGTGCTGCCAATGCACTGCGCTGCCAACATCGGCGAAGCGGGCGATGTCACCCTGTTCTTCGGTCTGTCCGGCACTGGCAAGACCACCCTGTCGGCCGACGAAAGCCGTTACCTGATCGGTGACGACGAGCACGGTTGGGGCGAAGGCGTTGTCTTCAACATCGAAGGCGGCTGCTACGCCAAGTGCATCGACCTGTCCGAGAAGAACGAGCCGGTCATCTGGAAAGCCATCAAGCACGGCGCCGTGCTGGAAAACGTCGTTATCGACGATGCCAAGCACGCCGACTACACCGATGTCAGCCTGACCCAGAACAGCCGCGCCGCCTACCCGCTGGAGCACGTTGCCAAGCGTTCTGAGAAGAACCTGGGCGGCGAGCCGAATGCGGTCATCTTCCTGACCTGCGACCTGACCGGCGTACTGCCGCCAGTGTCGATCCTGAACAACGAGCAGGCGGCCTATCACTTCCTGTCCGGTTACACGGCGCTGGTCGGTTCGACCGAAATGGGTTCCGGTGGCGGCATCAAGTCGACCTTCTCCACCTGCTTCGGCGCACCGTTCTTCCCGCGTCCGGCTGGCGAGTACGCTGAGCTGCTGATCAAGCGCATCAAGGGCTTCAACTCCAAGGTCTACCTGGTCAACACCGGCTGGACCGGCGGTGGCTACGGCGTTGGCAAGCGTTTCAGCATCCCGACCACCCGTGCAGTGATCGCAGCGATCCAGAGCGGCGCGTTGGTAGGTACCGAGACCGAGCACCTGGACATCATCAACCTGGACGTGCCTAAGGCTGTTCCAGGCGTCGAGACCAACCTGCTCAACCCCCGCACCAACTGGGAAGACAAGGCGGCCTACGACGAAGCAGCTAAAGGCCTGGCCAAGCTGTTCATCGAGAACTTCAAGAAGTTCGAGGTTTCCGACGCCATCAAGGCGGCTGGCCCACAGCTGTAAGCTGTAGCTAGCGTGGAATGAAAAAGCCGCCCTTTGGGGCGGTTTTTTCGTTCATGGGACATGGTTTATGGCCACAGCCGTCGCGCATGAATGATGCGTAAGATCTCTACGCTGTCCTGCAAGATGCGGTAGACCATCACGTAGTTTGGCCGAATCACGATTTCCCGGGTGCCTGGATACCGACCTTGTTTATAAATGCGGGGGTTCTGGGCTGCTCTTCTTGCCTTGTCTCTAAAGTCTTCGTCTAACGCAATGGCGGCGTCAGGGTTATCGTCAGCGATGGCATCCATGATTCGCAAGCGGTCTTTCTGAGCGTTGGTGTGCCAAAGCAAATGCATCAACGGGTTTTACCCTTCAACGCGAGGCGGCGCGCGGCGAATTCTTTTTCTATTTGTTCATCATCCATCGCAGGGGTTGGGTCGTTCAGGCTTGCCTCGACTTGTTCGATAAACCAGGCGTCATATGCGGCGGCCTGATGTGCACGCTTCAGGGCCGATGCACGATCAGGTCGTTGATAGGTGCTCATTTGAAGTGGGTCGTAGGTCGAGCTATCCACCTGGAAGTGGTCGATGCCTAGTTCGTGCAGGTAGCTGACCAAGGTTTCAAGCTTCTTGAACAGCCTGGTGTTGCCGCTTCGTTGCGCCGTCAGGACATGTTCGTCATGGTTGATATTGACCTGTATGGCCCAGCCACCAGGCTGCCCCACAATGTGGGTTCCATTGATACGTCCGGTTTCAGCCATGCGCCTTAGTTCGGCGTGATCGAGTTGATGGGTCGGCACGGGTGTATGTCTCGGTTTCATCGGGATGCACTATGCTATGCAATCTACAGTTGATTGCGACTATATGACTTCCTAACTCTTTGTGGGAAGCTTCTCTCTCATGTAACCAACATTTGTGGTATTCCATGACCGGATCCCCCCAACGCTCCGACTTCAGCCACTTCCACCCCATCCTCACCCGCCCGCAAGACAACGACCTCAACGGTCATATCGCTGGTGCCACGGTGCACGGCTTCTTCGAAACCGCGATCCAGGCGTTTCTCGTCGAACAGGCCGAACTGGACGTGCGCGAAGGTGCGCTGGCCGGCTTTGTGATCAGCTCGGCGGCGGAGTTCTACGCATTGCCTGCCTTCCCCGACGTACTCGAAGTGGGCCTGGGCGTCACCCGCCTGGGTGGCAGCACAGTGGAGTACCGATTGGCGCTGTTCCGTCCCGCAGAGCCGGATGCCTGTGCGGCAGGCACGTTGGTGCAGGTGTTCGTCGAACGCGCCTCTGGCGAGCCGGTGGCACTGCCAGAAGCGTTGCAGATCATCCTCGCAGGCCTGCAGCTCAATCGTTGAGGCGGATGATCCCCTCGCGCACGGCAAACAGCACCAGGCCGGCGACGTCATGAATCTGTAGGCGATGCATGATCTGCGAGCGATGAGCTTCTACGGTCTTCACGCTCAGGCTCAGGCCTTCGGCTATCGAACGGGTGGTTTCACCGCGGGCGATCAGTCGCAGGATTTCCAGCTGGCGGGTGGTCAGCGGTGCAGACAGGCTGGCAGCGGTGCGTTTGCGGCTATGTCTGAGGGCCTGGCCGATGACCATCGGCAAGACGCTCGAGGACAGGTACTGGCCGCCTTGGCGCAGGGTCAGCAGCGCCTGCTCCAACTCGGCCACCGTGGCGTTCTTGAGCAAAAAACCGTGGGCGCCCAGCTGTAGGCAGCTCAACACATGCTCCAGTTCCGAGCGCGGCGAGAGCATCAGCACACGGCTGCTCGGGGCGCGAATGAACAGTTCTTGCAGCGCCTGCTGGCCGTCCAACTCGCCACTCATGTCCAGTACGACCACGTGCGGCTTGAGCTTTTCGGCCAGGGCCACGGCGTTCATCGCATCGCCGGTGTCGGCAACCACGGCATATTGTTTTTTCTGTTCGAGCAGGGCGCGCAGGCCTGCGCGGAACAGCGGCGAGTCATCGGCAAGCAGTATTCGACAAGGCATGGATCAGGGCCTGTTTCGCAAGAGAAGAGGGGCGGCATGCCTGCTCGATCCACAAGCGCCCAGCGGCACGGGGGCGCATTCAGTCCCTGTCTGCCGATCACTGCGGCAGTGCTGCTCATCATAGGCGCGCGAACACCGAGGGCAGTAGTGGCCGCAAGGGTAGGTCGAGGTCGTGGATGCTTTCGCTGTGGCCGATCATCAACAGACCGCCTGGGGTCAGATGCTCGACCACACGCTGCAGCACGTCGAGCTTGTACCGTGGGGCAAAGCTTGAGAGCAGGTTGCGCAGCAAGATCACATCGAAGCGGCCCAGGTGCGCGGGGAACGGCTCGATCAGGTTGATCGTCTCGAACATCACCTGCGCGCGTAAAGCTGGGGCAATGCGCAGGCGTCCGGCCATTTCGCCGACACCGCACAGACAATGCCGGCTCAGCCAGCCTTCGGGAAAATAGCGCGCCTGGCTGACGTCATAGATGCCCGCGCGCGCCTGCTCCAGCAAGGCTGCGTCGCGATCACTGGCAAGCACCTGCCAGCCAGCGCCAGGGTGCTGCTCGGCGGCCACCATGGCCAGGCTCCAGGCTTCTTCGCCGCTCGCGCAGGCGGCGCTCCACAGCCGGGGCGGGTGAGCGAGCTCGGCCAGCCAATGGTTGAGGAACTCGAAGTGACGGTGCTCACGGAAAAAATAACTGTCTCGGGGCACCAGCAGGCCCAGCACGTGCCTGTATTCGCTATCGTCCTGAGCGTTGCTGAGCAGCGCCAGGTAGGCGTCGAAGTCGGACAGTTGATGCAGCTTCAGGCGCTTGTGCAGGCGCGCCGCGACCACAGCGCGACGGTCATCGGCCAAGTGCACGCCGCTGGCCTGTTCGACCAGTAGACGGATCTGTTGGTAGTTGGCTTGATCGAGCAGTGGCGGGCGGGAGCGACTGGGCATGGTTCAGCTGGCCCAGGTCGTGATCTGACCTATGGTATCGACGATGATCGTGCGCATTCCCCGCGTCCTGTGCGTAATTATTCAATAGGGGATGATAGCTAGTGGCACCTTGCCTCCATATCGGGGCCACCCTTAATCCTGTTGTGCGCGGGACAAATGAAAAGGCCCCGCCGATAGGAGCGGGGCCTTAGGTGCCTGGCTTAGGGTTGCACGCCTGAGCGTTCAGGCATCAGTGACGCCAGTGGCGCTTGTGTTTGTTCTTGCGATGGCCGTAGTGGTGGCCGCGGTCGTAGTGGCGACGGTCGTCGTCGTAGCCACGGCGATAGCGGCGTTCATGGCGCTCGTCTTCATCGGCCTTGTTGCCCATGTAGTTACCCAGGGCGCCACCTGCGCCGCCGCCAGCGGCTGCACCGATGTAGCTACCGTTGGTGCCGCCGACGCTGCGGCCGAGCACGTTACCGCCAGCCGCGCCCAGGGCGCCGCCGATTGCCGCTTCGCCGCGCTGGCGTTTGTCGGCACCGACTGCACTACCGGCCGCACCGCCCAGGCCTGCGCCGATGGCGCCGCCGGTGCTGCCACCGATTTGCTGGCCGACCACTGAGCCGAGTACCCCACCCAATGCGCCGCCAATACCGGCTTCGGTGGTGCCGCCCGCCATGGCAACGCCGCTGAGCAGGCCAAGAGACAACAACAGAATCGAGGAGTACTTCTTCATCAAGAGAGCCTCATAGGGATGACGAGGGCGAATTTGAGGCTAGGCAGGGCGTCTGGCAATCGAAATCCGACGAGTAGCACGAGTTGTACACAATTCTTTAAGTTACTGTTTTTTCGGTGAAACTTTCTCGATTTTCGGCGGTCATAGGTTACTTGAGACAAAGCCCTGGCCATTGCGGACAGGGCTTTTTTTTGGCTTCTACGCCCGGGTGAGGCTTAGATGATGCGGCCGCTATCGCTAGCGCGCTCAAGCTTGATGGCGACGAATTTCGAGGTCGGCGTATGGCTGCCGTCGCCGATGCTCTCCAGCGGCACCAGTGGGTTCACTTCTGGATAGTAAGCCGCTGCCTGACCTGCCGGGATGTCATAGGCCAACAGTGTAAAGCCCTGCACCCGACGTTCAAGCCCATCGTCCCACAGCGAGACGATATCCACCTTCTGCCCTGGCGCAAAGCCAAGACGAATGATGTCGGCCTCATTGACGAACAGCACATCGCGCTGCGCTTTGACGCCGCGATAGCGATCGTCCAAGCCATAGATGGTGGTGTTGTACTGATCATGCGAGCGCATCGATTGCATGATCAGGTCCGGTAGCTGGCCGCTGGCGCGCACGCGTGGGTCGAGCAAGCTGTCGGGCAACAGGTTGGCCTTGAAGTTGGCGCGCTTGGTCGCGGTTTGCCATTGGCGGCTGCCGGCGCTGTTGCCCAGGTAGAAACCACCAGGATGGCGCAGGCGTTGGTTGAAATCGGCAAAGCCTGGAATGGTGTCGGCGATCAGCTCGCGAATGCGGTCGTAGTCGGCTACCAACCAGTTCCAGTCGACCGGCTGCTTGCCCAGCGTGGCGGCAGCGATACCAGCGACCACCGAAGGCTCCGAGCGCATTTGCTTTGACAGCGGGTGCAGTTGGCCATTGGAGGCATGCACCATGCTGAACGAATCTTCCACCGTCACCGCTTGCGGGCCTTCGGCTTGCAGGTCGATATCGGTACGCCCCAGGCACGGCAGGATCAGTGCCTGCTTGCCATGGACCAAATGGCTGCGGTTGAGCTTGGTGCTGATGTGCACGGTCAGCTCGCAATTGCGCAGGGCACGAGCCGTACGCTCGCTGTCCGGGGTCGCCTGGGCGAAGTTACCGCCCAGGCCGATGAAGACCTTGGCCCGACCTTCGAGCATGGCGTGGATCGCCTCGACCGTGTTGTGGCCGTTGTGGCGCGGCACGGCGAAGTCGAAGCGCTTTTGCAGGGCGTCGAGCAGCAATGCCGGTGGCCGCTCGTTGATGCCCATGGTGCGGTCGCCCTGCACGTTGCTGTGGCCACGCACCGGGCACAAACCTGCACCTGGCAGGCCAATGTTGCCGCGCAGCAGCATCAGGTTGACGATTTCCTGGATGGTCGGCACCGAGTGACGGTGCTGGGTGATGCCCATCGCCCAGCACATGATCACCCGCTTGCCTTTGCAGTACATGCGCGCCGCTTGTTCGATCTCGTCCAAGGTCAGGCCAGATTGGGCCTGCAATTGCTCCCAGGGGGTGGCATCGACCACGGCCAGGTATTCATTGATGCCGTGGCCATGCTCAGCGATGAACACATGATCGAAGATCGCTGGCTCACCCTTGGCCTGGGCCTCGCGTTCCCACTGCAAGAGGAACTTGGCCATGCCGCGCAGCAATGCCATGTCGCCACCCAGGGCTGGGCGGAAATAGGCGGTATTGGTCGGCCGGTCGCTGTTGGTGAGCATCTCCAACGGGTTCTGCGGGTGCTGGAAGCGCTCCAGGCCACGCTCCTTGAGCGGGTTGACGCAAACCACCTGGGCACCGCGTTTTACCGCATCGCGCAGCGGATCGAGCATGCGCGGGTGGTTGGTACCCGGGTTCTGGCCCCAGACGAAGATCGCGTCGGCGTGCTCGAAATCATCGAACGTCACCGTGCCTTTGCCGACCCCGACGCTTTGGCCCAAGGCGACCCCGCTGGCCTCGTGACACATGTTCGAGCAGTCAGGGAAGTTGTTGGTGCCATAGGCACGGACGAACAGCTGATAGAGGAACGCCGCCTCATTGCTGGCCCGGCCGGAGGTGTAGAACTCAGCTTGGTCGGGGTTGGCCAAGTTGTTCAGATGGCGGGCGATCAAGGCGAACGCGCTGTCCCAGTCGATCGGCTGGTAGCGGTCGCTGGCTGGGTCATAGACCATCGGCTCGGTGAGCCTGCCCTGGTACTCCAGCCAGTAGTCGCTCTGCTCGAGCAACGAAGTGACGCTATGCCGGGCGAAGAACGCGGCATCGACGCGGCGCTTGGTGGCTTCCCAGTTGACTGCCTTGGCGCCGTTCTCGCAGAACTTGACCATGCCGCTTTCCGGCGAGTCGCCCCAGGCGCAGCCCGGGCAGTCGAAGCCGCCGTTCTGGTTGGTCTTGAGCAGCGCGCGGATGTTCTTCAGCGCGTTGTCGCTGGCGACCCAGGCCTTGGCCACGCTGCGCAAGGCGCCCCAGCCTCCGGCGGCGCCGTGGTAGGGCTTGTAGCGGGGAGTGATTTGTTCTTGTGGGAGTTGCTGATGCGAGGTCACGTCTACGACTACTCCGCCACAGGGCTGAACACCCGTGGTGCACTGTGTTTAGGCAGGTGAATAAGATTGAGGTTGTGCTTGCGCGCCCATTGCAGGGCAAGACCGGTGGGCGCCGACAGGCTGACCAGGGTTTGAATGCCCGCGCGCAGGACCTTCTGGATCAACTCCAGGCTGCAGCGGCTGGTAACGATGGCCAGGCCGCCGCGGGTATCGATCTGCTGGCGCAGCAGGGCGCCGATCAGCTTGTCCAGGGCGTTGTGCCGGCCGATGTCCTCACGGCCCATCAACAGCTCGCCGTTGCTGTCCATGTACAGCGCGGCGTGCACCGCGCCGCAGTGCTGGCCCAGCGGCTGGAACTGGTCGATGCGTTGCCGCAGGTCCTTCAGCCAATGGGCGGGTGGCAGCGGCGCCCCAGGCAGTTTGTCGAGCTCTGGCAGCGCCTGCTCCAAGGCTTCGACACCGCACAGGCCGCAGCCGCTGGTGCCGGCCAACTGGCGGCGTTGGTTCTTCAGGTTCCAGAAGGCGCGGCTGGAGATCTCCAGGTCGGCATACAACGCCGAGCCTGAGCCTGAGAACTTCATGTCATAGATTTCCGCCGTGCCCTCGACGATCCCGCTGCCGACGCTGAAGCCGACCGCAAAGTCTTCCATATCGGTAGGGCTGACCAGCATCACGGCCTGATTGAGACCGTTATAGGCGATGGCCAAGGCGACTTCCTCGGCGAGCGGCGTGCTGGCGCGCGCGTCATCGCTGAGTTGGAGATAGTCGTAGGTATTGCTGGCGGCAGGCAGGGACAAAGGCGTGGACGCCGAGCAGACCGGAGGTTTGCTGTTCATCAGGGCGGATCACTGGCAGCTTTTTACCAGCACAAGCCTAGGCCCGTGGGCTGGCGCCGTCTAATCGCTAGGGTCTATGCCTTGATAGAGCGCGTCGATGGGTCGCAGCAGGGCGAGGTTGGCAAACCTGGCCTAGACTCGTGCTTCCGAGGATTCATCAACAAGGAGCGCGTCATGAGCCTGTTCAGTTTCGTCAAGGAAGCCGGCGAGAAGTTGATCGACCTGCTGTCCCCTGGCAATGCCAATGCCGATGAGCAACTCAAAGAGCATGTAAGCAAGGTCGGCCTGGGTAATCCGAACATCACCGCCACTGTAGAGGGCGACAAGATCATCCTCAAGGGCGAGGTGGCCAGCCAGGAGGAGAAAGAAAAGATCATTCTCGCAGCGGGCAACATAAGTGGTGTGGCCAGCGTCGATGACCAGATCACCGTGACCGGACCGATCGCCCAGGCGGCGAAATTCGTCACGGTCGAGAAGGGCGACACCCTGAGCGCTATTTCCAAACGGGTGTATGGCGACCCGAACAAGTACCAGAAGATCTTCGAGGCCAACAAGCCGCTGCTGTCGCATCCGGACAAAATTTATCCAGGGCAGGTGCTGCGGATTCCGGATTGAAGGCTATTCATCGTTTGTTTTAACCCCTTCGCGGGGGCCCAGCAGTTCTGTAGGACGGGGTTACCCGCGAAGAGGCCAGGGCGATCAAGCTCTATGTACGGGCAAGGACTGCGCCCTTGTTCGCGGGCAAACCCGCTCCCACAGGATCCTGTGCAATCCATGAGTGTTTGTTTCGCTTACTCGATCCCCACCAGCAATTCCCGATAATCCTCAACCGCTGCGAACTCCTGGGTATCGCGTGGCGCTGCCTTGCTGTCCGGCTGGCGCACCGCCAGCAGATGCCCTACGCCAAAGCGCTGCGCGCTGCGCAGGATCGCCAGGGTGTCGTCGATAAACAGGCTGCGCGCAGGCTCAAAGCCGATATCTGCCTGCAATGCGTCCCAGAAATGAGGGCTCTCCTTAGGATAGCCATAATCATGCGAGCTGATCAGCCGCTCGAAGTACGGCGCTAGTTCGACGCGCTCCAGCTTCAGCGACAGCGAATCGCGATGGGCATTGGTGATCATCACCACCCGCTTGCCCGCCTTGCGCAGGCCGGCCAGGAAGGTGTCGGCGTCCGGTCGCAGGGCGATCAGCTCAGCGATTTCCTGCTTCAATTGGCGAATCGGTAACTTCAGCTCGCGGCTCCAGAAATCCAGGCAGTACCAGTTGAGCGTACCGGCATTACGCTCGAACAGCGGCTGTAGCTCCATTTCCGCCATCGCCCGGCTCACGCCATGCAGCTCGGCGTAGCGCTGGGGCAGATGCTGCAGCCAGAACTGGTTGTCGTAATGCAGGTCGAGCAGGGTGCCATCCATGTCCAGCAGGACGGTATCGATATCGGACCATTGAATTTGCGGCATGGGAAACTCTCGATCAGTCGGCAAGCCACGGTATAGTAACCCGTTCACGCCAAGGAGCCGCCCCATGCGCCAGAAACCCACCGTCCTCAGCCGCGAAATCGTCGCCAGTAGCCGCCTGTTCCGGGTCGAAGCGGTACAGCTGCGCTTCTCCAACGGCACCGAGCGGACCTACGAACGGCTGGTCGGGCGGGGGAATGGCTACGGTGCGGTGATGATCGTGGCGATGCTCGATGCCGAGCATGCGGTGCTGGTCGAAGAATACTGCGGCGGCACCGACGAGTATGAGCTGTCGCTGCCCAAAGGCCTGATCGAACCGGGCGAGGATGTGCTGGCCGCGGCCAACCGCGAACTCAAGGAAGAAGCCGGTTTCGGCGCACGCCAGCTGGAACATCTGACCGAGTTGTCGCTCTCGCCCGGCTACATGAGTCAAAAGATCCAGGTGGTGTTGGCCACCGACCTCTATGAAGAACGCCTGGAAGGCGATGAGCCTGAGCCGATGCGGGTCGACAAGGTCAACTTGCGCGAGCTGTCGGCCTTGGCCATGCATCCGCAATTCACTGAAGGCCGAGCCTTGGCGGCGCTGTACCTGGTGCGTGACATGCTGACTCAACGTGGGCTGCTCAGCGCATGAACGACCAACAGCTGATGCACGAAGTGGTGAAGCTCGCCCTGGTTGCTGGCGAGGCGATCTTGCCGTACTGGCGCGCAGACGTGGCGGTCACCGCCAAAGCCGACGATTCACCGGTCACCGCAGCTGACTTGGCCGCTCACCGGGTCATTGCCGACGGTCTGCAAGCGTTGGCGCCTGAGATCCCGGTGCTGTCCGAGGAAGATTGCGAGATCTCCCTGGCCGAGCGGCAAAGCTGGAGCCGCTGGTGGCTGGTCGATCCGTTGGATGGCACCAAGGAATTCATCGCCGGCAGTGAAGAGTTTACCGTCAACATCGCCCTGATCGACAACGGTGCAGTGGTGTTCGGTGTGGTGGCGATGCCGACCAATGGCCGCTGTTACTTCGGCGGTCGTGAGCTGGGCGCCTGGCGCGTGGATCGAGGCGCTCACGCTGAACGGATCCAGGTGCGCAACACGCCGCCAGCCGATGGCCAGTTCACCGTAGTCGCCAGTCGCCGCCATTCCAGCCCTCAGCAGGAAGCCTTGCTAGCCGGCCTGAGGGGTGCCGTGGGCGAGTTGGCACTGGCCAATATCGGCAGCTCGCTGAAGTTCTGCCTGCTGGCCGAAGGCGCCGCCGATTGCTATCCACGCCTGGCACCGACCTCGCAGTGGGACACTGCGGCCGCCCAGGGCGTGCTGGAAGGGGCAGGCGGCGAGGTGATCGGCCTGGACGCCCAGCCGTTTCGCTATCCACCGCGTGAATCGTTGCTCAATCCATTTTTCCTCGCCCTGCCCAGCGCCGCGCAGTGGCGCCAGGCGTTGATCCAGCTCGCCTCAGCGATGTAGCACGTACTGCCCGCTGAAGTTGACCGCGGGCTCGTCGCTGCCACTGTTGCTCACCACCGTTGCCAGCGTCAGGCGGGCGCGGCCACGGCGCTGGTACATCGTCACGAAGCGCTGCCAGGTGCTGTCGTCCGGCGCCTGGCAGCGAGCGACCGCCGCGCCGGTGACCGGCAGTGGATAACTGATCTGCCCCTCTTGAATGACGATGTGCCCATCGTCGATGCCGGCCTCGCGCAAGCGCAGGTGTAGCCAGCCCCAGCCCACCAGCACCGCCGCGCAGTACAGGCTGCCGCCGAACATGGTGCTCTTGTGGTTGACGTTGGCTTGCAGCGGCAGTTGCAGCTGCAAGCAGTGGTCTTGCCAGCTGAGCACTTTCAGGCCCATTTCGCGGGTCAGCGGGATGTCGCTGTGCAACACCCCTTGCAGGTATTGGCTGTCGCTGCTCATGGGCGGTTGTCCTCGTGGTCGTCAGGCCCGCTGCCATTGCTGTCGGCGAAGCTCAGGCCGTGCTTGCGCAGTTTGTCGTGCAGGGTTTTACGGGGGATGCCCAGCGCTTCGGCGAGGCTGCGCATGGAGCTGTGTGGCTGGGTCAGCTCAGCGGCGATCAGCGAGCGCTCGAACTGCTCGACCTGTTCGCTGAGGTTGCCGCTGAGCACGGGCGCAGTCACCTGCGGGGCAGCCGCCACCTGACCATCGAGCGCAAGCTCCAGGCCCAAGGCGAAGCGTTCGGCGGCGTTTTGCAGCTCACGCACGTTGCCTGGCCAGTCGTGGCGCAGCAGCACCGCCCGTTGCGCCGGTTGCAGGGTGTGCGGCGCCAGGCCGTGGCGCTGGCTGGCGGCATCGGCGAAATGCTGGAACAGCACCAGGATGTCGTCGCCGCGTTCGCGCAGGGCCGGAATGCGCAGCGGGGCCACGTTCAGGCGGTAGTACAAGTCGGCGCGAAAACGCCCTTGATCGGCGGCCTGGCGCAGGTCTTCCTTGGTCGCGGCGATGATGCGGATATCCAGCGGGATCAGCTGATTGCCACCCAGGCGCTCGACTACCCGCTCCTGCAACAGGCGCAGCAGCTTGACCTGCACGTCCAGGCTCATGCTCTCGATCTCGTCGAGGAACAAGGTGCCGCCGTTGGCGAATTCGAACTTGCCGATGCGGCGCTTCTGCGCGCCGGTGAAGGCGCCGGGCTCATGGCCGAACAGCTCGCTCTCGACCACCGATTCGGCCAGGGCACCGGCGTTGATCGCCACGAACGGGCCGTCACGGCGGCTGGACAGGTCGTGCAGGGCACGGGCCACCACTTCCTTGCCGGCGCCGGTTTCGCCGAGGATCAGCACGTCGGCGCGGGTTGCGGCCAGGGCACCGATCTGCTCGCGCAGACGCTGCATGGCCGGCGACTGGCCGACCAGGCGGGTGGACAGCTCGTGGCGGTCGCTCAAGGCCAGGCGCAGGCTGCGGTTGTCCAGCACCAGCCGACGCAGGGCCAGGGCACGGCGTACGCTGTCGAGCAGGGCATCGCTGGCGAAGGGTTTTTCCAGGAAGTCATAGGCCCCCGCGCGCATCGCCTGCACCGCCAGCGGCACGTCGCCGTGACCGGTGATCAGTAACACCGGCAACTCGTGGTCACGCCCGCGCAGGTGCTCCAGCAGTTGCAGGCCATCGATGCCGGGCATGCGGATATCGCTGACGACTACGCCGGGCCAGTCCGCCTCGATGCGTTCGGCCAGGCCTTGGGCGTCGGCCAGGGTCACCACCTTGAGCCCGGCCAGGTCCAGCGTCTGGCCCAGCGCCTGGCGCAGGTGTGGGTCGTCGTC
Organism: Pseudomonas sp. BT-42-2; assembly: GCF_025847435.2. Lineage (NCBI taxonomy): Bacteria > Pseudomonadati > Pseudomonadota > Gammaproteobacteria > Pseudomonadales > Pseudomonadaceae > Pseudomonas > Pseudomonas sp. BT-42-2. The sequence goes on from NZ_JAOYTM010000010.1 coordinate 110,249, forward strand.
GACCAGGATCACCTGGGTACGGCTGTCGATCAATGTCTCGGACGTCATGCCGAGGGGTCCTCCGAAGTGGGCAAGGTCGCGCCAGGCTTGGCGACGCGCATCTGCAACGTGAGCAGGGCGCCACCTTCCGGGTGGTTGCCGAGCAGCAGTTCGCCGCCGAGGGTGCGCATCAGGCTTTCGCAGATGGCCAGCCCCAGGCCCAAGCCCTGGGTACGGGTCTTGGTGGTGAAGAACGGCTCTTTGGCGTGCTCCAGGGCTTGGCGGGTAAAGCCAGGGCCATTGTCGCGAATGTACAGGTAGACGTACTCATCGCGCCGTTCGGCACTCAGCCACAGCCGGCGCGGGTTGGCTTTTTCGGTGAGCGCGTCGAGGGCGTTGGCCAGCAGGTTGCCGAGCACCTGGCGCAGGCGGGTTTCGCCGGCCTGGACCCACAGCGGCGCATCGGGCAAGTCGCGGATCAGCTCCACCGCCATCGCTCGGCGACGCTTGGCCAGCAGGGCCAGAGCGTCATCCAGGGCTGGCTGCAAGGCCACGCTCTCGGGGGCATGGCGGTCGCGGCGGGCGAAGGCGCGCAGGTGGGCGATGATCGAGGCCATGCGTCCGGTCAGCTCACCGATCAGCTTGAGGTTGCCGCGCGCCTCTTCGGTGCGCTCGTGGTCAAGCAGGATCTCAGCGTTTTCGGCATAGCTGCGGATCGCCGCCAGCGGCTGGTTGAGTTCGTGGCTGATGCTCGCCGACATGGTGCCGAGCACCGACAGCTTGCCCGCCTGGACCAGTTCGTCCTGGGCGCGCACCAGCTCCTGCTGGGCATTTTCGCGTTCCAACACGGCGCTCTTGAGCCGGGTATTGAGCCCTTCGAGGTCGGCGGTACGCTCGGCCACACGCTTTTCCAACTGCTGGCGGCCCCGGGCTTCGAAATCGATCCGGTCGATGTAGTGGCGCCGCCGCTGCATCACCAGACCCGTCAGCAGAATCAGTACCAACAACGCGCCGCCACCGATGGCCATGACCGTCTGCACCGAGCGATCGATGAGGATGTGAGGCGCGAGGATGCTCACCTGCCAACCGGTTTCCTTGATGTCGCGGGTCTGGATCAGCCAGGCATCCGGATTGAGGTTCAACGGCTGTGGGGCCTGGGTCGGGTAAGGCTGGATGGCGAGCATGGCGGCCCGTTCGGCGTCGGTCAGGGCGCGGGTGGCACGGAAGCGCCAGTCGGGGCGCGAGGTCAGCACCACCACGCCGTTCTGGTCGGTCAGCAACAGTTGTTCGGGGGTGCGCCCCCACAGCGTTTCGGTGTGGTCCAGGTCGACTTTCACCACCAGCACGCCGATCACCTTGTCGCGATCATGCACGGCGGCTGCGAAGAAGTAACCACGCTTGGCCGAGGTGGTGCCCTGGCCGAAGAAGCGCCCCAGGCGGCCCTCCATCGCTTCGATGAAGTACGGGCGGAAGGCGAAGTTACGGCCCAGGAAGCTGTCGTGCTTGTCCCAGTTGGAGGCGGCCAGGGTGTTGCCGCTGACATCCATCAGGTACATCACCTCGGCGCCGGTCTGCTGGGTGATGCCCTTGAGCAGGCGGTTGGCGTTGGTCACCGCCTCCAGCTTGAACGGATCGGCCAGCACCTGGCGCAGCGCCGGCAGGTCGCCGAGGATCTGCGGCAAGGTCTCGTAGCGGTGCAGGGTGCCGAGCAGGTTGGCCACGTAGAGGTCGAGGGTCTGGCGATTCTGCGAAGCCAGTTCGTCCTGGTAGTAGCGCTCGGCCAGGTGATGCAGCGGCCAGAGCAGCGGTGCCAGGCACACGGCAAGTATCGCCAGGCTGCGCCAGCGGGGGCGCCGAGGTGGGGTGGAAATCTGCATCATCGCCAGTCATGCCAGAAGAGTCTGCGGCAATTATGCGCTACTTGGGGCCTTCCTTGGGCGCTCGCGGATTGTGCGGGTTCAGGTGCTCCGTCGTCTTTACGCACACGCCTCTTGAATATCGCCCGCAGCAGTGGCGATATAAGCGACAAAAAAACCGAGGTCACTTGCACATGCCCCTCAGCACCCTGATTCAACGTTCCAGCCAGCCCAGTCCTTCGCTGAGCGAAGCCCAGGCGCATGCCTTGCTGAGGGCGCACTACGACCTTGAGGGCAGCCTGCAATCATTGGGTAGCCAGCAGGACCTGAATTTCCGTGTCGACAGCGGTCACGCGCGCTACGTGCTCAAGGTGTGCCATGGCAGCTATGCCGAGGTCGAGTTGCAGGCCCAGCATGCCGCCCTGGCCTACCTGGGTGAGCAGGGGTTGCCGGTGCCGGTGGTGCGTCCCGCGCGCAATGGTTCAGCCTTGCTGGCGCTGGACAGCGAAGGCCAACCGCTGCGCGTGCGCCTGCTCGACTACATCGACGGCCAGCCGTTGACCCGCCTCAAGCACCTGCCAGCCAGGCTGATGGCCGAGCTCGGCGCACTCTGTGCCCGGGTCGACCAGGCCCTGGCCGACTTCGACCATCCGGGGCTTGAGCGCACCTTGCAGTGGGACCCGCGCCATGCCCAGGCACTGATCGCGCATCTGCTGCCAGTGTTGCGTGATGAACCCCGCCGCGAGCAGGTCGCACGGGTGGCGAGTGAGGCCGGGCAAACCTTGGCAACCCTGGTCGATCAACTGCCGACCCAGGCCGTGCATCTGGATATCACCGACGACAACGTGGTCTGGAGCCGCGACGCCCAGCGCCAATGGCAGCTGCAAGGGGTGATCGATTTCGGCGACCTGCTGCGTACCTGGCGCATTGCCGATCTATCGGTGACCTGTGCGGCGTTGCTGCACCATGCCGAGGGCGATCCGCTGCGCATCCTGCCAGCGGTCAGCGCTTATCAGGCGGTCAATCCGCTCAGTGATGCAGAGTTGCGTGCCCTCTGGCCGCTGGTACGGATGCGCGCTGCGGTGTTGGTGCTGAGCAGTGAACAGCAGCTGGCGGTCGATCCGGACAACCAGTACACCCGCGACAACATCGCCCATGAATGGCAAATCTTCGACACCGCCAATGCCGTGCCCGCGGCGCTGATGGAAGCGGCGATTGTGCAAGCCGCCGGTCGCCAACTGCCACCTGTTCAGCTATCGGGCTGCGCGCCTTTGCTGCCGGAGTTGGCAGGTCAGGCGGTGACCAAGGTCGATCTTGGCGTGCTCAGCCCGCATTGCGAGGCGGGTAACTGGGAGCAGGCCGGCTTTGACCAGGCCGTACTGGCCGCGCAGCTCGGCGCTGCGTGCAGCCTGCATGGCCAGTATCGCTTGTCGCAGACCCATATCGATCGGCCCGACGAGCCCGCCACCTGCGCGCTTGGCGTGGAGTTGAAAGTGCCATCTGGCAGTCTGGTGCAAGCGCCGCAGGACGGCATCTGGCAGCGCACTGGCGAGGGTCGTGGACGCTTGCGCACGGCCGATTGGAGCCTGTGGCTCAAGGGCCTGGAAGACACTCCGGCCGATGGCCAGGCGGTGACACAGGGGCAGACGCTGGGTACGGCCTGTGGCTTTTTGAGTGTGCAGCTGTGTCGCGAAGATGCGCTGCAGCCGCCGTTCTTCGCCAAGCCGTCGGCAGCCGCCGCCTGGTTGGCCCTGTGCCCGTCGCCGCAGCCTTTGCTCGGCTTTGCCTGCGATGCCGAGCCATTGCCCGACGCCCAAGCGCTGCTGGCCCGTCGCGACGCCAGCTTTGCCCGTTCGCAGAAGCACTACTATGCCCAGCCGCCGCATATCGAGCGGGGCTGGCGCAACTACCTGATCGACATGCATGGCCGCTCGTACTTGGACATGCTCAATAACGTGGCGGTGCTCGGCCATGGTCACCCGCGTATGGCCGCAGAGTCGGCGCGCCAGTGGTCGCTGCTCAACACCAACTCGCGCTTTCACTACGCGGCCATCGCCGAGTTCTCCGAGCGCCTGCTGGCCCTGGCGCCGCCTGGCTTTGACCGGGTGTTTCTGGTCAACAGCGGCACCGAGGCCAACGACCTGGCAATTCGCCTGGCCTGGGCCTACAGCGGCGGGCGCGACCTGCTCAGCGTGCTGGAGGCCTATCACGGCTGGTCGGTGGCCACCGATGCTATTTCCACCTCCATCGCCGATAACCCGCAAGCGCTGGAAACCCGGCCGGATTGGGTCCACCCGGTCGAGGCGCCGAACACCTTCCGTGGCCGTTATCGCGGGCCGGACAGCGCCGCCGACTACCTGCGTGACGTCGATGCCAAGCTTGCCGACCTCGATGCGCGCGGGCGCCAGCTGGCCGGCATGATCTGCGAGCCGGTGTACGGCAACGCCGGGGGGATCTCGTTGCCGGCAGGTTATCTGCGCGATGCCTACGCCAAGGTGCGCGCCCGTGGCGGGGTGTGCATCGCCGACGAGGTGCAGGTCGGCTACGGTCGGCTGGGCGAGTATTTCTGGGGCTTCGAGGAGCAGGGCGTGGTCCCGGACATCATCACCATGGCCAAGGGCATGGGCAACGGCCAGCCGCTGGGCGCAGTGATCACTCGCCGCGAAATCGCCGAGGCGCTGGAAGCCGAGGGCTACTTCTTCTCCTCCGCAGGCGGCAGCCCCGTCAGTTGCCGGATCGGCCTGGCAGTGCTGGACGTGATGCACGACGAGGGCCTGTGGCAGAACACCCGTGAGGTCGGCGCCTACTTCAAGGCGCGCTTGCAGGCTTTGGTCGATAAACATCCGCTGGCCGGCGCCGCCCATGGGTCGGGTTTCTACCTGGGACTGGAACTGGTACGCGATCGCGACACACTGGAGCCGGCCAGTGAGGAGACCATGATCCTGTGCAATCGCTTGCGCGATCTGGGCATCTTCATGCAGCCAACCGGCGATTACTTGAACATCCTCAAGATCAAACCGCCGATGTGTACCACGCGGGCGAGTGTGGATTACTTCGTCGATTGTGTGGATAAGATCTTGGCTGAAGGTCTCTAACAGCGGGCGAATGGCTCGGTCAAATCGATTCATATCGGTTAGATCGAGCTTTTTATATCTAAACGGTCTCTTTGATCGCTTTTAAAGCCGATATTTATCGGATATAAATGCGGGTCATTGACCCTCGGGCCGCAGCGCGACCCAGACCCTCCGACAGTTTTTCCAGAGGCTACTGATGAAAACCCTCAATTCGACCCCGCGTGCCGACGGCTTCCACATGCCAGCCGAATGGGCGCCGCAGACCCAGGTCTGGATGGTCTGGCCGGAGCGCCCTGACAACTGGCGTCTGGGCGGCAAGCCAGCACAGGCTGCGCATGTCACCCTGGCCAAGGCCATCGCCCACTTCGAGCCGGTGACCGTCGGCGTTTCCGCCGGCCAATACGAGAACGCTCGGCGCCAACTCGACGTGCCGAACATCCGCGTGGTGGAAATCAGCAACGACGATGCGTGGGTGCGCGACACCGGCCCAACCTTCGTCATCAATGACCACGGCGAAGTGCGCGGTGTAGATTGGGGCTTCAACGCCTGGGGCGGCTTCGACGGCGGCCTCTATGCGCCGTGGAACCGCGATGAAGAGCTGGCTGCCAAGGTGCTGGAAATGGAGCGCTGCCAGCGCTACCAGACCGAAGGTTTCGTGCTCGAAGGCGGCTCGATCCACGTCGACGGTGAAGGCACCCTGATCACCACCGAGGAATGCCTGCTCAATCGCAACCGCAACCCACACCTGGACCGCGAGCAGATCGAGCAGATCCTGCGCGAGCAGTTGGCAGTCGATACCATCGTCTGGCTGCCAGATGGCTTGTACAACGATGAGACCGACGGCCACGTCGACAACTTCTGCTGTTACGTCGCCCCAGGTGAAGTGTTACTGGCCTGGACCGATGATTCCAACGACCCCAACTACGCCCGCTGCCACGCGGCCTTCGAGGTGCTGAAAAACACCCGTGATGCCAAAGGGCGCGAGTTCGTGGTGCACAAGATGCCCATTCCTGGACCACTGTTCGCGACTGAAGAAGAGTGCGCCGGGGTCGATCAGGTCGCCGGCAGCCAGGAGCGTGATCCATCGGTGCGCCTGGCTGGCTCCTATGTGAACTTCCTGATCGTCAATGGCGGGATCATCGCGCCGAGCTTCGACGATCCGGCAGATGCCGAAGCTAGAGCGATTCTGGCCAAGGTCTTCCCTAATCATGAAGTGGTGATGATCCCGGGTCGTGAGTTGCTTCTGGGCGGTGGCAACATTCACTGCCTGACCCAGCAGCAACCGGCGCCGATCAAGCGCTAACCTCTTGGCAAATGAAAAGGCCCGTCGCGATGACGGGCTTTTTTGTTGGTGCGACGGCTGGCGCGGGGAATGGCATACGTTTTGTATTGTTTTCCATTGTGTTTCAAACAGATAGGACTACTCCGATCTGTAACAAAACCCACGTAAGTTAGCCGCTCACGGGCCCAGGGAGTTTGTGTAGAGATGAATGCAGCAAGTGAGTCGGCTTTGCCCCCATCGGCAGTGAATCACGAATCGCTCAAAATATTGACGCAGTGGTTGAGACACCATGGAAGCAAACGGGTCAGGACGACCGACCCGCGACGTCTGCTGGATGGGCGCTATCCGCAAGGCTTGATCAGTGAAGCAGAGCTTGAGGCTCTGATGGCTGTCTGGCATTGACCGGGTAGTACTTACGGATGAATGAAAAACGCCACCGCGATCATGCGGTGGCGTTTTTGTTTGTGGGGGGCAGTGCCGGCCGAGGGCGGTACGCACCCTGCAAATCTAGAAATTGTACGTGCCGGTCACCACCAGGCTGCGCGGATCGCCCACCTGAATCTGCGCCGCACTGGTTGCCGAGGCGTAGTAGGTCTTGTCGGCAATATTGTTCAACGCCGCGCGCACATCCCAGTCGCGGGTACGGAACCCTGCCAGTGCATCCCAGCGGCCATAGCCCGGCAACACCGTGGTGTTCTGGTTATCGGCATAGCGCTCGCCCACCAGGGTCAGGCCGGTTTCTGCGTACCAGCCCAACTCTGGCTTCCAGGTGATGAACAGGCTGCCGTTACGCTTGGCCACGTCGTTGATCCGGTTGCCCTCCTGGCCGTTGTTGTCCTCGACGATGATCGCGTCCTGGATACCGATCCCGCCGCGCACGTACCAGTTGCCAACGATATTGCCGGTGGCGGTCAGCTCGATACCGCGTGACCGTTGCAGGCCGCTCAGTTGAATCAGCTCTGGGTTGTTCGCGTCGCGGGTGCGGCGGTTGTAAAGCTCCAGTTCATAGACGGCGAGGGTGGTGGTCAGGCGGTCGTCCAGCCAGTCGCTCTTGACGCCGATTTCCTTCTGCCGGCTGAGCTCTGGCCCGGTGTCGTTGGCATTACCAGGCGCGCCTGGGGTGATGCCGATCAGCCCGCCGCCAACCGGCGAGAAGGTCTTGCTCCAGGACGCATAGAACGAATGGTCTTGCCATGGCGAATACACCACGCCCAGACGGGGGCTGGTGGTGTTGCTGTCCTGTTTTTCGCTCAGGTTGCGAATCTGGTTGGTCGTTTCCACCTCGAACTGATCGAAGCGCACGCCAGCGAGGATCTGCCACTGATCGTTCAGGCGGATCTGGTCCTGCAAGTACAGGCCGCGGCTGTCGACCACGCTGTGGTTGTTGCTCGACACCACCATACGGCCGTTGTGTTGCAGGCTACGGTCGGGGTTGTTCAGGTCCAGGCTCGGAACCAGGGTGCCGCCGTCCTTAGGCTTTGCGGCGGTGTACAGCAAAGGATCGCGGCGCTGATGACCGAACTCAAGGCCCACCAGCAGCTTGTGTTCCAGGCTCCAGGTGGCGAAGTTGCCTTCGGCTTCGAGGTTGTTGAACAGGTTGCGGGTCTTCAGGTCCTGCTGCCAACGCTGGCGAGTGACGGTGTTATTGCTGGCGTTGTAGGCGGTCACGTAGGTGTTGTCGAAATCACTGTCGAGCTGGAACAGGCTCAGGGTGTGGCGCAGCTGCCAGGTGTCGCTGAGCTGGTAGTTCAGGCGTGAGCGCAGCGACTGGCTCTTGTCGTCGATGAAATCGCGCTGGGTATCGCCATAGGTGGTGTCGCGGCCAACGTCGGCCGGGCGTCCATTGACGCCTGGGATGCCGCGATCAGGTGTGCGGTTGAAGCGGCTGTATTCGTACTGCACCAGCCAGTTGAGATCTTCGCTCAGTTGCCAGCTCATGGAGGGGGCGAACAGCTGGCGGCTGCCATCGATACCGTCGCGGAAGCTGTTGTTGTCCTGGTTGCCCAGGTTCAGGCGCAGGCTGATGTCATCGCTAGGGTCGGCGCTGAGGTCGGCGTACAGGCTGCGCAGGTCCTCGCTGCCGCCTTGGACCTCGATGCTCGAGCGGCGGCCATGTTCTGGCACCTTGCTCACCCGGTTGACGATACCGCCTTGGCTGCCCCGGCCATACAGCACTGCCGCTGGGCCCTTGAGCACATCGACCCGCTCGATGTTGTGCAGGTCGCGAATGTACTGGCTGTCGTCGCGCACGCCATCGAGATAGAAGTCGTTGCTGCTATCGAAGCCGCGGATTCGCACGCTGTCGAAGCGCGTGTCGGCGCTGCTGCTGACGTTGGGGATGCCTTCGAGTGCCTTGCCCAGCGAACTGCTGCCGTAGTCCAGCACATTTTGCGTCTTGAGGGTGTCGATCGCCTGCGGCACGTAACGCACCGGGGTCGAGGTGCGGGTCGCGGTGCTTACTTCTTTCACTCTGGGGTTATCGCGCTCGCGTTCACTGTCGGCGGTGACCGACAACTCCGGCAGGGTAGTGGTAGCAGCATGGGCAACGCCTGCGCTGCACAGCAGCGACAGGCCGAGGGTTACAGGAGAAAGACGGCAGGCAGCACGCATGGAAACATCCGCATAAGGCAGTAATTGGAAAAAGGGTGCGGATGATAATGCGTGCTATTTACTCGTGCTTGGGTATTTGTAAAGACTCGTCTTTACATATGTATCAGTTTGTAAATGCCAGGCCACAGTCAGGATGTCAGCACAAGAGACAGATTGCCCCAGGCAATGGCAGATATGCATTGAAATGCACCAGACCTAAGCGTGATTTTGGTTATATCGACCTGCATTTCACGATTTTTTGACATCCTCAAGCGCGGGCGGATAGGATTCGGCCAACGCCTGCCGGCCATGACTTGGCCATGCAGCTGCACAAGGCCCGCCAGGCAAGTATCGGTGGGGCCTTCCAGTTGGATCCGCATAGCGTCGAACCTACGAAGGGGCGTTGGTTCCTGGCGTCAGAATGCAGAGCGTTTTTGATTAAGAAATAAGGAAAATAAGATGTTGAAAACCAGGATCAGCCTGGTCGCCTTGGCGATGATCGCCGCGACCCAGGCACAGGCCAACGAGCAGGCCGACAGCAAGGGCTTTATCGAAGACAGCCACGCAAACGTTCTCCTGCGTAACGCTTTCATCAATCGTGACAAGAAACACGGCACCAACGATCAGTCCCAATGGGGCCAAGCGTTCATCGCCAACTTCTCCTCCGGCTTCACCCAAGGCACCGTCGGTGTAGGCGTTGACGCCTTCGGCCTGTACGCGGTGCGTCTGGACGGTGGTAAAGGTCGCAACCAAGGTGGCGGCGTCGACTTCTTCAAGCGCTCCGACCCCACCTTCGACGGCGAAAAAACCAACTCGCCGCACAACCTGGCCCGCGCTGGCGCGGCCGTGAAGTTCCGCATCTCCAACACCGTGCTCAAGTACGGTGACCAGATGCCAGCCCTGCCGGTTCTGCAATACGACGATGCCCGTCTGCTGCCAGAAAGCTTCACCGGTACCCTGATCACCTCCAAGGAGATCGAAGGCCTGGAGCTGAACGCCGGTCGTTTCACCCAGGAAGCGCGCAAGAGCGCCGAGCGCCGTGACGGCGGTGGCCTCAAGTCGATCAACGTGCTCGGTGGTAGCTACAAAGTTACCGACAACTTCACCGCTTCGCTGTACACCGCAGACAACGAAGACGTGATGAAGAAGCACTACCTGGGCTTGAACTACGTCTTCCCGATTGCCGCTGACCAGTCGCTGACCCTGGACTTCAACGGCTACAAGTCGGACATCGACAACAAGTACGTACGCGCCGCCAGCCTCAATGGCGACTCCAACACCATCTGGAGCCTGGCTGCTACCTACGCCTACGGCCCGCACTCGTTCACCCTGGCGCACCAGCGCAGCACCGGCAGCACCGGCTACAACTACGGCTGGTACCAGAACGAGGGTGGCGTGGGTGACGGTGGTTCGACCATCTACCTGGCCAACTCCTACTGGTCTGACTTCAACGCTGAAGACGAGCGTTCCTGGCAGCTGGGCTATGGTCTGGACTTCGGCGCCTTCGGCGTACCGGGCCTGACCTACAAGGTCGCCTACGTTGTTGGTGACAACATCAACACCCGTAAAGTCGGTGCCCCACAAGGCTTCGGCGAGGGTAAAGAGCGCGAGATCTTCAACCAGATCCGTTACGTCGTTCAAGACGGCCCGGCCAAGGACCTGTCGATCAAGCTGCGTAGCTCGTTCGTGCGTACCAACAACGCCGTTCAGCAAAACGGCTACAACGACGACGGTAACGAAGTCCGCGTATTCGTCGAGTACCCGATCAGCATCTTCTGATCCTGACTTGGCGTCTCAAACAGCCCCGGCCTATGCCGGGGCTGTTTGTTTGCGGCGTACCGTAGCCACGGCTGGCGCCTTGTCAATTTCTCCCGTCTCTGGCGCAAAGCTGTCACTGCGCGCCATCCGCCACATCCGCGCATAGAACTCACTTTCGATCGAGCCACTGAGCAATTCACCTGGCTTGAGGAAGGTATGCAGCTGCGAGAACAGGCCAATTTCACTCGGGCTGATGCGCCGCGCCAGGTGCTTGGGCTTGAGCTCCGAGGGATGCTCAAGCCCCGCTGCGGCGAGCATCTCGGCCAGGGCATGCAAGGTGTTGCGATGGAAGCTGGCCACGCGCTTGGCCTTCTCCGGCACCACGAGCGCACGCTGGCGCAGAGGATCCTGGGTCGCCACGCCAGTCGGGCATTTGTTGGTATGGCAGCTCTGCGACTGAATGCAGCCAATGGCGAACATGAAGCCGCGCGCCGAGTTGACCCAGTCGGCGCCAATGGCCAATACGCTGGCGATATCGAATGCGCTGACCAGCTTGCCCGCCGCGCCGATGCGTACCCGATCACGCAGGTTCAAGCCGACCAGGGTGTTGTGCACGAACATCAAGCCCTCCCGCAGCGGTACGCCGATATTGTCGGAAAACTCTCGCGGCGCCGCGCCCGTGCCGCCTTCACTGCCGTCGACGACAATGAAGTCCGGGGTAATGCCGGTGGCCAGCATGGCCTTGGCGATGGCCATGAACTCCCACGGATGCCCCAGGCAAAACTTGAAGCCCACCGGCTTGCCGCCAGACAGTTCCCGCAGCAACGCGACGAAGCGCAGCAGCTCGACCGGGGTGCGGAAGGCGCTGTGGGCGGCCGGCGAGATGCAGTCCTCACCTTCGCGCACGCCACGGGTGGCGGCGATTTCCGGGCTGACCTTATGCCCCGGCAAGATCCCGCCGTGGCCAGGCTTGGCGCCTTGGCTGAGCTTGATCTCGATCATCTTCACTTGCCCATCGCGCGCCTGCTCGGCAAAGCGCTGTGGATCGAACCGGCCCTCGTCGGTGCGACAGCCAAAGTAGCCACTGCCGATCTCCCAGATCAGGTCGCCGCCGTGCTCGCGATGGTAGGGGCTGATACTGCCTTCGCCGGTGTCATGGGCGAAGCGGCCCAGCCGTGCGCCCTTGTTCAGGGCGGCAATGGCGTTGGCGCTAAGGGCGCCGAAGCTCATCGCCGAGATATTGAAGATCGATGCCGCATAGGGTTGCAGGCACTGCGGCCCGCCGATACGGATGCGAAACGACGCCGGATCCGGCGTTTGCACCGGCAGCATCGAATGGCTGATGAACTCGAAACCGGTCTTGTAGACGTCATTGAGCGTGCCAAAGGCTTTCTCGGCGCTCTCGTTCTTGGCGCGGGCATACACCAGTGAGCGTTGCGCGCGGGAGAATGGCAGCTTGTCGTCATCACCTTCGATCAGGTACTGGCGGATTTCCGGGCGAATGGTTTCGATCAGGTAACGGATGTTGCCCAGGATCGGGTAGTTGCGCCGCACCGCGTGATGGCTCTGGCGCAGGTCGTTGAGGCCGACCAGGCTGAGCAGGGCAGTGATCACGCAAAACGGCCACAGCCAGCTGTGCTGGGCGAGCAAAGGGATACTGGCAAAGGTGAAGATCAGGCAGGCGGCCAGGCAGGCGTAGCGGCTGGGGAGCGACTCTTTCATGGGTCCATCGCAGGCAGGATGACCCGACCTAGGATAGGCAAAGCAGGCGCGCGGAAAACCAGGGGTTTCGGTAAAAGACTCTTGCGCGCGCGCAGCTTGTGTTCAATGGATTGCTTACGCTAAGACCACTTGCAATGCGATCAATCCAGTTCGAAATACCATTCGAGGAAGGCGTTGAAATCTGGCCACTGAGGTTTCACCTTGCCTGCCAGGAAATCGACCAGCAACGGGCCGGCCTCCAGCTCAAGCACTTCGCCTGTATCGCGGTTGTAGAAGAAACCGTGTTCGGAGTGGAACCCGTCCAGTGGCAGGTATGCTTCTGGCAGCCCCATCTCATGGGTAGCCTCGATACTACCCAGATAGCTGGAGTTCACCAGGAACCAGCCCACCTGAAACATCTCCACATGACGACTGAGAAAGGTCGGGCCGTCTTCGGCATGCAGGAAGAAGCGCACGAAATCAGAGTCCATGGGGAGGCCAAGGCCAAGCAACGCTTGGCGGTATTCTTCAGAGGCATCATCGAACCACCAGCCTTTGGTCTTGCAGTGGTTGATCAGTTTTTCGGAAAGCATGTCAGGCTCCACAGCGGTTTGGTTTGCCACCGCCCTTGATGGAGGCAGTGGCACGTTGTTTCCAGTATGCCTCACGGTCAATGTCAAACGCGCTACGGTTGACCGGATTGTGTGGGTGAGCATTGGGCAAGTGCGGATGCAGCGCCTTGCTCTTTTGGAACCGATTATGGGTATCGGCCGACAGTTCGAACAAGGATCCGATGCCATTCTGCTTGGAGTGGTGCAGGTGGACCACCTCGTACTTGCCGTTCTTGATGATCATCGGACTGCGCTGCTCTTCCAGCACCAGCTGACGGTTGGTTTTCACGCCATTACGTGTATTGACCTTCAAGTCCCAGTCGATCTCCTGCTGATAGACCGTATGCACATTGCCAGAAGGCGCCTCGAACACCGTTCGGGTGAAGATGCCATCCAGGCCGAGCGGGTCGATCCAGGTGAACGGGTTGGGCCCATAGGCATACAGGTTCAGGCCACCGTACAGGCCAATCGGGTCCGGTTGGGTGAAGCGCCCGATATCGGGGTCGTAGTAACGGTGCAGGTTGTAGTGCAGGCCGGTTTCGCGATCAAGGTACTGGCCCTGAAAGCGCAGATTCTGCTCGTCGATGAAGCGCGCCTCGCGCTCCTCGCGCAAGGTATTGCCCCACACCTGATAGCTCGCTTGCCAGAGCAGCTGGCCCTGGTCGTCGGTCAGCTTGTTCGGCAGGCCATTGACGTCGTTATGGAAGTGGCAGACCTGCTGCGTCTGGCCCTGGCCGTCGATGCGCGCAAGTGGCTCGAAGCCGTCGTTGGCATAGACGTAGAGGCTGGCGCGGCCATTGCGTCGCTCGCTCAGCAGGCGCTGGCCCTCCCAAGTGAAGCAGGTCTGGTTCAACAGCCGACCCTGGCCGTCGTACTCGGTTTTTTCCAGCCTGCGTCCCAGCGGGTCATAGCGCATGCGCAGCACGCGTTCGCGCCCTGCCTGATGGCTGTCGACCCGTACCAGGCGGTGCTCGGCGTCATAGTGAAAGTGCTGTGTGCCCCAGCGACGGCTGCGTTTTTCCAGCAACCGGCCAAAGGCGTCATAGCGGTAGCGTTTGTCCTGGTAGTGGCTCAGGCGATTATGGCGAACCGGTTTGGCCGGCGCCTGCGCGGGGTCTATCAGGTTGGCGGCAGCATCGTAGGTGAAGGCTTCATGGGTGCCATCGTGAGCATCCTGGCGAGCGATTATCCGGCCGGCGGCATCGTGGCGTAGCCACTGCTGGTGCTGTTGGCCGGGCTGCTGGCTGAAATGCCCCGCCAGATCATCGGCCAAGCTCCACTGGTAGCTGTCCTGGAACGGCGCCAGCAGCTGGGAGGCTTGGTCGAGCTGGCGAGATTGGCGTCGGTGCAGCCGCCCGCTGCGGTCGTACTCGCTTTGCGTCGCCAGGCGACCTTGCACGCGCAAGGTTTCCCGATGCAGGCGGTCGCGTTCGAAGTCGCAAAGCACCAGGCCGTCGAGGTTGATGTGGTGCAGATGGCCATTGCCGTAGAAATGCCGATTGAGCCAGCGGCCGTCAGGCAACTGGGTTTGCAGGGGATTGCCCAGTTCATCGTAGACCCGCCTCAGTACCCCGCCTGCAGTGTGCTCCTCGGTGTTTTGCCCCAAGGCGTCATAGGCGAACGCTACCCGTTGCGTGTTACCGTCGCGGTCAGTGCCGAGCACTTCCAGCAGTCGGTCCAACGCGTCGTAGCGATACTCGGTAAAACCATCGTCGGTGGTCTTGGCGACCATTCGCCCACCGGCATCGCGGGTGTACTGATGGACGATTGCCGCTGGGTTCGCCTCGGCGAACTCGGGCGAGGGGTAAAACTCCAGCGCGATCAGGTTGTCCGTGGCGTCATAGCGGTAGCGGCGTCCACCGCCGTCCAGCTCTTGCTGGTCAATCAAGCGATCGAGCGGGTCCCAACTGAACCGATAGTGCTCGCCGTTGGCATTGCTCAGGGCAGTCAAGCGACCGTAGGGATCGTAGCGGTACTCCACCTGATGACCGAGGGGGTCGATGCTTTTCCAGGCTTTGCCTTGCCGATTGAAACTGTAGAGGCTGGTCTGCCCGCCCGTATCGCTGTAGCGCACCAGACGGCCCAGGGCGTCGTGCTCGAAGTGCTCCCGACGACCGTCAGGCTGCACGATGGCGGTCAGGTAGCCACGGATATCCCGCTCATAGGTGGTGCATTCACCCAAGGCATTGGTCACTGCCTGCAAGTGGCCGCGGTGATCATAGTCGAAGCGGGTTGTTGCAGCAGAACAATCGGTATAGCGCTTGAGTTGGCCCAGTGGGTTCCAGTGCAGTTGCTTGTGCTTGCCTGCCGCATCGATGATTTCCACAACCTGGCCGTGCGCGTCGTAGCGGTAGCGTGTGACCTGGCCCAGCGGGTCGGTCTCACGGGTGCGATTGCCACGCGGGTCATAGCGATACTGCCAACGATTGCCCGCCCTGTCGGTGCGCGCGCGCGGCAAGGCCCAGTGCTCCAGCCACTGAAACGACTCGCTGCGCCCCAGTGGGTCGATACTCTCGGCCAGGTTGCCCGATTCGTCATAAAAGTACTGCCATTGGCCACCATCGGGCGCCTGGGCGCCGAGCAGTTGGCGCTCATCGTTCCACTCGAAGTGCCAGGTGTCGCCCAGCGCATTGGTGAACGAGGTGACCTGATACTGCGGGTTCCAACGACGGGTCGAGACCCGTTGCAGGCCATCGGTGATACGCGTAATGCCCGCGCCAAGGTCATACTCGAAGCGATACTCGTCGCCTTCGTTGGTCCAGTGTCGGACCACCCGCCAACCATCGTCGAAACTCGCCCACTCATAGCAGCACTGCAGGCCGTCGTAGGTCTGGTGCAGGGTCAGGCGAGCGCCGCCATCGTAGCCGAACTGTCGGGTGGGGCGGGCCAGGGCGTCTTCAACCTGGGCCAGGTTGCCGTTGGCGTCATAGCGGTAGCTGACCAGTGTTTCCCGGCTGGGCTGGGGCTGATTTGCCTGAGGGTAGTGACGATCAACCGCGAGCAGCCGCTGTGGCCACTGGCTGCAATAGCGCAGGTGGATCTCGATCTGCCCGCTACTGTCGCGCAAGCGTGCTAGACGGCCGAGGTCGTCGTAGTCCAGGTAAAGGCGGTTGTCGTTGCGGTCGCCCAGCTGGCTCAGGCGCAGGCGGTCAGGGTTGCCTGGCGTAGGCTCGAACAGCCGGTACACCCCTTGCAGGCTTTCGATCAGCAGTTCGCCATTGAGGGCGTGACGTACGCTCAAGCCTTCACTGGCACTGAATACCGCATCGCCCTTGGGGATCTGCCCCATGTCGATGACTCTGGCTTGCTCATCGGTGAACAGCAGGCGTTCTGTGCCCGCGTCACGCTTGAACTCGACGAAGACTTCGTAAGCCACGCTCCAGCCGGGGCCAAACAGCCCGTCGCGGCGTTCATCGCGGCTGTTGTAGTAGCGCTGCCAGGGCAGCGGGATCGGGCCTGGCAGGTTGAAGTCCAGGTCCTCCTCGCCGTTGAGCAACTTGGCGCCAGTGGGCGCGTGGACCGGATTCGGCGAGCCGACGATGGCAGAGGT
The DNA here is from genome assembly GCF_025847435.2 of Pseudomonas sp. BT-42-2. Lineage (NCBI taxonomy): Bacteria > Pseudomonadati > Pseudomonadota > Gammaproteobacteria > Pseudomonadales > Pseudomonadaceae > Pseudomonas > Pseudomonas sp. BT-42-2. The sequence continues at coordinate 126,649 of NZ_JAOYTM010000010.1, forward strand.
GAGGGCGCTGGTGACCTGACCGCTGACATAGCTGCTCACGCCACCGATCAGCATGCAGCCAAACCGGCTGTAGAACTTGCCACCACGCCCGCGCAACAGCATCAAGGCAGTGATCGCCAGGCCGATCCCAGGCGTCTTGCCGCTGCGTATCTCGCGGACCACGATAGGCTCGCCGCCGATGCGCACATTGTTCGACACCAGCCCACCGTCGACGATCACCGCTTCACAGGTGCTGCGGTCGCCACTGCGCGCAGCCGGATGGCCGTTGATCAAGACCTTGCTCGAACCCTCGGCAAGGTATTGCGGCGGCATCGGCGGGTGCTTGCTGCACACGACCTTGTCGTCGTTGGCTTCCTGGGTGTTGGCGGCGGGGCTGGCGACGGTGGGGCGCCACATCTGCGAGAAGAACCCCTTGGCCATGTCCAGGAAGGTTTCCTCAGGCTCATCGGCACCCTCTGCGCCGCCTTCCAGTGGCGCGGGGGGGGCGATAACCACACCTGCTGCGCGGGCTGCCGGTTTACCGTTGGTCTTGGTGTCGGGGGAGCCTGAAGCGATGGTCGCCTGCACCGAGGGCGGAAACAAAAAATTGCCGATACCCTCACATAATCGACTGAGCCCAGTGTCGGCGCCGGTCGCCGCCATGGCCACACCCACCACCAGGCCCACCACTGCGCCGAGCACGAAGCAGCCCAGCCCGCCAGTGGCTACGGTGATGCCCAGGGCCGCAGCGACGGCTGCCGTCGCCAGGGCGCCGATGGCCACGGTGGCAGCAACTTCCAGCACGCCGCCGACGATGTCGGCCATCATCGAGGTGTGCAACAGGGCATCGCCTTCGCGTGCCGCCCACAGAGCGTCAGACATGGAAGGGGATCAGCCGAGGTTGTCGAAGTCGAGCGATTGTTTGATCGCCAGCCAATGCGCTGCCTCAGCTTCGCCCAGCGGCTGCGGCTTGACGTAGCTGAGCGCGAACATCCGGCGAGTGCCGGGCAGCACAAAAGCCAGCTGGTACTGGTAGACCTTCTCCTGGCCCTTGCTGAACTGGCTGCTCAGCTCGATCGCGTCAATGCCTGTGGCGCCCACGCGCACCGCCTGGGCGGGCTGGAAGTTGAGGTCCTTGACCTGCTGTTGCAGGCGCTGCAATTGGCCATCGAAGTTGCTTTGCAAGGTCTCGCCCTCGGCCAACAGGCTACGGCTGACGATCAAGGAGGTGCCCAAGGCCTCGAAGCGCAGGATATTGATCGTGGAGTCCTGCACAGTGGGGTCAGGCAGGGCGAAGCGGAATTCGTTGAGGCGGTAGCTCATTGGGCATCTCGTTACTTGCTGGAGTCGGGGAACATGGCCTTGACCGAGTCCTGGATTTTTTTCTGCACACCTTGCTCATTCGCTGCGGTTTGCGCACCGCTGCCAACGTTCAGGTCGAGGGTGCCGTCCGTGTTGATCTCGGCATCTTTGCTGGCGTGGAAGCTGAACTGCACGCAGCTGAGGTTGATCTGCCCACTGGCATTGAGCTCGATCACGCTCTTGCCGCAGACCAGCCGCAGGTTGTCACCCACTTCCAGCAGGTAGCTGTTGCCGATGCTGTCGCGTTTGCTCGCGCCGACCAGCAGGACCTCGTCGCGGCGCACTGCGCGCAAGCGGTCCTGGCCGATGGTGATGGTCTCCAGCATGCCGACGCTCTGGGTGCGGTTGATGCCTACCGAAAGGGTCTCGCTCTGCTCGACCACGGTGTCCATGTTGCGCTCGGCATGCACGTACAGCTGCTCGGCCCCCTTCTTGTCTTCCATGCGGATTTCATTGAAGTTGGCCGGGCTGCCGCCCTTGCTCGAACGGCTCTTCATGCCGCTCTGGGTGGCATTGCCGGGCAGGTCGTAAGGCACCGTTTGTTCAGCGTTGTAGACGCGCCCGGTAATGATCGGTCGGTCAGGGTCGCCTTCGAGGAAACTGACGATCACCTCCTGGCCAATTCGTGGGATCTGCATCGAACCCCAGTTCTTGCCAGCCCAGGCCTGGGACACACGAATCCAGCAGGAGCTGTTTTCGTTGGATTGGTCATGCCGGTCCCAGTGGAAATGCACCTTGACCCGGCCGTACTGGTCGGTCCAGATCTCTTCGCCGGCGGGGCCTACTACCACGGCGGTCTGCGGACCTTTGACGATCGGTCGCATGGTGCTCGAAACCGGCCGATAGCTCTGCTGCGCAGCGATGCAGCTGAGGTTGCTTTCGAACTGCGCCGAGCCGCTGCCCCCGCCGGTCTCCAGGCGCTCCTGGACCACGTAGTAACGGGCAGAGACGATCAGGTACTCGCGGTTCTGGTCCTGGCGGGTAAAGCCGCTGAGGCTGAACAGATGGCCGCTACCCAGGCCGCGGGCGTTGCCGCGCAGCTCGACCCGCTCGTGCAGGCTTTGCAGCGACTCCAGGCGGGTGCGCGCATAGTGCTCGCCGTCCTGCGACTGTTCGTAGGCGCCAGGGTAGTCGAACAGCGGATAGTCGCCGGCCTGGTGCGGGCGTGGCATCGCCGAGCGTACGTCGATGCGTGCGCTGGGGCGCTGGAAGTCGTAGTCGTTGAGCTCAAGCGAGCCTGGCTGCACTTCCTGGGCAAGGTGCCAGTCATTGATATGGTCGCGTTCGCGGTGCTGTCCATCCGGGGGATAGAAGGGCACCGACTCGTAGCCCGGCGCCTTGTTGTGGGCGCCGTAGGCGTCGGCCAGCACCAGCACGTGGCGCTCTTGTTCGTGGCGGAAGAAGTAGTAGATGCCTTCTTCCTCCATCAGCCGGCTGACGAACTCGAAGCTGGTCTCGCGGTACTGCACGCAGTATTCGCGCTCGCGATAGCTGCGGCTCAGGGCGTCCTCGAAATCGGAGAAACCCAGGTCGCGGAACACCTGCTTGATGATCTGCGGCGCGCTCAAGTGCTGGAAGATCCGGCAGTCGCTGGTGCGCGTCAGCAGCCACAGCCACGGGCGCAGGGTCACCCGATAGCTGGCGAACTGGCCACGGTCGACCGACTGGCTGCAGCGCGCGACGATGCCATGGAAATAGCGCGAGCCACCCAGGCTCAGCTGCAATGACAGGCTCATCGGCTTGCCGAGCAGTTGGTTGAGGTCGATCGCCGGATCGTCGCTGGTCAGTTGCAGCTCATAGTCGAACAGGCGGCCGAGTTCTTCGCTGCCGCCCATCTCGCTGAGCAGCAGCACGTCTGGGCCCAGAGGGCTATTGATCTGCGCCAGGCGCGTGAGTTGCTTGAACAGCATGAAAGGTCCTGTCAGCTGGCGGCGCTGAAGTCGTAGTGCAGGTCATTGTTGCGGCGGCGGATGCTGACGCTGGCCAGCGGCTTGCCTTCGAGCAGGCGCGTGAGGAACTCGCGGCTCATGTCCGGCAGCAGGCCATTGGTCAGGATCGCGTCGATCATGCGTCCGCCGCTTTCGCTCTCGGTGCAGCGCGAGACGATCAGCTCGACCACGCCTTCGTCGTAGGCGAAGCCCACCTTGTGGGTGCTCTCCACGCGCTTGCGGATGCGCTCCAGTTGCAACCGAGTGATGGCCTTGAGCATGGCATCGCTGAGCGGGTAGTAAGGGATGGTCACCAACCGGCCGAGCAGCGCCGGCGGGAATATTTCCAGCAACGGCTTGCGCAACGCGCTGGCGACCGACTCGGGATCGGGCAGCGCTTGCGGGTCGTTGCAGGTGCTGGCGATCAGCTCGGTGCCGGCGTTGGTGGTGAGCAGGATCAGGGTATTGCGAAAATCGATCTGGCGACCTTCGCCATCCTCCATGACGCCCTTGTCGAACACCTGGAAGAAGATCTCGTGCACATCCGGGTGGGCCTTTTCCACCTCGTCGAGCAGCACCACGCTGTACGGCCGACGACGCACCGCCTCGGTCAGTACCCCGCCTTCGCCGTAGCCGACATAGCCGGGTGGCGCACCCTTGAGGGTCGACACGGTGTGGGCTTCCTGGAACTCGCTCATGTTGATGGTGATCAGGTTCTGCTCACCGCCATACAGCGCTTCGGCCAGGGCCAGGGCGGTCTCGGTCTTGCCTACCCCAGAGGTGCCGGCGAGCATGAATACGCCAATCGGCTTGTTCGGGTTGTCCAGGCCTGCGCGCGAGGTCTGGATGCGCTTGGCGATCATCTGCAGGGCGTGGTCCTGGCCGATGATGCGCTTGGCCAGGTGGCTGTCGAGGTTGAGCACCGTCTCGATTTCGTTGCGCGCCATGCGTCCGACCGGAATGCCGGTCCAGTCCGCGACCACCGAAGCCACCGCTTGGTAGTCCACGGTTGGCAGAATCAGCGGCGACTCGCCTTGCAGCGCGCTCAGGCGCTGTTGCAGGTCGATCAATTGCTCGCGCAGGGCATGGCTGCCCTGAACGTCGATCTGCTGATCGACCACGCCGACGTGTTCGCGCAATTGCGCGCGAGTGGCCAGCAGCTCATCGACCAGGGCTTTTTCTTCGGCCCAACGGCTTTCCAGCTCGGTGAGGCGCTGGCGCTCTTCGCTCAGGCTGGCCTCGACCTTGGCTTGGCGCTGGACGGTGTCGACGCCGATGGCGCTTTCGCGGGCGATGATCTGCAGCTCTACCTGCAGGGCCTCGATGCGTCGGCGGCTGTCGTCGACCTCGGCCGGGACCGCATGCAGGCTGATCGCCACGCGTGCGCAGGCGGTGTCGAGCAGGCTGACCGACTTGTCGGGCAACTGACGCGCCGGGATGTAGCGGTGCGACAGCTTGACCGCGGCCTCCAGGGCCTCGTCGAGGATTTGCACCTGATGGTGTTTTTCCATGGTGGAGGCAACGCCGCGCATCATCAGCAGCGCCTTGTCTTCGCTCGGCTCGGCCACTTGCACCACCTGGAAGCGCCGGGTCAGGGCCGGGTCTTTCTCGATGTGCTTCTTGTACTCGGCCCAGGTGGTCGCAGCCACGGTGCGCAGGCTGCCGCGCGCCAGTGCCGGTTTGAGCAGGTTGGCCGCATCCCCGGTACCGGCTGCGCCGCCTGCGCCGACCAAGGTGTGCGCTTCATCGATGAACAGGATGATCGGCTTGGGCGAGGCCTGGACATCCTCGATCACCTGGCGCAGGCGCTGTTCGAATTCGCCTTTCATGCTCGCACCGGCCTGCAGCAGGCCAACATCCAGGCTGCGCAGCTCGACGTCCTTGAGCGCTGGCGGTACGTCGCCAGCGACGATACGCAGGGCGAAACCTTCGACCACCGCCGTTTTGCCAACTCCAGCCTCACCGGTAAGGATCGGGTTGTTCTGCCGGCGGCGCATGAGGATGTCGACCAGTTGGCGAATCTCTTCGTCACGGCCGACGATGGGGTCGAGCTTGCCGCTGCGGGCCTGCTCGGTGAGGTCGACGGTAAAGCGCTTGAGCGCTTCCTGCTTGCCCATTGCCGCGGGCGCTACAGCGCCGCTGGCCTCGCCGGGAGCGGCGGCAGTGAAGCCGTCGCTGGCACCCAGGTTGTTCTCGGGCGAGTCGCCGACATACTCATCGAAACGCTCGCTCAAAGCCTCGACCTTGATCTTGGCGAACTCGCTGGACAGCCCCAGCAGGGCGTTGCGCAGGCTTGGTGTCTTGAGGATGCCCAGCAACAGGTAGCCGGTACGCACCTGGCTTTGGCCGAACATCAGGCTGCCGTAGACCCAGCCGCGCTCGACCGCTTCCTCGACTTGCGATGACAGGTCGGTGATCGAGGTCGAGCCGCGAGGCAGGCGGTCCAGCGCGTCGGTCAAATCCCGCGCCAGGCGCGCAGGTTCGATGTTGCACTGGCGTACGATGCGGTGCAGGTCCGAGTCCTGGAGTTGCAGCAACTGGTGCAGCCAGTGCGCCAGTTCCACGTACGGATTACCCCGCAACTTGCAGAACACGGTGGCGGCTTCGATCGCCTTGTAGGCGACGCTGTTGAGTTTGCCGAACAGCGCGGCGCGGCTGATTTCACCCATGTTGCTGACTCCTTGTACCCGGTGGTGTGAGTGGCTGCTCGGCGTAATACCGGGCTAGCTTGAGATCGTTGGCATCGCGTGCTGGCTGGCCGAGCCAAGTATCGAAGCCCAGGCGTTGGCCTGCATTGAGTTGCAGGGCGGGGACCTGCTCGCGTTGCAGAATCAGGTTCAAATCCCAGTCCAGCTCGTGGCCCTGGTACTCCGCGACCCAGGCGGCCAGTTCGATGAATGCGCTGCCGCCGGGCAGCAGGGCGTGGTACTGGTCGAGGGTCAGCGGGCCCAGGCACAGGCGAAACTTGTGCTGACGGTCCCAGACGTAGCGGCCCAGGCACAGATCCACCCCCAGGCGATTGGCGCGCACGCCGAGCTGGCTGCGCTCGGGCAGCTCAAGCCATTGGCCGACGTACTCTTCAAGTTTCACCGGCACGCCGAAGTAACTGGCCAAGATGCTGCACAGCCCATCGGGGTAGCGGGTTTGCGCGGCCAGGTGGCCGGAGAAATGCAGCTTGGCGGTATCGGCCAAAGGCCCCTGGCCTTGCAGGGCCGGCAGGCCACGGCCGCTCAGGGCGGCCAGGCGCGCGGCCCAGTAGTCATCACCCGGGCGGTCGTGGCTGACCGTTGGCCGCGCCTCGGCCCAGGCCCGGTAGAACAGGCTCAGCAGGCGGTGGTGGAAGATGTCCAGGAAGCGCTTGCTGGTATGGTCGGCGTGATTGCGCTGGCGTTCGCGCATGTGTTCGGTGAGGTGCAGCGGCAGTGGCCCGTTGGGGCCGCCGAGGCCGAAGAAGAACTGCTCGAGGCGCGCAGGCCGCTGTTCTTCAGCTGGGCTTACCGAGGCCAGGGTTGCCGGGGCGAACGCGCAGTCCAGGCGCTGGCCAAGGCGCACCGGCTCATCGGCCAGGCGCAGCGAATGGCCGAAGCGTGGCAGGTCGGGGTGTTCTGCTTCGAGCCGGCGCAGGGCCTGGAAGAAATCGTACTCCCAGGGCTCGGCCTGCATGGCCTCGAGCGTGTTCACAGGGTCGGTCGGCGTCCGGGCTTGGCTTTCCATCGCATGATCTCGCCGCGCTCAGTGGTGCGCAGCACGGTTTCGGTGAAGCTGTTGATGGACACGTAACGGGTGAGGAAACGTTCGAACACCGCGCCGAGCAGAAACACCCCGGTGCCGCGGAAGGCGTTCTCGTCGAACGCCAGGGTGATCTCCAGGCCACGGCCGAAAACGATCGGCCCGGGCATCGGCAGGCGCCGGGTGCAGGCTCTGCTGCTGACCTCGCGCAGGCCGTCGATCTGCAATTGCAGCGCGCTGTCCTGGCTGTCGCCATACAGCCGGAGCAACTCGCGCAGGGCGGCTGCGCCCTGGCCTTGCTCGGTCAGCGACAGGTAGTTCAGCGACAGCTGGCTGATCAGCCGCCAGGCGCGGTTGTCGTGGGCGTGGCTGGCGCGCGGGCGGCTCGGCCCGGCCAGGCAGCGCACGGCCGACACCGGGGCGCTGTCGGCCAGGCTGAAGTCGCTACGGCCGTCGCCGATGTTCATGAACAGCGGCAGGTCGCGGTTACTGCACAGCGCGCTGATGCCCAGCTGGCGCAGGTCGTGGCGATACGGCGCCTGTTGGCCGTCGACCAGGCTGACGAAGGTCTCGCTGCCCATGTAGCTCGAACGGGTGCCATTGCGCCGCTGTTCGCTGGACAGCACGCGCGGCTCACGGCGCACGATGTAGTAGGACTGCTCGCGGCCATAGCGCGACGGATCGCGTACGGCGTAGAACGGCAGGAATTCTTGATCGGCGCCGGTGCCATGGCCAGTTACCCGGTGCAGCGAGTGGATCTCGAAATCGGTCGGCCGGGTGCGGTCGGCAATCACATGGTGTTCGTTGACCTTGTCGCTCAGGTGAATGCGGTCGACCCGACGCGGGAACAGGTTGATCGCCGGGGTACAGAAGGGCACGAACTGGGTGGCCGTGACGCTGCTTTCCAGGCTCTGGTCGAAGCGCTCGAACAAGATCAGCAGCTCCAGCTCTTGGCCGCTGCAGCGTTTGACCGCGCGCTCCAGGCCGGCGAAATCGACGAACAGAAAGCGCTGCGGCAGGGCGAAGTATTCTTGCAGCAAGCGGTAGCCCTGAAACGCCTGGGGCACCACCGGCAGCGCCGCCTCCTGGTCATCGAAGCCGCAGGGTAGCAAGGCTTGCTCGACGGGGATGCGCTCGACCCAGTCAGCCCCTGGCTGGCGAACGAACACCGCGCAGGCATTGCCCAGCAGTTGCTCGTAGAGGCGAAACGGCGTTTCGTCGGCGCCGTTGAGGTACAGCGGCAGGTGCTTCAATGGCAGGCTGGCGAACGGCACTTCAGCGCCGCTGCGCAGGGTCAGGCGCAGCCCGGCGCGGGCCTTGGGTTCGCTGCTGGCAAGCCGGCCGAGCACCGCGCCGGGGTTGCCGAAGTACTCGGCGCGGGCCACGTGCAGGGGCCAAAGGGTGACGTCCTGGGTGCTGCGAAACTCACAGGGCGTCTGCGTATCACGGCCAAGGTTGGCGCGCAGCACGCTGCCCCGCGGCAGCTGGAAACCGGCGCTGAGCGAGCCTTCGTCGGGGTCGGTCTGCATCTGCACCACGGTCATCGACGGCGTCGGCGCCAGGTAGTGCGGGTAGGCGATTTCCAGCAGGTTGTGGGTGAAGGTCGGGTATTCGGCGTCGAGCTTCAACTGCACCCGCGCCGTCAGGTAGGCAAAACCCTCCAGCAGCCGCTCGACATACGGGTCGGCGCAGTCGATGCCGGACAGGGTCAGGCGGCCGGCGATCTTCGGGTATTCCTTGGCGAACTCTGCCGCGCTTTCGCGGATGTGCTGCAGCTCCTGGTTGTACAGCTCGAGCAGGCGCGGGTTCATGCACGTCTCCGGCGGTCGGCGGGGGCCACGCGCACATGGCCCGACTCCAGGTCCAGGTCAGTCTGCAGCAGCAAGGGCAGGGCGGCCGGTTGCGCCCACAGGTCGCCTTCGATCTCGAAGCTCAGGGCGTTGGCGTTCATCTCGCCGGGCGCCGCCTGGGCCCGCACTTTCAGGGTGTGGGCAAGAATGCGTGGTTCGTAGGTGGCGATGGCCTGGTGGATGATGCGCTCCAGGGCGGCCAGGTCGATATTCGAGGCACTGTTGCCGGCCAGGGCGGGCAGGCCATAGTTGATCACCGAGGCACCGGCTGGTGTGTGCAGGGTCGCCTGGGTGTCGAGCAGCGAAGTGGTGTTGAGCAGCCAGGTCAGGTCGCGCAGCACCGAGGCCTTGAGCTGTTGCAAGGACAGCACGCGTTTGTCGGCGGCTTCCTGCAGGTTGCCGGGCTCGTCGTCGGTCAGACGATCCAGTAACGAGGGTTGCAGAAGGTCGCGGGCGGCGATGTTGGCTACCACGGAAAAACTCCGCTGGAACAGTTCGGGACCGCGTCGCCTGCTTCGCGAGCAAGCCCGCTCCCACAGGGGCAACCGATGGCCATTGTGGGAGCGGGCTTGCCCGCGAAAAAGACGACGCCCAGATCAGATCTTGACGTTGGAGCGCACGTTCCAGCCGTACTTGATCGGCCCGCCTTCCTTGGAACCATCGGCCTTCTGCGGTTGGTAGTCGACAGTGACCTTGGCGAAGTTCAGGGTGACGTTTTCGGTCAGGCGATCATCGCTGCCCGAGCCGCCGGTGCTCAGCGAGCTGATCAGCACTTCTTCAAGGTTGATGATCAGGTACTCGACCTGGCTTTCGCCGCCGGCTTTACGCACGGTCAGCTTGACCTTGTCGATGTGCTTGCCGCTGGAGCAGTGGGCCATCAGGTTCGGGCTGGATTTGTCGACGTACTTGGTGATCGACAGGTCCTGGATATTGACCTTCCCGGCACCGCCGCCACCGCCCATGTGCATGTTGCCGGACTGGGACATGCCCCAGCTCCAGTTGAGCACGTCGATCTCGTCCTTGTGGGCCTTGTCCATGGACTCGCCCTTGATGTCGCCGATCTTGATGAAAATATCTACAGCCATGATGTCTCCGGAATGTCGCGTCGTTTGGCAGTGCTAGAGGGCGGCGATGCCGCCCCTTCGCGAGGTTTAGGCGCTCTTGGCCGATGGCAGCTTGGAAACCAGGCGCAGCGACACGGTCAGCCCTTCGAGCTGGTAGTGCGGGCGCAGGTAGAAGCGCGAGTTGTAGTAACCCGGGTTGCCCTCGACTTCCTCGACCACCACTTCGGCAGCCGCCAGTGGGTGCTGGGCCTTGGTGGTCTCGGTGGAGTGCGCCGGATCGCCGTCGACGTAGTTGAGGATCCAGTCCTGCAGCCAGCGCTGCATCTCGTCCTTTTCCTTGAACGAGCCAATCTTGTCGCGAACGATGCACTTGAGGTAATGGGCGAAACGGCAGGTGGCGAACAGGTACGGCAGGCGCGCAGCCAGGTTGGCGTTGGCGGTGGCGTCCGGGTCGTCGTATTCGGCCGGCTTTTGCAGCGACTGGGCGCCGATGAATGCGGCGAAGTCAGTGTTTTTCTTGTGCAGCAGCGGCATGAAGCCGTTCTTCGCCAGCTCTGCCTCACGGCGGTCGGAAATAGCGATTTCGGTCGGGCACTTCATGTCCACGCCACCGTCGTCGGTGGGGAATGTGTGCGCCGGCAGGCCCTGCACTTCGCCGCCCGACTCAACGCCACGAATGCGCGAGCACCAGCCGTAGTGCTTGAACGAGCGGTTGATGTTGACCGCCATCGCGTAGGCCGCGTTAGCCCAGGTGTACTTGCTGCTGTCGGCGCCGTCGGTGTCTTCTTCGAAGGCGAAGGCTTCCACCGGGTCGGTCTTGGCCCCGTAGGGCAGGCGTGCGAGGAAGCGCGGCATGGTCAGGCCGATGTAGCGCGAGTCTTCCGACTCACGCAGCGAGCGCCAGCCGGCGTATTCCGGGGTGGTGAAGATCTTGGTCAGGTCACGCGGGTTGGACAGCTCCTGCCACGAACCCATGCCCATCACCGTCGGCGAGGCGGCGGAAATGAACGGTGCGTGCATCGAGGCGCACACCTTGGACATCTCGCCGAGCAGCTCGACATCCGGTGGCGACTGGTCGAAGTAGTAGTCGCCGACCAGGCAGCCATAAGGCTCGCCGCCGAACTGACCGTACTCTTCTTCGTAGAGCTTCTTGAACACCGGGCTCTGGTCCCAGGCGGTGCCCTTGAATTTCTTCAGGGTCTTGTGCAAGTCGTTCTTGGAGATGTTGAGCACGCGGATCTTCAGCTGCTCGTCGCTCTCGGTGTTGTTGACCAGGTAGTGCAGGCCACGCCAGGCGCTTTCCAGCTGCTGGAAATCGGGGTGATGGATGACCTGGTTGACCTGGGCGGTGAGCTTGGCGTCGATGGCGGCGATGATCTGCTCGATCGAGCCAATGGCATCGTTGGAGACCAGGTTGGTCTGTGCCAGGGCCTGTTCGGCGAGGGTGCGCACGGCGCTTTCGACGGCTTCCTTGGCGCGCTCGGTCTTGGGCTTGAACTCTTGCAGCAGCAGCGCTGCGAATTCACTCGGCTCCTGGGTGGTGGCCGGTTGCGACTGGGTGTCGCGCAATGGATCGTTCATGGGCGGTCTCCTCAGGCGCTTGGGTCAACGTCGGCAGGCTTTGGCGCGCTGGCCAGGGCCTGCAGCAGGGCAGGGTCTTTGATCGCTTTGAGGATGATGTCCTCGGCGCCGGTCTTGCCGTCCATGTAGGTCAGCAGGTTGGCCAGCTGGGTGCGTGCTTCGAGCAGCTGGTTGAGCGCGTCGATCTTGCGCGCCACGGCCGCAGGGCTGAAGTCGTCCATGCTCTCGAAGGTGATATCCAGGCTCAGGTTGCCTTCACCGGTCAGCTCGTTGGGCACGTTGAACGCTACCCGTGGCTGCATGGCCTTGAGGCGCGAGTCGAAGTTGTCGACGTCGATCTCCAGGAACTTGCGCTCGGCCACAGCCGGCAGCGGCTCGGCGGGTTTGCCGGCAAGATCCGAGAGCACGCCCATGACGAACGGCAATTGGACTTTCTTCTCGGCGCCATACAGCTCGACGTCGTATTCGATCTGCACCCGCGGCGCACGGTTGCGTGCGATGAATTTCTGGGAGCTGGTGTTCGCCACGTTGTTCCTCCTGGTCGCCGGTGCGGCGGCTTCGTCTGTTGCGGGCGTCGGTTAAGCGGTGCGCGTGGGAGCTCAGTCGGCCTCGGGACCGCGCAGGTTTTCAAATTGCGAGAGACCGTCCGGGATCAGGTCGCGGACGATGGTCGCGAAGTCGGCATTGACCAGGTTCTTGGCCCGGCGCAGCAGCACCGGCAACGGGCTCGACGGCTCGTGACGGGCGTAGTACTGGAGCAGGCGGTCCAGGCTTTGCAGCACCTCTTCGCGGCTGCTGACCTCACCGGGGCGAGCTGACTGGCGCAGGCTTTGCGCAGGCTGCGCGGCGCTTTGCTGGTCGCTGTCTGGGCTGTCGTCAGCGCCACTCTGGGCTTCGCCCAGTGGCAGTTCGCCGCCTGGCGCGTAATCGCCAAGCACTTGCTGCGCCTGGCGCAGTGGCTGCTTGAGGGCGCTGAGGTCGACCCCGCTGGCCGAACCGACCTGATCGCTGACGCGCCGCTCGATGGCCTCGCAGGCTTCGCGGGCTGCGGCCAGGGCCTGGCGGGTCTGTGCCAGTTGCTCGGGATCGGCGTCGCGCAGGGCCGCAGCCAGTTCTTCGACGCTCAGCTGCTCGCTGGCGAAGTGCTGCACACCAGCGGCATTGAGTGCCGCACGCAGGCTCACCGGGCCGAAGGCGCGCGAGCGGGCCAGCACCGCCTCGCGCAGCAGGGCGATGTTGGCATCGCAGGTCAGCCCGGCGAGGGCGTTGATGCGCACGGTAGGGTCGTTGTCGTCGGAGGCATCGAGCTGCGGGTGCACGTGCAGCCAGTACTCATCGAGCAGATCGCGGATCAGTTCGAGGCTGGCAGCCAGGCCCGGCAAACCGTGCAGGGCGAGGTTGGCCTGCAGCAAAAAATGGGTGATGCGCAGGTCTTTGCTGCGTTGCAGCAAGGCGCTGCAAGACGCTTCGATAGCACGCCACTGTGGTGGCTCGGCCGGCTGGATGGCATCGCCCATGACACGCTCGGGCCGGCCCTGGGCATCGCGCTCCAGTTGCAGGAAATCCGGGTCGTATTCGAGGTCGTCGCCGCAAGGAAAGTCTGCGGAAACAGCGGCGAGCAGCAACGGCGAGTTCACCAGAATTCGATCTCCATATCGGCCCGTGGTGAGGGCTTGACTTGCGCGAGTTGCGTTATGTGAACTGGCGCACAAACTTGTCAAAGAATGCGAAGTTGACATCACGGCGATATCACTTTGGCACTCTCAAGTTGCGCATTTATGGTTTATTTCCAAATTGCTGTCAAGGTAAGCTAGCTGCCCTCGAGTGGGGGTGTGATCGAGTTGGCAGGTGTTGAGCGCCATTGGTCGACTGCCAGCAAAGTGCGAGTTTCGTGTGGTTAGAATTCACGACCCAAGCGCAAATAACCGCAAGAATAACCAGCAAATTCAAAGTTTTACTGAGTTTTTTGGACGGTCGTGCTGAAACACTCAATTGAATGGAATCGGGCGTTGCAATATATGCAGGAGGCGTGGTGGCACTTTGCCTAACAATTACTAGTTACCACAAGATCACCCCGGGACAATGCTCGGAGAAGGTCGTGGAAAGTAGTGCCATCACTATTGGACGTGGCCCGGATAATGACTGGGTACTGCCCGATCCTGAACGCTTGGTATCTTCACAGCACTGCGTCATCCAATTCAGGGATGGCCGGTACTATCTGACCGATAACAGTACAAATGGTGTGGAGTTAGTTCACGCCGGTATTCGCCTGCGCCGTGGCAACAGTGAGCCATTGATGGATGGCGAAGTTATTCGGATTGGCGATTACGAGATCCAGGCACGGGTCGATGCGGGCTTTTCCCTGGGCGCTGGCGGTCAGCCGCAAGCGCAGAGCTTCGAAGCGTTGATGGCCAATCAGGCGAGTGCCTCCAGCTCACCGATTGCCCCGGCACCCGCGGCCTTCTTGCAGGGGGCTTCGAGCCACGACACCCTGCCGGATCTGTTCGACTTTCTCGGCCCATCTTCCGTGCCTGCGGCCAGTCAAGCCGATCACCTGCCTGCCCAGCAACACGATTTCCGCCCACCCACGCCGCTCGCGCCACCCACGCCAGCTGAGGCTGCGCCCGCACCTGCCGGGCCAGGGGTGATCCCAGCGGACTGGCACCTGCTCGATGACCTGCCGCCGGTTGCCGCACCGGCGCAAGCTGTGCCGCCTGCCCCGGCCGCTGCGCCGCTGGCGCCAGCGCAAACAACTGCGCCTGTGGCGCAACAGCTGCCCCAGCAGGCACCCGAGCCTGCGCCGCGTGCAGCGGCTGCGGCGGTCGAAGGCGATGCGCTGCTGCAGGCCTTCCTGCGTGGCGCGGGTATCGAACATCTGCGCATCGATGGCGGTGACGCCACGGCGCAGATGGAAGCCATTGGTCGCAGCTACCGGCTGATGGTCGAAGGGTTGATCGACGTATTGCGTGCACGCAGCAGCCTCAAGGGTGAGTTCCGCATGCAACAGACCTCCATCGCCCCGGTGCAGAACAACCCCCTGAAGTTCGCCCCCAACGCTGACGAAGCCCTGCTGTTGCTGCTGCGCCATGGCAATCAGGCGTTTCTCGCTCCGGACCAGGCGGTACGCGACAGCTTCGATGACCTGCGCGCCCATCAGTTGGCCGTCATGGCTGGCGTGGAAGCCGCGATCAAGCACCTGCTGACGCGCTTCGAACCTGCTCGGCTGGAGGCGCGCCTAGCCCCCGCCGCAGGTTTGGCCAAGCTGTTCGGCGGCTCGCGCCAAGCCCATTGCTGGCAGCAGTTCACCGAGCTTTACGGGCAGATTTCGCGCGAGGCCGAGGACGATTTCCAAGACTTGTTCGGTCGCGAGTTCAGCCGCGCCTACGAGGCTCACAGCGCTCGCTTGCAACGCTCCTGAGGCACATGCAGCAGGACAGGAAGAACACCAAGACGTCATGAGGACGAGGATGAATGCAACAAGACTGATCGCAGTCGCGGCTCTCGCACTGCTCAGTGCCTGCAGCAAGGATGCGAGCGTAGCGCCCGTGGCCGAACAGGCCGCCGCCGGCCATGCCGTGACCCTGTACTTCAGCGCCGCCGAAGGGCTCAACCCAGGTGCCAGCGGTATACCTGCGCCAGTCCGGGTGCGTATCTACGAGCTGAAAAACAGCGCGGCGTTTGCCCGCGCCGACTACTTCGCCTTGGCCGAGCGCGCCCAGGCGACCTTGGCCGCCGACCTGCTCGACCAGGACGAGGTGCTGCTGCAGCCCGGTGAACAATTGAGCGTCGAGCGTCCCCTTGACCCGGCCACCCGCCAGATTGGCCTGGTGGTCGGCTACCGCGAAATCGACCAGGCCCAGTGGCGCAGCGTGCTCCCTGTGCCACCGCGCGATTATCAGATCAGCCTCGATGTGCGCGCCGTGCGCAGCGCCGTGGCCGTCCAACCCATTGAGTCTGCCCGCTAGGCAATCGGAGAACCCATGTCCTGGAACAATCGCGTGGTCTGGTCGGAAGGCATGTTCATCACGACCCAGCACTTCCAGCAGCAAGACCGCTACCTGGAGAACTTCATCGATGCCCGCAGCCGGCCATTGTCCTGCGCTGCCTGGGGGTTCTCCGAGCTGCTGATCGACCAGGGCCTGCTGGCCCAGGGCAAGCTGGCGATCCTCAGCGCGCGTGGCCTGCTGCCTGACGGCACGCCGTTCGATATCCCTCGCGATGACCTGCCGCCGCCGCCGCTGGAGATTCCTGATGACCTGCGCGATGGCCTGATCTACCTGGGCCTGCCGCTCAAGCGCGCCGGCGCCCGCGATACCGTCGACGAAGGCGAAGCTGCCGAAGGTGCGCGCTACGTCAGCCGTATCAGCGAGGTGCGTGACGATAACGCCCCGTTCGAGAACCGTGCGCCGCTGGCCCTGGGCAGCCGCGCCCTGCGCTTGCTGAGTGAGGTCGATGGGGTCAGCGATCATGCCGCGCTGGGTGTGGTGCGTATCCGTGAGAAGCGTGCCGACCGCGCCCTGGTGCTCGACGACAACTACATTGCGCCGCTGCTGGATGTGAGTGCCAACAACGTGCTCTCAGGGTTTCGCAGCGAACTGCTGGGCCTGCTGCACCAGCGTGGCGAGGCGTTGGCCGGGCGGGTGGTGGCCTCGGCCAACGGCGGCGCCTCGGAAATTGCCGACTTCATGCTGCTGCAACTGGTCAACCGCGCCCAGCCACTGCTCGAACACCTCAACCAGCTCAGCCCGCTGCACCCCGAGCGGCTGTACAGCGAGCTGGTCAGCCTGGCCGGTGAGTTCGCCACCTTCTGCAGTGAAGGCCGGCGTCCGGCCAGCTATCCGGTGTACCAACACGACGATCTAGCGGCGACCTTCGCTCCAGTCATGAGCGCATTGCGCGAAGCGCTGTCGATGCTGATCGACAGCAAGGCGGTCGCCATCCCGATCATCGAGAAGGCCTACGGCATTCACGTGGCCATGCTCGCCGACCGCAGCCTGCTCGACAGCGCCAGCTTCATCCTGGTGGTGCGCGCCGATGTGCCCAGCGAGACCCTGCGCAGCCGGTTCGGCCAGCAGAGCAAGGTCGGCTCGGTGGAGCACATCCGCGACATGGTCAACCTGCAACTGCCGGGTATCGGCCTGCTGCCGTTGCCGGTGGCGCCACGGCAGATCCCGTTCCATGCCGGCTCGACCTACTTTGAGCTGGACCGCGGCAGCGAGCACTGGAAGCAATTGCAGCATTCCGGTGGTTTCGCCTTCTATGTCGCCGGCGAGTTCCCCGGCCTGAGCCTGGCCTTCTGGGCCATTCGAGGATAAGCCGCGATGCACTCCGACGATCCGCAGGCGTTCGACCGCACCCAGTTCATGCCCAGGCCCGGTGGCCGAGGCCCGCAACCGGCCGCAGCGGTCCAGCCGGCCCCGGCGCCGCTGAACCTGCCCGCCGAGCCACTGGCGCCGGGCCAGGCCCAGGGGCTCAATCCGCTGGAGCAGGCGGCGGGGCCGCTGCTGGCGCTGCTCACCCGCTTGCGCAACACCATTGCGCACCCGGCTCCGGCCAGTTTGCGCGCGCAACTGCTGGCCTACCTGCGCCAGTTCGAGGAGCGCGCCGAGGCTGCCGGGGTGGCGCGCAACGAGGTGCTGCTGGCGCGCTACGCCCTGTGCACCGCGCTCGATGAGGCGGTGCTCAGCACGCCTTGGGGCAGCAGCAGTGACTGGAGCAAGCAGAGCCTGTTGATCACCGTGCACAACGAGGCCTGGGGCGGCGAGAAGGTGTTCCAACTGCTCGAACATTGCCTGCAGAGCCCGCGTGAGCGGCTGAACCTGCTGGAGCTGTTGTACCTGTGCACCAGCCTCGGCTTCGAAGGTCGCTACCGGGTGATGAACGGCGGCCGGGCGCAATTGGAAGCGCTGCGCGAACGCACCGCCTCGGCGATTCGTAGTGCCCGCGGTGATGTCGAGCGCGAACTGTCGCCGCATTGGCGTGGGGTGACGGTGACGCGTGATCGCCTGGCGCAGTTCGTACCGCCCTGGGTTGGCCTGGCGGTGGCCCTGGCCCTGCTGCTGCTGGTGCTGTTCGGCCTGCGCCTGAAGCTGGCCGCCGATGCCGAGCCGGTGTTTCGTGGCATCCATGCGCTGGGGGAAATCCCGGTGCAGGCGATGGATCGGCCAGTGGTCCAGGCGAAACCGGTGGAGCGCCCGCGCCTGGCGGGGTTCCTGGCAGACGACATCAAGGCCGGGCGAGTCAGCGTCGAGGATGCGGTCGACCGCTCGGTGGTGACCATTCGTGGCGATGAACTGTTTGCCTCCGCCAGCGCCAGCATCAAGGGCGATTTCGAGCCGCTGATGCTGCGCATCGCCGAGGCCGTAGCCAAGGTCAAGGGCAACGTGCGGGTCTCCGGGCACAGCGACAACCGACCGATCGCGACACTGCGCTTCCCCTCCAACTGGGCACTGTCGCAAGCCCGCGCCGAACAAGTGCGCGATATTCTCGCGGCGCGTACCGGCCAGCCTGAGCGCTTCACCGCGCAAGGCCTGAGCGACACCGAACCGCTGGCGTCGAACGACAGCGCCCAAGGCCGCGCGAAGAATCGCCGGGTTGAAATCACCGTTTTGGCGGAGGGCGTCGAGTGAAGGCGTTTTTCAGTTTTGTCATCCGCTGGGTGATTCCGCTGCTGGGCCTGCTGGCCCTGAGCCTGATCATCTGGTTCGTCGGCCCGCTGCTCGATGTACTGGTGCCAGCGGCGCCGCGCTGGGTGTTGATCATCCTGCTGTTCGCCGGCTGGCTCGGCTATCGCCTGTGGCGCATCGTCCAGGCCCGCCGGCAGGCGGCCAAGGTGATCCAGAGCCTGGCCGCAGAGAGCGCGCCCGACCCTGCCAGCGTCGCCACCGCCGAAGAGCTGGCGACCCTGCGCCAGCGCATGGACGAAGCCTTGCAGTTGCTGAAAAAGGCCCGCCTGGGGGGCGATGAGCGGCGCAACCTGTACGAGCTGCCGTGGTACGTGATCATTGGCCCACCCGGTTCGGGCAAGACCACGGCGCTGGTCAATTCCGGCCTGCACTTTCCGCTGGCGGCGCAGATGGGCGAGGGCGCCATTCGTGGCGTGGGCGGTACACGCAACTGCGACTGGTGGTTCACCGACCAGGCGGTGCTGCTCGACACCGCGGGCCGCTACACCACCCAGGACAGCCACGCGCAAGTCGACAAGGCGGCCTGGCTGGGCTTTCTCGACCTGCTGAAGAACCAGCGCTCGCGCCGACCCATCGATGGCGCGTTCATCGCCATCAGCCTGTCTGACCTGCTGCTGGGCAGCGAGGCCGAGCGCGCCGCGCATGCGGTGGCGATCCGCACGCGGATCCAGGAGCTGTACAGCCAGTTGGGCGTGCGCTTCCCGATCTACCTGATGCTGACCAAGCTCGACCTGGTGCCGGGCTTCATGGAGTTCTTCGACAACCTTGGCAAGGACGAGCGCGCCCAGGTCTGGGGCATGACCTTTGGCCTGGACGACGGCCAGCACGGCGAAGGCCCGCTGGCCCAGTTCGGCAGCGAGTTCGGATTGCTCGAGCAGCGCCTCAACCAGCGTCTGGTCGAGCGCCTGCAACAGGAGCGCGACCCGGCCAGGCGTGACTTGGTCTACGGCTTCGTGCAGCAGTTTGCCGCCTTGCGCGGTAACCTCAAGACCTTCCTCGATGGCGTGTTCAAACCCAACGCCTTCGAAGACCGCGCACTGCTGCGCGGGGTCTATTTCACCAGCGGTACCCAGGAAGGCAGCCCGATCGACCGGCTGATCGGCAGCATGGCCCAGAGCATGGGCCTGGACCGCGCCCACCTGGCCCGCCAGAGCGGTACCGGCCGCAGTTATTTCATCGAGCGTCTGTTCAGCGCCGTAGCCTTCGCCGAGCGCGGGTTGGTCGGCAACAACCCGCAGGTCGAGCGCCGGCGCAAGTGGATCGCCCGCGGCGCGTTGGCCCTGAGCGTGGCCTTGGTGCTGGTGGTCGGCACCTTGTGGACCCTCAGCTATCGCGCCAACCAGCAGTACATCGCCGAAGTCGACAGCCGGCTCAAGCCGTTGGGCAGAAGTGTTCAGGAGTTGAGCCCGGCGCAGCGCAACGTGCTTGAAGTGCTGGGGCTGCTCAATGCCGTGCGCGGCCTGGCCGACAACCCGCCAAGCTGGGCCGAGGGCCTGGGGCTGTACCAGGGCGACATGCTCGAAGGCGAATCGAACAGCGTCTATCGCAAATTGCTGATCGCTGTGTTCGCCCCCCGGCTGGTGACGCGCATCGAGGAGCAGCTGTATGCCGGTGGCCCGTCCGATTACCTCTACGAGGGCCTCAAGGCTTACCTGATGCTCGCCGACAGCGAGCATTACGACCCTGAGTTCATCAAGGCCTGGATCAGCCTCGATTGGGAGCGCAGCCTGCCGCGCGACCTGGCGCCCGAGCAGCGCCAGGCCCTGGAGCAGCACTTGCAGGCGCTGTTCGAGCGCCGGCCGCCAAATGCCCGCCTGGACCAGCGCCTGGTCGAGGACGTGCGCCGCCAGCTGCAGCAGTTACCGGTGGCCCAGCGCGTCTATGACCGGGTCAAACGGCAGAAACTGCCGGCTGGGGTCAGCGATTTTCGTATCAGCGACGCTGCCGGGCGCGATGCGGCGCTAGTGTTCCGACGCAAGAGTGGCAAGCCTTTGGACGAGCCGCTGCCGGGCATCTTCTCCGTCGAGGGCTACCGCAAGGCGTTTCTCGCTGCGAGCCTTGCGCACAGCGAGACGCTGGCCGAAGAACGCTGGGTGCTGGGCCGCGAGGCCAGCGAGTCGGGCGATGCCAAGCGGTTGGCCGCCGATGTGCAGCAGCTGTATTACCAGGACTACATCCGTCATTGGGATGCGCTGCTGGCCGACCTCGACTTCGTGCCGATCACCAGTGTCGGGCAGGCCGCCGATGTGTTGCGGGTGCTGTCCGGTCCGACCTCGCCGATGAAGAAGTTGCTGCAGGCGGCGGCCAAGCAAACCAACCTGGCGCAGCCAACCAGCCTCGACAAGGTCCAGGCCAAGGCCGAGCAGGCCGGGGTCGATCAGCTGCGTCAGCGCCTGGGCGGTCTGTTGGGTGATGCGCCGCTACCCAGCGACGACCCCGCCGCGCGTGAGCTGGACCCGGTGACCGCGCACTTCGCCGAGCTGGCCACCCTGGTGGAAACCAGCGAAGGCCAGCCAGCTGCCATCGATGCACTGCTCAGCGACCTCAATGCCCTGTACGTGCAGGTCAGCGCCATGGTCGGCGCCAGTGGCGACGCGCTGCTGGGCGAGGCCAAGAACCAGGCCCAGGCCGCTGCGCAGCGGGTCGCCCTGGGCGCTGCGCGTCAGCCTGAGGTGGTGCAGAACCTGGTGAGTTCGGTGCTCGGCTCGACCCACACCATTGTCATGGGCGGGGTGCGCAACCAGCTCAACGCCGCCTGGAACAGCGAAGTGCTCAACGTCTACCGCCAGTCGCTCAGCGGCCGTTATCCCTTAGTGGCCGGCAGTGCGCGCGATGCCACCCTGGAAGATTTCGGTCAGTTCTTCGGGGTGGGCGGGGTAATGGACAACTACTTCCGCAAGTACCTGCAACCCTACGTCAACACCTCCTCGACGCCGTGGAGCTGGCAGCCGGGGGCGGCGCAGAAGCTGGGTATCAACAGCAACGTCCTGGCCACCTTCCAGCGCGCCGCCGCCATTCGCGATGCCTACTTCCGTGCCAGTGGCGGCATGCAGCCGGGGGTACGTTTCGAGCTCAAACCGGTGGCGATGGATGCCTCGATCACCCAGTTCTTGCTCGATCTGGATGGCCAGCAGGTCAGCTACGACCACGGCCCGAGCCGGCCGGTAGCGCTGCAATGGCCCAATCCCAACAGCATTGGCGTGGTCCGCCTGTCGATCTCGCCGCCTGCGGCCAGCGGCCGCTCCGGGCTGACCATGGAGGGGCCGTGGGCCTGGTTCCGCCTGCTCGATCAGTCCGACCTGGTGGCCGCCGGATCGCCTGAGCGCTTCAACCTGCGCCTGCGCGTCGATGGCGCCAGTGTCTCGTACGAGTTGCGCGCCAGCAGCGCGTTCAACCCGTTCCGCAGCCGCGTCAGTGGCTTCAGCCTGCCGGAGCGCCTGTGAACGATTTCGGCTTCTACGGCAAGCTCGCCAGTCGCGGCGATTTTGTCAGTCGCGGTTTGCCGCAGAGCTTCATCCAGCCCTGGGATCAATGGTTGGCGGCGGGCCTGCAGGCCAGCCAGCAGCAGTTGGGCGAGCAGTGGTTGCAGGCGTATCTGGTCAGCCCGCTGTGGCGCTTTGCCCTGGCGGCGGGGGTATGCGGCGAGTCGGCGGTGGTCGGCGTGGTAATGCCGAGCATCGACCGGGTCGGGCGCTATTTTCCGCTGACTGTGGCGCAGCTGCTGGCACCGGGTGAGTCGCTGGCAGCCGCAGTGTCTGGCGGTGATGAGTGGTTCGAGCAGGTGGAGAGCGATCTGCTGGCAACGCTTGAGCCGCAGGCTTCGTTCGAACAGTTCGAGGCGGCCTTGCGCCCTTTCCCAGGTGCCAGGCCGCAGCTGCCGGGCGCACGGGCTTCGTTCACTGCGATGCGCAGGCTGCAGGTCACCACCCCTGAAGGGCGCGCACTGGCCCTGGCCGAGTGTGCCTGCGAGGGCACCAGCCTTTGGTGGGGCAGGGGTTCGGAGCGGATCGCCGCCGGCCTGATGCGCTGTGTGGGGTTGCCGCGCAGTGAGGATTTCGCCGGGTATCTCCTGGGCAACGAGGCAGATTGCAGATGACCGCCATGCATTACACCGCGGCCAGTTACAGCCATGTCGGCATGGTCCGCAAGATCAACGAAGACGCCTGCCTGGAATTGACCTGGGCGGGCTTGTGGGCGGTGGCCGACGGTATGGGCGGGCATGCGGCGGGCGATTATGTCAGCAGCCTGGCGGTGGACAGCCTGCGCAGTCTGCCGATGCTCGACTGCTTGGGCGAATTTGCCGATGAGGTGCGCGACGGGCTGTCCTGGGTCAATGGCACGGTGCGCGAGGAAACGCTGCGCCGGGGTGTGGCGATGATGGGCAGTACCGTCGTCGTGCTGGCCGCACGCGGTGACCAGGCGATTGGCCTGTGGGCCGGCGACAGTCGGCTGTACCGCCTGCGCGATGGCAGCATCGAGCGCCTGTCCCACGACCACAGCTACGTCCAGGAGCTGCAGGACAGTGGCCTGCTCAACGAGGCCGAGGCGCGTGTGCACCCACGCGGCAACATCGTCACCCGCGCCATTGGCGTCGAGGATCACCTCGAGCTGCAGGCGGTCACCTTGCAGGTACAGCCGGGCGATACCTACCTGCTGTGCAGCGATGGGCTGAACAAGACCGCCGAAGATCACGAGATCGCCGAAGTGCTCGGCCACGCCGATCCCTACCAAGTGGTGCGCAGCCTCGTCCATCTGGGCCTGACCCGTGGCGCGCCGGACAACATCACCGCTGTGGTCGTAAAGGCGAACTGAACAGAGCATGGACATGCACATCCCCGGATTCGACATCGACGGCGAGATTGGCCAAGGCGCCATGGCCAGCGTCTACCTGGCCACCCAGCGCTCACTGCAGCGCAAGGTGGCGTTGAAGGTCATGGCCGCGAGCCTGGCCGCCGACCCGACCTTCTGCGAGCGGTTCCTGCGTGAAGGCCGTACCCTGGCCCGCTTGGCGCATCCGCACATCGCCACCATTCACGACATCGGCAATGTTGGCGAGCTGTACTACATGGCCATGGAGTTTCTGCCCAGCGGTACGCTCAAGGAGCGCATCGCCGACGGCCTGACGCCGCAGCAGGGCCTGTTGTATGTGCGCCAGATCGCCCAGGCGCTGGGCTATGCCCACGCCCAGGGGCTGGTGCACCGTGACGTCAAACCGGCCAACATCCTGTTCCGCGCCGATGGCACCGCCGTGCTGTCGGACTTCGGCATCGCCAAGTCGCTGGATGATCGTACCCAGTTCACCCAGGCCGGCTTTGCTGTGGGCACACCCAGCTACATGAGCCCCGAACAAGCCCGCGGGCTTGAGATCGATGGCCGCGCCGACCTCTACGCGTTGGGCGTGGTGCTGTATGAAATCCTGGTCGGCAAGCTGCCGTACAACGGCACCGATGCGCTGTCCACGGCGTTGGCTCACTTGACCGAGCCACTGCCGGAATTGCCCATCGAGCATGGCCGTTACCAGGACATCCTGCGCGGGCTGCTGGCCAAGGACCCGAACGAGCGCTTCGCCGATGCTGCCGCGTTGCTGGCAGCGCTGGACCGCTTGCCAGCAGAAAGCACTGACAGCACTGTCATCCGCCCGCTGCCGCTACCACCAGTGGCACCGGCCAAGCCAGATCTGGCCGGGCTGACGCCGGTGTCTATCGAGATCCCCAAGGCGCCGCCAGCGCCCGAGCCGGTTAGCGCCGCCACTGTCGACCGCGCCCCTGCGCCAGCTGCCAAATCGGCATCGAATAAACCCGCCAAGGCAGTCCTGGCCTTGGCCATTGCCGCTGCGCTGGGCCTGGGTGGGGCGTTCTTCTGGCTGCTCGGCGGCGACCAGCAGCCCGCAGCGCAGGCGCCGCTAGAGCAATCGCCAGTGGCGCAGACCGCCGGTCAAACTGCGCCTGAGCGCACACCGCTCGCCGCCGTCGATGACCAGCGGCCGTTGCTGATGCCCGGCAAGAAGACCCTCTACCAGCGTGTGCTCAGCCAGCCCGGCGCGCAGCTGTTCGATCAGCCTGGCGGCAGTGCTGGCGAGCGTTTGCCAGCGTTCAGCGTGCTCTATGTCTACCAACGCAAGGAGGTCGACGGTAAGCCTTGGATCGAGGTCGGCAGCTCCAGCGATGGTCAGCGCGATGGCTGGCTGCCGGCCAGCGCGAGCAGTGATTGGAAACAGAGCCTGGTGCTCAAACTCACCGAGCGCTCAGGCCGCTCACCGGTGATGTTCATGCGCACTGCCGACGACGTGCAGCGCCTGCTCGATGACACCGGCCAGGCGCGCGAGCAGTTGCTCAAGGCGCAGAACCATCCCGAGCAGGTGCCGCAGGTCATGGCGTTGGAGCCGACTGCCAGCGCTGTGCCGCAAGAGCAGTTCTACCTGATGCCGATCTTCGATTTCCGCGAAAGCTTCGATGCTCAGGGCCAGCCGGTGCAACTGCTCAACATCGCCTCGATTGACCCGGGCGCCAGCGCTCGTGACACCCCGCCGAAGGCCGCCGGGGTGGCGGGTGCCGATGGCAAGGGGTTCCGCACCGGTATCGTGCTGGTGGTGGATACCTCGGTTTCCATGCAGCCCTACATCGACCGCGTGCGCCAAGTGGTCAGCGAGCTGCAACAGCAGTTGGCCGCACGTGGCGAGCTGGACAGCGTCAGTTTTGGCCTGATCGGCTTTCGCAACAGCACCAAGCGCACCCCGGGGCTGGACTACCTGAGCAAGACCTTGGTGAGCCTGGAGCAGGGCCGCGATCCGGCGCGCTTCCTCAAAGCTGCGGCGCAAGTGAAGGCCACCAACGTTTCCAGTCACTCGTTCAATGAAGATGCCTTTGCCGGGGTCATGCAGGCCGTTGAAGGCATGGACTGGAACGGCTATGGCGGGCGCATCGTGCTGTTGGTCAGCGATGCTGGCGCGCTGCGCAAGAACGACCCCTACAGCAGCACCCAGATGAACGAGGCCGAAGTGCGCCAGGCCGCCTTGAGCAAGCAGATCAAGATCTACGCCCTGCACCTGCGCACCCCGGCGGGGCAGAAGAATCATGCTGGCGCCGAGCAGCAGTACCGGGTGCTGACGGCCGACAGTAACCCGCAGATCGGCGACCTGTATGTGTCGGTGCCCGGCGGTGACGTCAACGCCTTTGGCGAGCGCGTGCGCGAGATCGGCTCGACCTTCGCCGAGTTGGTCCACCAGGTGCGTAGCCAGCAGCCCCAGCCGGTGCCATTGCTGACCTCGGCGTCGAGCCTGGCAGCCAAGTCGCAGGCCATCGGCTATGCCATGCACATGGATTTCCTTGGCCGCCAGAACGCCAGCCAGGCGCCGCAACTGGTCAGCGCCTGGACCGCCGACCGCGACCTGACCAACCCTGCGCTGCCCACCTTGCAGGTGTGCGTGATGCTGACCAAGCTGCAGCTCAACGATTTGCAGCAGTCGCTCAAGCTGATCGTCGATGCGGCGCGTAAGACCCGTAGCTCGCCTGGCGATTTCTTCAATGAGATCGCCAGCGCCAGTGCCTACATGAGCCGCGATCCTGGGGCACTGAGCAAGGGCACCAATCTGGCCCAGAGCGGGGTGCTCGGCGAGTACCTGGAAGGGCTGCCGTACCGCAGCAAGTCGCTGAGCATGAGCCAGGACCTGTGGCTGTCGCTGTCGGTCGCCGAGCAGCAAGACTTCATCGACGAGCTCGACTCGAAGATTCGTCTCTACGAAACCTTCCACAACGACATGGCCAACTGGGTGCGTTTCGGCAACGCCGAGCCGGGTGACGCCTTGTACCGTGTCCCGCTGTCGACGCTGCCGTGATGATCAACCTGCACGAGGTGCGCAAGACGCGTGGCGAGGGTAGCCAGCGCTACAGCCTGGAGATCGAGCGGTTGTGCTTGACGGCGGGTGAGCGGGTGGCGTTGGTCGGCCCCAGTGGCTGTGGCAAAAGCACCTTGCTCGACCTGCTCGCGCTGGTGCTCGAACCTGATGCTGCGCAGGCGTTCAGCCTCGCCCTCGATGGCCGCGAGGAAGATATCGCCGCGCTCTGGCGCAGTCGTCGGCTCGACCGTCTGGCCGCCCTGCGTAGCCGCCATCTGGGCTATGTGTTGCAGGCCGGTGGGCTGCTGGGCTTTCTCGATGTGCGCGGCAATATTCGCCTGCCTCGGCAACTGCTGGGGTTGGACGAGGACGGCAGTGTCGAGCGCCTGGCGCACGCGCTGGATGTACATGACCAGTTGGAAAAACGCCCGGGGGCGTTGTCGCTCGGCCAACGCCAGCGCGTCAGTTGCGCCCGCGCCCTGGCCCATCAGCCGGCGCTGCTGTTGGCCGATGAGCCGACGGCGGCGCTGGATCCGCTCAACGCCGAGCGGGTCATGGGCCTGTTGCTGCGTCAGGCCGAGGCACGCCGGGTGACCTGCGTGATCGCCACGCATGACGAGCAACTGGCCCGTGACGCTGGCCTGCGGGTGCTGCGCATGAGCTGTCGGCGTGATGCCGAGGGTGGTGTCACGGCTACCTTGGACAGGGCCGCCTGATGCGCCCGCGGCTGATCGCCAGCCTGGCCTGGCAGGACTATCGCAGCGATGCACGGCTGTCGGCCTGCAGCGTGTTGGCGCTGGTGGCGGTGATTGCGCCGCTGCTGGTGCTGTTCGGACTCAAATTCGGCTTGGTCGGTAGCCTGACCGAGCGCTTGCAGCGCGATCCTGGCGTGCGCGAAATCATCCCCTTGGGCGGTGGTCGTTTCGATGCCGCGTTCATCGCCAATCTGGCTACCCGCGATGAGGTGGCATTCGCCATTGCCCGGACCCGGCAGATCGCCGCGACAGCCGAGTTGCGGCTACCGGCACAGGGCCGCGCGGTGACGGTGGAAATGCTCCCCACCGCTGACGGCGACCCGTTGCTGCAAGGGGTGCCAGTGCCAACCGGCCTGCAACAAGCGGTGCTCAGCTTCACTGCGGCAGAAAAGCTTGGGGTCAAGGCCGGTGACTCGCTATTGGCCAGCTTCAGCCGCCAGCAGGCGGGGCAGTTGCAATGGCGCCAGAGCGAGCTGCAGGTGCTGGCGGTGTTGCCGCTGGCGGCCTTTGAACGCGATGGACTATTTGCCTCGCTGACGCTGCTGGAGGCCGCTGAAGATTATCGCGATGGCCGCGCCGTGCCTGCCCTGGACTGGGCCGGTGAGCGTGAGGCCAATCCCACCCAGCGGGTGTATCCGGCGTTTCGCCTGTATGCCCGTTCGCTGAACGATGTCGAGCCGCTGCGCCAGTACTTTGCCGAGCGCAAATGGCTGGTGTCGACCCAGGCGGCGCAGATCGCCCAGGTGCAGTCGCTGAGCCGCAATCTTGACCTGGTGTTCTGGATCATCGCGGCCCTGGCTGTCGCTGGCGCTACGGCCGCCATCGGCGCAGGCGCGGTGGCGGCGGTCGAGCGCAAGCAGCGCGAGTTGGCGGTGCTACGCCTGCTTGGCTTCGGCACTGGCGCACTGCTGCTGTTCGTGGTGCTCCAGGCGTTGTACAGCGGGGTGTTCGCCGCGGCCCTTGGCGGCCTGCTGTATGCCCTGGCCGAGCTCGGCCTGAATCGAATGTTCACCCAGGTGCCGGGCGAGTACGCCAGCCGCCTGCTGCCCCTGCACTACCTCGTCGCGCTGCTCGCCGTCCTCTCGGCCAGCACCTTGGCTGCCGCCCTGGGTGGCTGGCGGGTGGCGCGGATCGATGCTTGCGAAGGAATCCGTGATGTCTGAATTTCGCCTCGGGGCGCTGGCCCTGATCCTAGCCACCCTCAGCCTGGGCGCCTGCTCTCAGGCAGAGGATGAACAGCCCAAGGCAGCTGCCAAGGCTGAGACTGGCCAGCCGCTCGCCGCTGACAAGTTGGACAACCCCAAACCCTTGGCAGGGGATGTCAGCCTGCCGCTGCCCTGTGGCGGCGAAATCGTCTTCCGCCCTGTCTATGTATTGGCCCAAGGCAGCCTCGACGATCGTGAGGTGAGCCTGGGTTATCCCTTCAGCGAAGGCGAGGCGGGCTACAAGCAGTCGTTCATTTCTGGCTATCGGCGCGACTTCATCAACGGTCAGTTCAGCCTGGCCGACTTGGCCCCGCAGTGGCAACAGCAGGTCTCGCCGAACCTGCCCAAGGTCGACGCGAAAAGCCCGCTCAAACCGATGATGTATTTCATCGGCAAGTACGAAGTCACCGCCCGCCAGTATGCCCAGGTGATGGCCCAGGCCCAGGCGCTGGCCAGTGGCGAGCAGCCGCCGGCGTGCGCGCCAGTCACCGACATGGCCGGGCGCCTGCCCAAGGTCAAGCTGTCGCGCTTTGAGGCCGAGCGTTTCGCTGCGGTGTACAGCGCCTGGCTGATGCAGCATCACCGCGCGCTGTTGCCGGTCAGTGGCCGTGGTAGCAAAGCCGAAGATGGCGGCACTGGCTTCGTGCGCCTGCCGACCGAGGTGGAGTGGGAGTTCGCCGCGCGCGGTGGCTCGCTGGTCAGTCGCCAGGAGCTGGAGGGCCGCTTGTTCCCGCGCAAAGTCGAGGGCAGCGACAGCGAAGGGCCGTTGGCCGACTGGGCGGTGTTCAACCAGGTCGCCGGCGGCACAGGCCAGGCTGCGCGACTGTTGCCAATCGGCACCAAGTTGCCTAACCCGTTGGGCTTGTTCGATGTGATCGGCAACGCTGCGGAGATGGTGCAGGAGTCGTTCCAGCTGGTCCATGCCGGGCGCCGCCAGGGCGCTTATGGCGGCTTCGTGGTCAAGGGCGGCAACTACCTGGAAGGCGAGGGCACCTTGTTTACTGGCATGCGCCGGGAGTACCCGCTGTTTGGCGCCGACGGCACCGAGCAGCGCAACGAGACCACCGGTTTTCGCCTGGCCATTGGCGCGCTGTCGGCGCCGCGTTCGCGTTATCAGGAGCTGTTCGAGCAGTGGCAAAAGGAGGGTCGCCTGGCCAGCCTGACCGATGCCATCGATGACGCCCAGGACCCGACCAAGCGCCTGGACGGGATCATCGCCAGCGCCACCGACCCGCGCCTGCAAGCCGAGCTGGGCCTGGTCAATGAAGAGCTCAAGCGCAACGTCTCGCTGATCGCCCAGCAGCGCGAGGAGGCCGCCGGCAACTTGATCCAGTCCGCAGCCTTGGTGGCCGAAACCATCAACAACTACAACATTCGCCTGACCAACCTGCGCAACACCCAGGCCAAGGCGCAAGCGGCTGGCGATCAGACCAGCGCGCGCATGTACGGCGCCGCCATCGCCAACGGCCGCAGCGCCCTCGATGGCGCGGTGGCGATCTATATCGACAACCTGGCCAGCGGCACGCGCTACACCGACGCGGTGATCCAGGCGCAGTTCCAGCGGGTCAAGCAAGAACTCAATCTCAAGCCGGTCCTGGGCAAGAGCCTGGAGAGCCGCGCCACCCTGTTCGTCCGCCACGTCGGGGAGTACCGCCAGCAACGGCGGGCCGATCCGGCGACGATCCTCAAGGAGTTGCTGGCATCGGCCGCCCCGCGCCCTTGAACGACTGCAATGCAAGCAAGCCATCCCGGGCGGCATGACGCCACCCGGACCTGTACAACCCAAGCGAGAACCTGACCATGCTTTTCACCCGTAACGCTCTGATCAATGCCGCCCAGGCCCGTACCGCACTGCTCCTGGCCGCAGGCTTCAGCACCGTACTGTTGGCCGGCTGTGCTGGCTCGCCGGTCTCCAAGGTCGGTGCCAGCACCAAGGTCGAGTACTACCCAAGCTGCTACGAGCCTGTGCAGCACCTGCGCTCCACCGACTCCGACATGACCAAATCGGTCGCCACCGGTGCCCTGCTCGGCGCGGTCGGCGGCGCGCTGACCGGCGCCCTGGTCGACGGTGACAAGCGCGGCCGCAATGCCGCCATTGGCGCCGCAGGGGGTGCCCTGGTCGGTGGCGCGGCAGGCTACTACACCGAGCGTCAGAAACAGATCAGTGACGATAAGCAGCGCATCGCCTCGTATGCGACCGACATCGACAAGAGCGCGGCCGACATGGACCGCACCACCACTTACGCCAAGGCTTCGCAGAGCTGCTACCAGCGTGAGTTCGCCAACCTCATGGAAGGGCGCAAGGCCAACCGCATCAATGACACCGAAGGGCGCAAGCGCCTGGCCGAGATCGTCGCTGGCCTGCAAGAGTCGAATAACCTGATCAGCGCTGTCAGCGGTCGCCTGGGTGAGAACCTCAACAACTACACCCAAGCCTACGAGCAGGACCTCAAGCAGGTGGGTGTACAGCGCGCCGATGTGACCGTGGTGGCAGCGGCCGAAGCGCCGAAAGCCGCGACCACCGGCAAGAAGGCCAAGGCAGTGAAGAAGACCAAGCTGCCTGATGTGCCGAAAGAAGCCGTCGCTACCGAGAAGACCCTGCAGAACGCCACCAGCAAGAAAACCGAGGCCCAGCAAGTGGCCAAGGCTGGCCAGGATCAGGTCAACGGCATGTGCCGCAACCCAGACATGGGTGACTGGGCGCCGGTGCCTTGCCCGAACGTTTGATGCCTGATCTTCAAGGCAGTTAAGTTCCTCGTGGGAGCGGGCTTGCCCCGCGATCGAGTCCGTCAGCACGCGGATTCATCGCGGGGCAAGCCCGCCTCCCTATGAGGCACACCCGCCTACTCCCGCAAGGACAGCACTCGTGACAGACCTTTTGGCAAACCCATTGGGTAATACCTCGCAGTTTCTCGCGCGTCAGCGAATCCAGGCACGAATCAATTTGCCGAAAATGTTCGCAGCGATCGACGCCGACCCCCGAATCGTTGGGGCAGGGGTTGTGTACATTGACGCTGACTTCAATGTCATTACCCTGCGTGAATTCCAGCCAATCTGCAGTATCAGGCCCAAACGCGTGATTCTGCGGGAAATCAACAAATACCAGACCCCCGCGCAGTACACCGAACAGTTGCAAAACAATCCGCGTGAGTCGCGGGTGGTGAAGGAAGCGATCAACACCTCGCTTTCCTGTGCCGGTGCATTCATAGGCTGGTGGGTGGTTTTCAGCGGTACCATCGCCGCGCCGTTCACTGCAGGTACCAGCCTGGTGCTGACCTATGTTGGCGGTACAGCAGCCGCAGCCAGTACTGCCCAGTGCGCCATTGGGGTTATCCGTACGGTGCGCGAAGTGACCAATCCGGCAGCCAACGACGCACTGGATGAAAACCAGTGGTACCAGGCGGCTTCCAAGGTACTCGATGGCGCGTCGCTGCTGGGCGTCGGGGCTTCGGGGCTGACCACGCTCAAATACCTTCAGGTGCACAAGGCCGCGACCGGGCGTAGCTGGCTTGAGCTGACCCGATCACTCAGCCGGCAGCAGCGCAAGGCGCTGACCGATGAGCTGCTTTCGATCAAGCATCCCAGTCTCACGCCCAAGCAGCTCAAGTTACAGCAGGCTGCAGGCACCATGACCAAGCGCTACATGCCCACGCAGATCAACCATGCCACCCAGACGCTTTTGCGTGACTCTCTTGGTGCCACTTTTGGTCTAGCGGGCAGTGCCACGGTGCAGAGCATCGCTGTGGGCCTGTATGAGGAGTTTGAGTGATGATGAAGTTTGGCGAGTTCCAGGCGTTCATGCGGCGTTACTTCCCAACGTTCTTGTTGGGCTTTTTCACCTGTGTGATGTCGGGGGCTTTGTCACTGGCTATGTGGATCGATAGTCACTGGCGCAATCATCCGGATAATCCGTTGTACACCCTGATGGGCACTGCAACGCTAGCGCTGTTGCTCTGCGCTGGGCACTTCGCGATGATCCGCGGCCTCAAGTGGGCCATGTGGGTTGTTTTGCCCGTCCCGCTCGTGGCGCTGCTGATGGCCTTGAGTCTGTTGGGCAGCGGTTTGAATACAGTGCTATTGGCAATCTTGTTGGCGCTGCCTCTGCTGGCCATGTTGGTGTTCAATGGCAAGCGGCATCGCCAGATGCGGGCTGATTTAATCGCGTTGCGCGCTGCCAGGTCTTGAGATGCGTGGCAACTGTTGCGTCATTCACCTGGCGGGAGTGATGTGTGTCAGCACAATCGCGCAACGTGCAAAAGCCGCTCGGGCTATCACCGAAGCGGCGTTGTAACTATCAGCAGGTAATCAGTGAATGGGCTCAGAGCGATAGACGAACTTCGACGAACAAGCTCTGTTCGGTCAGTTTGCCCTTGAGCTGCTCGTCACGTGCGTTGATCCGATTGGCGAAGGTGTTGCGGCCGGTCTCGATCTTGCCCATGTCCACGTAGCGGTAACCACTGCCTAGGGTGATTTTGTCGGTCAGGGCGTAGTCCATGCCCAAGCCCAAACTCCAGGCAAAGTTGTTCTGGCCGTTCTTGGCGAACTGGCGCGAAGGGTTGCCCTGGTAGCCCTCAGACTGGACATGCGCAACGCCCGCGCCCGCCATCAGGTACCACGATAATTTGTCGGTCAGGGCAAAATCCTTGAACCCGTTGAGCATCAGGCGTTGGGAGTTGACCTCCATGCGATTGACGTTGGCATCAAAGGGCGACCAGTGAGAGTCAAACTGGCTGTTTTTGCGCAGGGTGTATTCAACCTCCGCACGCCAGCCATCGTCGAAGCCGCGGCCCAGTGCGATAGCGCCATTTAAGTCACGATCATTGCTTGGGCTTTTGATGCGATGGTCAACACGCGGGCTGGTCAGTTCGGCATCATGCAGTTTCTGGCTAGCGTTTTGCAGTCGCAAAGCGAGGTAGGTGTCATCGGCCAGGACCTGGGTGGAAGTCGCCAAGATGGCAAGACCAATGGCATGGAGGGCGAAAGCAGCTTTCATCGGGCGTATCCTGCACTGTGAATAGTGCGTAATACGGTAAGGAGCTGCTTGGAGTGCTGGCTGTAGGAGAAATCTGATATCTAGCGAGATCCGCCGACAGCTTCGTGCCGAACCCTCTGCATCAGTGGGCGGTGCCGTGCTTAGGCTGAACCCTCGGCAAAC
The DNA here is from genome assembly GCF_025847435.2 of Pseudomonas sp. BT-42-2. NCBI lineage: Bacteria > Pseudomonadati > Pseudomonadota > Gammaproteobacteria > Pseudomonadales > Pseudomonadaceae > Pseudomonas > Pseudomonas sp. BT-42-2. The sequence goes on from NZ_JAOYTM010000010.1 coordinate 159,777, forward strand.
ACACAGTCACTCGCAACCTGCCCTCTGCCAAGTTGCTTAGCACCAGTTTTACCTGCATGACTTAGCGCAATGCGCTGGGCGATGCTCAGCCAAGTCCATATCCTGCAAAGCTCAGGTGCCGAGCCGCCACCAGAAAGGTATGCAGGTTGGCGAACTGGCTGCTGTTCAGCCGGGAGCTGATACGCGGCGCAAGGTTGAGCACGGTTTCCCTCAAGCTTGTGGTTGGGCCAGCAGTTCACGGCCCTTGGCCAGATACGCCTGCATTTCATCGTTAGGCACCCTGTTGCCCCCGGTTGCCCACACCAGGTGGGTGGCGTTGGCCATGGCTTGGCGATCCAGCCCCAGGCGCACCCGGTAACCCTGCTGCTCAGCAAGGACTCTGGCCATACCCGGCACGCCGGCCAGTGCCGAAGGCTCAAGACGCAGACCCTCGCTGCGCTCCATCAGCGCCAGCAAACTGTACATTTCCTCGTCGCTGACCGTGTAGAAACCATCGAGCAAACGCTGCATGGCCTTGCCGACGAACCCCGAAGCGCGGCCCACCGCCAGGCCATCAGCGGCAGTCACATTGTCGATGCCGAAGTCCTGCACACTCACCTGGTCATGCAGCCCGGTGTATATGCCCAGTAGCATGCAGGGCGAATGGGTCGGCTCTGCGAAGAGGCAATGCACCGCATCGCCAAACGCCAGCTTCAAGCCAAAGGCCACGCCCCCGGGTGCGCCACCAACGCCGCAAGGCAGATAGACGAACAGCGGGTGCTGTGCATCGACGCGAATGTTCGCCGCCGCCAGCTGCAGTTTCAGGCGCTCGGCGGCCACCGAGTAGCCGAGGAACAGGTTGACCGAGTTTTCATCGTCGACGAAGTGGCAGCCAGGGTCGGCCTCGGCTTGCTGGCGCCCTTGGGCAACCGCCACGCTGTAGTCGCTGGCGTACTCAACCACTGTCACCCCGTGCGCGCGCAGTGTGTCCTTCTTCCACTGCCTGGCATCTGCCGACATGTGCACGGTCACCTGGAATCCCAGCGCGGCGCCCATGATGCCGATCGACATCCCCAGGTTGCCGGTCGAGCCGACGGCAATCGTGTACTGGCCAAAGAACGCCCGCGCCCGCTCGCTGTCGAGTAGCGCGTAGTCATCATCGAGCGTGATCAGCTTGGCGGCCAGGGCCAAGTCTTCGGCATGCTTGAGCACCTCATAGAAGCCGCCGCGCGCCTTGATCGAGCCTGAAATAGGCAGATGACTGTCGCGCTTGAGCCATAGCGCGCCGGTCAAGGTCTGGCCGTAGCGCTCGCTTAGCAATGGCTGCAGCCGAGTCAGCGGCATGATGTCGGACTCGATGATGCCGCCGCTGTTTTGCGTTTCTGGGAACACACGTTGTAAGTAGGATGCGAACCGCGTCAGCCTCGCGCTGGCATCGGCCACATCTGCCGCCGTCAGCCCTACATCACCCAGGGCTTGTGCGGTCGGTGCTACGGCGGGGTTGAACCAGGTGGTCTGTTGCAGCGCGACCAGATCACGGATCAACGGAAAACGGGCATACCACTGTTCGAGCGTGCTTCCCAGAATCATGACGGGGTCCCTGTGCTTGGTCAGTCTGAAACCTGTACTGCATTAGAAGGCACAGTGCGCAGAGTGACAAAGGATTGATGATCAGGGGGTAGATGATTTGCGGTCAACGGTAGGTGGCGCTTTTGCAGTTACCCTTCAAACCTGTACCCATGACTGAGGACGATGAGGCGTTGCTGGCAACGGTACGCGATCGGCTTGCTGCGCCTGAGCGGGTGAAGGTTTCGCTGGATGACCTATAGCCTTGGGTCGCTGTGGATAAACGTAGCGGGAGGAGGTTTATCGTAAGGTGGCTGAGCGTATGCCCGGGTGATTTGATTGAAGGGTGGGGCAGCTGAAAACAAAAAAGGCCCACCCGAAGGTGAGCCTTTGATGCTGTGTATGGTGCGGCACCAGGAGTCGAATTAGCCGTTAACATTATGATTTCAAACGAAATTTAAAGATCTCCTCCTGATTAGTATCGCTAAAACTATCCTAAAGCCACCCCGTTGATTTCATATTTTATTCATTAGAACTCTTCAAGTGGCTTAGTAAACCCGACTGGAGTTGTATGGCTTCGAGAAAATCAATGAAAGAGATCCAGTGATTTTCTAGCATGCGCACATATTGCGTTGGGGATTCAGAAATGGCACCTTTAGTGCTCGCTAGGGAAGATACTCCAAAGGAGGCGGGCATGGCCAATACTTATAATATATACAAGGTAAAACCCCATAAGTTGGAGCAGCTCAAAGAAAAGCTCCGGACGGTGGGGTTAGCTGAGCAGAAGACTCATGTTGCAAATTCTTACTCAAAGACATTTTACTATTCTGAAGTTAATCCGGGGAATGACGTTTGGTGGTGGGATACGTATCGGACCTTCTTTAAAGATGATTTGCCAGCACCTAAAAATATTTTCAATTTCGGGATGTTGCTTTGCCAACATACAGCCCAGCCTGAAACAATTTATGCGGTAAGCTTGGGTAAGTCGCACTTTTATCTATCTAAATTTATTCAGCTTGATTTTGGTATTGACTTGGCTATTCGTATGGCAGACGAAAACTCAATATTGCTGAAAAAAAGTCGTTACTTTACGGGTACAAAAAGACAGGATGTTTCTTCGTACCAGCAATTCCAAATTGATAGTTACGAGCCTGGGGAGTCGGTCGATCACCTCAAGCTAAAAGCAGCAGACAAGGATATTTGGGGTAAACGTAATATTATCTTTGCAGACTCTATCCAAATGGACATGGATAAGGCACCGCTTGAATTATCAGAAATTTTTGAACAGATTGAGAGAAGTTACCAGGGCGATAAAATCATACACTTGCCAAAACTGGAGGCTGTGACAGAGGAGTTGAGCGGTGAGCTGGATTCTGTAGCGTTTGAGAGTTTGAAGCGTGGTGAGGGGGGAGTCGCCATTCAGGAGTTTCAAGTGCACGGGGTTGCAATATGCTTTAGCTTCCATGACTACGACTATCGAATTTCAGCAAGAACTGAGGGTGATACATTCCGCAAGAGTTTAGGGAATACGCTAGACATTGCTAGTGTCTCAGGCTTTATTCAAGACCATGCTGAGATTACAAACATCAACGAGATCTCTATCCAGTTTAAGAACGAGGAGTCTGGGGCTTTTACTAAGCCGCTTAAAGAGCTGCTTGACTTTCCGATATCCTTCGATGGTGCAGATTACTTCCTTAAGGGAGGGGAGTGGTTTGTATTTAATCAGACTTTTATGGATTATCTGAAGCGTTCCTTGGAAAGTATCGATGTAGTTGTTGAAGAGGATTTAATAGAAGCAGATTTTCAGCGCTGGAAAGCCGAGAAAGAACGAAAAATCGCTGCCAACGAGCCAGTCGATGATAAGCTAACTTATCGGGAAGCATATTTTAATCAGAAAATATGTGCTGATCGTGGGTTTGTATTGCTTGATAGGCAGTTAACTCTGATACAGTCACTAAAGAAAAAGAAAAACCAGTACCGGGTTGAGGTCGCTGATATATATAAGTCAGGTGAGATCATTTCTGTAAAGATTTCTGAGACTAACTCTGAATTGATCTATAATATCGAGCAGTCCAAAGATTCCATAGAGCTGATCAAAAGGAAGACGATAAAATTTGACAAGTCAGTAAAAACGGCTTCGTTGTGGTTTGTGTTTGAAGGAGATATAGAGAAAATCACTGACTACAATTCCATTCAGTTTCTTCTAGCTGTGGAGTCATGGCACAAGCTTGTTAAGGGCTTCGGCCTTAAACCTAAAATATACATATCGAAGCATGTTGTTTGAGCTTATAAGTCTGAGTTTGGTTTTTGTTAGGCTTCAATTCGGGGGGGCTGTCACACATTACTGTTCGCTATTGGCCGCCCCCTGCCGGTTGATGATAGGCGGAGACCGCTCAAAAACGAACATTGCGGCCGACAATAATTCGGTGTGTCTTGGGGGTATGTAGCTAATTCATATTAAAAATCTATTGGTCTGATATTGGGTATGTCGTAATTACTTAGATTTGGAATGGCTGATGTCGAAAGGTTGTTCGCTTCGATTGGGCATCCGGTAGTCAGTTTTTGGAGTCAATAAGTGTGTTGAGTGCTTCAAATTAAAAACTATACCTATCAATATCTAGTCTCGTCATATCGGCAGAGTTTCAATGAGCTTTCTCCTGCGGGAAAGGGCTATGTCGCTCCAGCTTTGAAATAGTTCAAAAGCGCTTTCAGCGCCTATTGCTGTCATGGCTTCCAAGCTCCAATTTTTGTCTGGATCTAGAAAATTATGAGCCCAGTCTACTCCCGCGATAAACATAGAGCGATTACAATTACATGAGAACGGCCAAGAAACTTGGATAGCACCCGACACAGCAAATATAATTCCGAGCGCAAATCCCTGGACCTCATCATTCCAGTTAAACCATTCCCTTGTTCGGTTATGCTTAGAGAGCATTTGGTGCAATGTCTTCTCGGCGGATTTACCAAATAATCTTGAGTAAAATATCAGGTGTAGCTCGCTTGGAGAGCCAGTTCCTAAGTTTGAGCGTCGGGTAAAAGGCGACGTTGAAATCCCAATTTTTATAGACTCTGGTTCTTCGCAATAAATGAAATATAGCCCTTCGACTGCTTCACTATTGACTGAATATCCCGTCCGTGGACCAAATAGCATCCACTCTTTATCAAAATTATCCATGTCGGCACCTTGGAATTGCTAATATGTTCCTACGAGCAAGGAAGGGAACAAGGTAGTGGATCACGGTTAATACCGGGAAAGAGTGATCCGCTCCCTATAATGTTCTATTTATGCATAACGCATTTATGGTTTCTGTTTATTTTTTGAGTAATAAGCGATTTTGCTTGTCTGGAAGAAATATTTTTCTATGCTCTTTGAAGCTGTCAGGATATTTTTTGAGGCCGGTAGTGAGTATGACTTGATAAGATTTTCCATAGCTACCAAGTTCGCCAATTTTTTCAAGACAACGTTTAAGATTATCTAGTTCAATCCCCGATGTTTCTGGTGTGTCGATCAGCAAAAATCTGGGAAATGGCACGTCTTCTTGTGATAGGGATAGATTCATGAGAGCGAGGTAATACATAAGTCGTCTTGATACGGCTGAGCTGGCCTCTCTATATTCTCCGCTGCCAACTATCGGGAGGTAGTCATCTAAGCTTATGCGAGCAGTGTTGCAATCAGGTAGTGCGTCGGTCATTAACTTGTTATAAATGGAGCTGAGCTTCCCTACCTTGCCTTGAATATCTATTTTTGCTTTTGCTTCCAACGCATCTGTTTGCAGTTTTGAGCTTTCATGGTCGCTTCTCTTTCGCTCATAATCGTTTGTGAGGCGGACATTTTTGCTTTCCGCTTCAATTTGCTGGCGTATTTTGTCTATGTCTAGGCGAGTGTTTAGAATTTCATCGTCAATATCATTTATGGTGTCTAAATCTATTGGTGTGTCTAGGTTGTCAACTCGTTCTTCAATTTTTCGCATTAACTCTGGAATTTCTGCTTCCAGTCTGCGAATATTATTTTGAATAGTATTCAGGTCTTGGTTGCAGTCGGCGATGGCAAGTTCAATAGTTTGGGTTGTTTTGATTTTTGCTTTGTATATCTCTTTGTATTCTTTGGATGTATAGAAGAAACGTTGATATTGTTCTTCTTGTATCTCCGAGCCACAGACGCAATGACCTGTTGCCCGCTCAACCTTCCCCAAACAGTACGGACATGTGTCTGCCGAAAATAAATTAAGCTGATCATGCGAATGAATAATTTTTACGATTTGAGAAATTTCTCTTAGAGTGTTTTCTTTTACGGCGTTTAATTGTTGTTTTTCACCTAAGTTTGAGATTAGGTCTTTATTTAAATTGCTTAAATGTAGTTGCTTCTCGGTGATTTGGTTCTTTATGTCTGTCAGTGCATAATCGGATGCTGTTCCTTTGAACTCTCTGTTGCTTTTGAATTTGCTTCTAGCGTGATGTAAGCGTTCTAATTGATTCTCTTTTTCTTGCAGAGACGTCTGAAGAAACGAAATGTTCAGCGGTTCGGAACTTCCAGATAGCTCTTCAATGATTCGGGAGTATTCTTTCAGAAGCCCTGCCGCAATATTCTTATCTTTTTCTAGTGCTTTTGACTTGGAAAGAGATTCGTAGTATTCCGAAAATGTTTTCCCGACTAAAAGCTCAAATATGGCTTTTCTCAGAAGCTCGGAGTCATTCATGAAATTGCTTTGGGTATCTATCTTTTTATAAACCCCTTTAGGGTCGGGTTGCTGATCATGATAGATAAGTCGCATAAGATCGGTGAAATTAATTTTGAAGTTTCTAAAACCTTGGTATAGTTCTACAACGCTTATTCCGAGCTTCGAGAGAATCCAATCGGAAAATATATACTCAACTTCAGGGGAGCGAAATACCTGGAGTACGAAAGTGGGCTCATCGCTATTGTGTATTAATACTGTTGATCTCTCAATGATATCGCAGGCTTCTAAAATAGAGGATACGGTTATATCGTTGTCGTCTATGTAGCGAGTTAATTTATAGCATTCATTGTTTATACTTATATACAACTCGACGCGATTGTCTTTGTCTTCTGTGATTTGTTTGTGCTGCTCTTTCTTCTCTTTGCGGCTGAATTCGCTAACTCGCCCGCCAAGCCCGTAATAAATCAAATTGCAGAAGGTGCTCTTGCCTGTTCCGTTGTCACCCTCTATAAGAATGAGGTTTTCATCAAATAGGGGGGATTCGAAATGATAGTTCATACCCTCATAAACTACCTTCTGAATTCTTAGACTTCCCATATTTTAATGCCTCTATCCCGATATGTTTTGCTTAGGAATGTGTCAAGAGTAATGGCTGTGCTCCTCTGAATTGCCCTCTTGAACTTATCGCAATTCATGTACTCGTTCTTGAAGACTACCTTGGATAGAAAGCTCGAGGGTAGTTTTTCTTTGTTTAGAGTTATGTTAACTAGTGCTTCTGTATCACCCTTGTGGAGAGACACATATCCCTTCTTTTCAAGCGTGAATAAAATCTTTAATGTTTCGCTTCTTTTTGAAAGGCCATTTGTATAGCTATGAAAGAGAAAGTCTTTGTCGCCCTTGTGTAGCTTTTCTGTAGTTGAGGACTCTAATATTAATATGTTTCGATTGTTGGTTATTAATTCTATTATAAATGGAATTTTTCTATAGTCCTTAAAAACTCGTCCCTTGGTACAGTCAAGGCAGTCAAGGATAATTATTGTTGCATATGTCAGTAGGTAAAAGTCATCAGATGATATGAACATTAAGTTCTTTTTAGCTGCCTCGTTCATTCGGATTTCTCCTCGTCGAAGCATATGAAACATGAGTCTATTAAGTTTACTACTATTCCGTTTATGGTTTCTTTATTTGATACGGTGTATGTGTAGTCTTTTTTCAACTCTTCAATCGTGTTTGCTGCTTTTTGCTGTAGTGCTTTAATTGTGGTGTCGATCGAAGCTTGATCGACGGTGTCGCTGAATTTGTCGTTATCAAAAAAATAGTCATCGCAGGCTTCAAAAACTCTATATTTTAACGATAGAAAGCTTTTGTTACTTGCTTCTTCTTCTGTTTTCGAACTGCAGGCTTTTCTTGCAAGCGTTGCAATTTTTGATTTTGGATATGCGGGGCAACTATCTATTATTTTTTCTTCTAAATTACGTTTGTCAGTTATTTTTGCTGATAGATCTTGAAGTTCTTTCCATATGGGGTCGAGCAACTGTTCACTGACTTCAGATTCTGCCATTTTGAAAATCAGCTCTACTTCGGCAGAATTTATAAATCTCTCTGCGAAGTCTGCAAAGTGTTGCTTTTCATCAATTTTGTCAAGAATTTTTGCGAGAATCAGTTGCTCCTTCCCACTCATGCTAAGTTGATAGTATTTGCAGCTCTTTATTAACTTGTTTGCACTGTCTTGGAGCTCTGACTCGTCTTCTTGCCCCGATAGCCAGTTTATTTTCTTAAGGAAGTTCTTGAAGTCTTTTAGAGAAATGTCTTCTAGAGCTTTGAGGTAGCCATTGCCAGGAATTTTGTCATACTGCTTTTTGTATTCAGCAAGCAGGATGGTTTTGACAATACTGGCTATGTTGTCGGGGATGTCAGAGGAGTTTTGAAGAATTTTAAGAATCGGCTTGTCGGGGAGTTCTATTGTTGTGCCGTCTGCAAGCTCTTTCTTTTTTTCTTTTCCGAAATTCGTCGTAGTATAAAAGCTAAATGTGAATACTGTAGATTGGCTTTTATGCCACTTGCCTGTGTAGATATCAAAAAAGCTTACGAGGGTATTTAGTACTGCTTCTGAGTGTATGGTGAAATTGCTGTCAGAGCTATAATTTTTGTCCTCTTCAATTATCTGCTCTGTGCTTAGATTCGCAGTCTTTATTATTGTTACATCTTCTTCCGCTTCAATGGCAGCGTAGTAGAAATTGACATTCGACAAGTCATTTGCTGCTTTCAGCAGAAGTGTTGCTGCTCGGAGCTTTTGGAGCCGGAAGCCCTTTGTTTTGTCAGCAGCATCCCGGTTTATTAGCTGCGTCATGTCGACGTATAATCCGTTATTTGGTTTTTCGGGGGGGGGCTATGACCGAATCCTAACTGAAAGCTGTCCATGGTGTCGATATGCCTCTATGCCTGCATGGCTAATGCCTCTGTTTTGGCAGGGGAAGCTACGAAAGGTGAACCCAACCACGGTCAGTGTAGATCTAGCCGAGTCGGACTCCAGCCATTGACGCCTGGCAACCTCTGACCAATATCTGCCGCTGGCGACAATCAGGGTGAGCCCTACTCAGCGATTGAAAACCCATGACATTTGTAGACGTCGAACGAGCAGTCGAACCGTTAGTAGATAGTAATCCCGTGTCGACTCACTCCGTTGGCTAAGGCGGTGTTCGAGAAACCAAGCCAGATCCTTTCTCTGCCAAGCCCAAGGTGTTTCTCGCTGCCAGCGAACTGCGATTTCAGCCTGGATGATTTTTGCTTGGAGCAAATGGCGTTTCCGGGTCGCGTGCGAGCCTGCCAGCACGCCAGCCAAGAACAGTTCCATATCAAATGGCTTACTCATGCCGGCCACCTATATAGGCAGCGACCACATCGATCCGGCCGTGTCCAAGCTCATAGCTGATTTGCGTTCGGGCATCACCATCAAGGTATCTATCTTTCTCATAGCAGCGACCGCCGTTGATTGGAGCTCGGTGATGGGTGATCTGCTCATAGCGCTCACATGCGTAAGCCGCTCGCAGTTCATGGAAGCCTTTGAGGTCATGTGTGTGCAGGACATCCCGTGCGGGACGTATTACTTGTTGCAAAACGCTCACGTAGCTTTCGTCGAGGGCGATCAGATTGCGGCTACCCGCAGGCGATACCTGCCGTGCAAACCCAAGGACACTTCGAACATGCTCGTCCACAGTAATCCAACGTGGCGCCGAAGCACCGGCGCGGCCGCCTTTGGTGCCATCCTGAATGTTAATTCTACCTTGCTCTTTAGCCTCACGGCTCAGCCGTGGCAGGTCAGCCAGGATGGCCTCACGCAAGCGCATGCCGGTGGCTCGCGCCAACAAAACAACCGCGGCGGCCCGTTGTAGATGAGCGCGGCAAAGCGCATCGAAAATCTGCCTAACCTGTTCGCGGTTTTGGCCCTGCGGCATCATTTGTCGAGCCCCGGTGCGCTGCATACCCAGCGCCTTGCTCGGACTGGGCAATTTCACGCACTGATCACCGCGAAGCGCCGCCATGGTCCTGTTAACGCTGGATAGGCGGTTTTGTGCGGTGCTGACGGCGAGATCACCGCGCCTAACCGTGTCGCGCAGATACACCGCGTAGTCGGCCAACACCTTTCGATCAATCTGCCGCGCATCATTGATACCGGGCCCCTGTTCGGAGCGGCACCATTTCACGAATGCCTGCCACCGATCACTGTGTGCCTTCACCGTGCCGTAGTGGCCGCCGCCGAACATGTCTTTCAACGCCTGCGGCCCTGCATAGCTCAGTTGCCTGCCGTAGCCGAAATTACGGCCATCGCGTCTACCTACCAATGCCATGTCGATCACCTCATCGCCTGTTCTCCGATCCTCGCCCCACGTCATCCCGCCAAGAATGTTGAGTGTTATCAGGGATCAAGGCCCCTGCGACCTGTGGGGAATGTCCTCTGCGCGGGACTGGCGGCTCCTTACGACCGGGAGCAAGGGCATCTCATGATCTGGCCTCCTGAACACCGTTACCGGTGGGCGGGTGGAGGCAGCACTGGCTGACGAGACCAGCACCTGAAGATCTTGAGCCAGGTGCAAGCAGCAATGCGATGACCGGGGCATGCCTGACTGTCAGTCAGGTGCAGTCCATTCCTTGGTCTGCGGCACCATCATCTGCATGGCTGTTGCTGGTGACATCGGCGTTTGTCACGCCGATTGTCACGAGGGGGATTGCCGCAAAGCCATGTGCGACAAGGGTTGCAGCAGTGGTAGAAGTGCCCGTCTCTTTCCACAGAAAGAGACGGGCACAGGTTGGCGCAAGATTCGGCCAAACGGATAGGTTGCTGCAGGGCAGCGAGGTACGGAGTATCTGGCGCACGAGCGCTATAGGTATAAGAGCATCCATCACCGGGGAGGTGACCGGGCGAGCTGCCGGATGCGAATCGCCCTTGGGGAGAACCACCGCCAGAGCGGCGTGACCTTTAAGGTTCGGGTCACCTGGGGTGCTGTCATCGACAGCGCTTGCAACTCCTGGTCTACGTCTGTGGACAATGTTCGTCAAGCAAAGCGATTTCAGGGATTTAGCGCCTGTGGATAAAACTATCCCCCGGTGGACATCAGTGGTTTTCCACAGACGTACGCTGTGCCAGCGGTTTTTTTCTTAGGTATGGTCCTTTCAAACGGGGCGGCTTTGCAGCCCCGTTTGAAAGGACCCGCGCGGAGGAGCTTCATGCGGTGCTGTGGGTAACTTCACAGCGAGTTTGAGGTGGTGGTGCGGCGGGTTACTCGGTCCTCTTGGCACTACGCAGGCGCGTGACGTTCTCGCCCGTCTGCTTGGCAAACTCGTGCGGCGTCACATGGTCCTCGCGGTTCGCCTCCAGAAACCGGCTCCACCAGGTCATGATCATCCGGCGCTCTTCGAGGAACTCGGCCTTGTGGGTATACGCGGCCCGTACGTTGTTGCGTTCCTTGTGACTCATCTGCCTCTCGATAGCCGTCTCCGACCACAACCCGGACTCGACCAGCGCACTGCACGCCATGGCTCGGAACCCGTGGCCGCAGATATCCACCTTGGTGTCGTAGCCCATTGTCCTGAGCGCGGCGTTCACGGTGTTCTCGGACATCGGCTTCCACGGTTTGGCATCCCCTGCGAACACCAGGTCGAACTTGCCGGTGATCGTGTGGATCTGCTCAAGCAAGGCCACTGCCTGCGGCGATAAGGGTACAACGTGGATATCCCCGGCCATTTTTGTACCCCTTGTGGAAAAGGGTACTCCGTCCAGCGCCGGGCGGGTGTCGGGGATCTCCCAGATGCCACGCTTGAGGTCAAACTCGTTCCAACGGGCGAAGCGCAGTTCACTGGAGCGTACGAACACGTGCAGCGATAGCATCACCGTGAGGCGCGTGAGCGGGCGACCTTTGTAGCCGTCGATACGCGCCTGTAGCTCAGGCAGCCGCGATAAGGGTAGTGCGGGTCGGTGAGTTACCCGTGGTGTCTTGATCGAGCCATCGAGGTCATGAGCCGGGTTCGCCGTGATCAGTCGCAGCCGTTTGGCTTCGCGCATGATGCTTTGCAGGTAGTTCTTGATCCTGAGTGCCACGTCGATGGTGCCGCGCTTCGTCACAGCCTCCAGTGGCTGCATGAGGTCGTGGGTGTCGAGTTCAACGATTGCCCTGGCACCGAGCAAAGGGAATACGTGAGTCTTCAACCGGCTGAGCACAGTCTTAGCATGGCCCGGCGCCCACTTCGGTACCATCCCGGCATACCAATCGAGCGCAACGCTTTCGAAGGTTCGGCCATTGATCACGGCTTGCACCTTGGCCTGTTGCTTGGACTGGATAGGGTCAATGCCGTTGGCGAGCTGCTGTTTGAGCTCGAAGCGCTTGCGGCGAGCGTCAGCCAGCCCGACCACTGGATAATTGCCGAGTGAGGTCAGGCCCTCGCGGCCATCGGGCTTCACGTACCTGAGCCGCCAGCCTTTGCGACCGTTGGGCTTCACGAGCAGGTAAAGGCCATCGCCGTCAAAAAGCTTGTACTCACGTTCGCGAGCCTTTGCAGTGCGGCAGGCGTTGTCGGTAAGGGGAGCCGTTGTGCGAGCCATAAGGGTACTTTCCAATGTCGAATTGGTAGGTATCCTTAAAAGTACCCTTATTGGCGCTGGCTACCCCGGAATCCGACGGAACGCCAAAACGAAAAAACCCGCCAGAAGGCGGGTTTTTCGGGGGTTCCAGAGATTTTGAAAGCTTTCTATGGAACCTTGAATGGTGCCGGCACCAGGAATCGAACCCGGGACCTACTGATTACAAGTCAGTTGCTCTACCATCTGAGCTATACCGGCACAGGGGCGTCATTATAGCGATCGGTTGGCGGCTGTAAATACCTTCCGTGCGATCTTTGCATAAAGACCTAAGTTACCGCGCTGAAAGGAGAAATTTCCTACCAGCCGCGGTGGATGGTATTGACGCTTGGCTCGGGCGTGGCGGGGTTGAAAAACAGCTTGTCGTTGTCGCAACCGCGCTTGCGGCAAGGCGTCTCGGTGCGCAGCGGTAGGCCATGGTCGCCGCCCAGCTGCATGCCAGGCGTATTCCAGCCCAGGTCAGTGGTTTTTGGCGTCGGGGCGTTGTTGGCGCAGCCGCCGAGGGCCAGGGCGAAGCTCAGCAGGGCGAGGGGTTTGGCTTGGATCACGATTTCGAAGTCCGTTCGTAAGTCTGGTTTTTTCTGGGTGCAAGGTGCGCAGTGATGGCAATTGTAACCTAGTGGATTTGTTCGGTGGGCACGTTGCCAGCTCCCATTTCGCGCTATGCCGCAAAACGCTTATGCACAAGGGGCATGCCAGCGTTGCGCTGAAGGCATGCCGTTGGTCGTCACCGCTGGTCTTTGCGCAAAGGCCTGTTTTTGTTGGGTTTGAAGATTCGAGAGGTAAGCGAGAGGCTTTAAATAGCACCTTGGATCCGAAATTATGCAGTGTTCATCAAAAGCTTGTGCACAGACTTATCCACAGGTTTTTCCAGTTTTTAGCTCGGCCATCAGCATCAGGTTGCGAGGGGTAAGTGGGTACTCGCAGAACCAGCCAACCTGCACGTTGTACCCCTGTTCTTGCAGGAACAGCGCACGATCGAGCACCAGCCACAGCTCCAAGGGCCGCCTGAACAAGTTGCGTACTCGCTCCAGGTTGCGCACGTGCGCCAAGCGTTGCCAGCCGGCAGCCTCCAATGCAATCCAGTTGGGTTCGCCGCTGAGCGTCAGTTGCTTGAGTTCGGCCAGGTCACGGCAGTACTGGGCAAAGGGCTTTTCCAGCCAGCTGACGGGCAGGGACGGGGTGGGCAGGTAGTCGTCGCGTTGGCGTTGCTCGCGTTGCAGCAGGTCAAAACCCAGCCGCCGTGCCATCGAGGTATCTCGCTGGCGGCGTACGCGGGCGCCAGCGGTGACTGTTTCGCTCAAGGGCAGGCCGAGGTCATCCAGGTCCAGCTGCAAAGTCGAGGCACGGGCGGCTGTGGACATCGGCTGGTAGTGCTCGGCCTGGATGCGGTTATAGCAGCAGGGGGCCACGGCGACGTGCTGGCAGCCCTGCTCGGCGGCTAGGCGCAGCAGGCGCACATGCAGATCGCCACAGGCATGCAGGGCGACCACGCTTGTGGTGCCATGCAGATGACGGGCGCTGTCTGCGGCCATGACATCCTGATGCTGGTGGATGGCCGGGAGCTGATGGTGATCGCTCAAGGCCTGGCCGGCTGCCACCAGCGCGGCATCGTATTCAAGGCAGGTCAGCTGTTGGCCGGGCTGCAACAGGCGGCGGCCGAGGTGGCCTTTGCCTGAGCACCAATCCAGCCAGTGCTGGGTGTCCTGGCGAAAGCTCAGGCGACGGCTGAAGGCTTCGATCTGTTGCCATTTGCGGCCGGGCACGCCGACGTCGAGGCGGTGGCCGGCGGGGGGCAGGCCTGTGTCAGGTAGCTCGCCGAGCTCGCTCAGGTGCTGGGCTTGGGTGGCAAGCTCGGGGAAAGGGGCGGGCAGTTGGCTGGGGTCGAGTTGGGCGTCGGCGTCTTCTAGCGAGCGTTGGCGCAACCAGGTCGAAAGCTGTGGGTGTTGGGCTTCCCAGGGTAGCTGTAATGAGGTGAACGGCCTTGGTTGCCAAAGGTGTTGGTGCTCGACGATGAATGAGTCGAGGGCCTGGAAGCGTTCGAGGAGTTGAGCGCTGTGGAGCAACGACGTGGTTTTCATGGGCGTTGGGCGTAGGAAGTCAAAGGGTGTCAGTGATGGCCTCATCGCGGGGCAAGCCCGCTCCTACGGAGTCAGTAGGAGCGATGAGGCCGCTACTGACTCAGCGCCCTTGGCAGGCGTCCACGCGCAACCAGCGTTCCAGCAGCTTGAACCCTTGCACCAGCAAGAACGAGATCAGCAGGTAGAACAAGCCGGCAGCAAAGAAGATCTCCACCGGCAAGTAGGTGCGGGCGATGATGGTCCGTGCCATGCCGGTCAGTTCCAGCAGGGTGACGGTACTGGCCAGGGCGCTGGCCTTGAGCATCAGGATCACTTCGTTGCTGTACGCCGGCAGGCCTATGCGCGAGGCGCGTGGCAGCATGATGTAGAACAGTGTCTTGGCCCGCGACATGCCCAGCGCGCGCGCCGCTTCGATCTCACCCTTGGGGATCGCCTGCAACGCACCACGCAGGATCTCGGCGATGTAGGCGGCAGTGTGCAGGGTCATGGTCAGCACGGTGCACCAGAACGGATCGCGCAGGTAGGGCCACAGCGAGCTGCTGCGCACTGCATCGAACTGGGCCAGGCCGTAGTAGACCAAAAACAGCTGCACCAGCAGCGGGGTGCCGCGGAAGAAGAAGATGTAGCCGTAGGGCAAGGCGCGTACGTACCAGTGCCGCGAAGCGCGGGCGACCCCCAGCGGGATCGCCAGGATCAATCCGGCGATGACCGCGATAGCCACCAGCTCCAGGGTCAGGGTTGCGCCCTGAGCGAGGCGTGGCAGCCATTTGATGATGACTTCCCAGTTCATTGTTCGGCCCTCACGAAGCCGCGAGCGGCGCGTTTTTCCAGGAAGTACATGCCGGTCATGGCGATCACGGTCAGGCTCAGGTAGATGCAGGCCGCAACCATGTAGAAGGTGAACGGCTCCTTGCTCACGGTCACCGCGATCTGCGAGTGACGCATGATTTCTTCCAGGCCGATCACCGACACCAGCGCGGTGTCTTTCATCAGGATCATGAACAGGTTGCCCAGGCCCGGCAGGGCGATGCGCCACATTTGCGGGAGGATGATCCGCGACAGGATGCGGCCCTTGGACAGGCCCAGGGCCAAGCCCGCTTCACGGTGGCCCTTGGGAATCGCCAGGATCGCGCCACGGAACACTTCCGTGGCGTAGGCGCCAAAGCACAGGCCCAGGGCGATTACGCCCGCAGCGAAGGCACTGAGCTCAAGGCCGGGAATATTCAGGGCTTCGCCCAGGCTGTTGACCAGGCCAACAGTACCGAAATAGATCAGCAGGACCCACAGCAGCTCAGGTACGCCGCGAACCAGGGTCGAGTAGAAGCCGCCAAGCCATTGCAGTGGCTTGATCGAAGAAGTCTTGGCCAGTGCGCCGAGCAGGCCCAGGACCAGCCCCAGCAGCAGGGCGCAAAGCGCCAGTTTTACGGTCATGAAGGTGCCAGCCAACAAGGCCGGACCAAATCCGTGCAGGTCGATATTCATGGGTAGATGCGTTCTAGGGACCGACACGCCGCAAGGGCGTGCCGGTCGGGGCGAATCATTCGATGCTGAATGGGAAGTACTTGTCGTTGATCTTCTTGTACGTTCCGTCGGCCTTGATTTCTGCCAGGGCCTTGTTCAGCTTCTCGCGCAGTGGGTCACCCTTGCGTACGGCAATGCCGATTTTGTCGCTTTCGACTACAGGCTCGCCCTTGAACTCGAAGTTGCTGCCGTCCTTGCTCTTGAGCCACTCGTACTGCACGTACTTGTCGGCCAGGATCCCGTCCACTCGACCGGAAATCAGGTCCAGGTAGGCGTTTTCCTGGGTGTCGTACAGCTTGATGGTGATGTCGTTTCCGTAGGTGTCTTCCAGCCAGGTGCCGGCCAGAGTGGCGCGCTGGGTGCCGATGGTCTTGCCTTTGAGGTAGCCCTCGTCAGTCTTGAAGTCGACGTTTTTCGGCGCGATGAACTGCAGCTTGTTCGAGTAGTACGGTTCGGTGAAATCAACGGCCTGCTTGCGCTCATCGGTGATCGACAGCGACGACACCAGGAAGTCGAACTTCTTGGCGTTCAGGGCGGGGATGATGCCGTCCCAGTCGGAGGTGACCACCGAGCACTCGACTTTCATCTTCGCGCACAGGGCGTCGCCGATGTCTTTGTCAAAGCCCACGACATTACCGCTGGCATCCTTGTTGTTGAACGGCGGGTAGGCCGCTTCGATACCCATGCGCAGTTTTTCCGCGGCCATGGCGTTGGCCGAGAAGACCAGGGTGGCGGCGGCGGCCAGGAGGAATTTCTTGTAGGTCTGCATGTATTGCTCCGTTAGCGGTGGCTGGACATGAATTGCTTGCAACGCGCCGAGTTCGGGTTCTCAAAGACCTGCTGCGGCGTTCCTTGCTCTTCTACCAGGCCCTGGTGCAGGAAGACCACTTCACTGGACACCTGGCGGGCAAAGTTCATCTCGTGCGTCACCAGCAGCATGGTACGGCCTTCGTCGGCCAATGCGCGGATAACGTTAAGCACTTCCTGGACCATTTCCGGATCGAGCGCCGAGGTCGGCTCGTCGAACAGGATGACCTTGGGCTTCATGGCCAAGGTACGGGCAATGGCGGCACGCTGTTGCTGGCCACCGGAAAGCTGGGCGGGGTAGCTGTGACGCTTGTCGTAGATGCCAACCTTGTTCAGCAGCGCTTCGGCGTGTTCGATCGCCTCGGCCTTGCTCTGGCCCAGCACCCGGCGCGGCGCCTCGATGATGTTGTCGAGAATCGACATGTGCGGCCACAGGTTGAAATTCTGGAAGACAAAGCCGATCTCGCTGCGCAGGCGATTGATCTGGCGGTTGTCGGAGGGGATCAGGTCGCCATTCTTGGCAGCCTTGAGCTTGAGCTCTTCGCCGGCGACGAGGATCTGCCCCTGGTGCGGGTTCTCCAACAGGTTGATGCAGCGCAGCAGGGTGGACTTGCCGGAGCCGGACGACCCCAGGATGGAGATCACGTCACCGTCACGGGCGGTCAGCGAAATGCCCTTGAGAATTTCCTGCTCGCCGTAGCGTTTGTGCAGGTTGCGGATTTCTAGCGCGGGCGTGGCCTCGGCCATGTGCGGTCCTCATGTGTTCGGGTGCGTTCCCAGCTGTTGGCGGCCTTCCTGGCGAGCGCCACGCTAGCATAGCGGCTCAGTGACATCCAACCGGGTCGCAGGGGCTCGGGTCGCTGGCGGGACAGTTTGTCGCATCGCTGCAGCGCAACGTCGCGAGGATGTCCGCAGACCTTTGCGCCCAGCACCAGAGCCTTGATGAAAAAAGGCGCGATGGTGCCAGCTTTGGCCAAGCCTGGGAAGCCGTTTTTGGCCTCTTCGCGGCTAGCCCGCTCTGACAAATACCCCATAAACCTCAGGGATTGCGCCAAACCCTTTGGGAGCGGGCTTGCCCGCGAAGGATTCGACGCCTACTTAAGGGTTGCGCCGAAGGTTGCACTTTTCTGCCTGGTTATTGTGCGCAGGTGTTACCGAGGAGCACCTTTGGTGCGTTTGTAAGTGGGTATTTCTGTAATCCGGACTTGGCATGGGGGTTTGGCGGCCTTTCGGTCAAAGCCTGGCCGAATGCCCTGCAAGCCGCGCCATATCTGCCTGCTGAAAGATTTCAGACGAAAGCCATTCTCACCTGGCCCGGTTATTGCCATCTGGAAATCACTGAATGCAGCGACGCCGACTTTCACCCCAGGCGCGCTGGCCGTCATTCGTGTAGTCCACCTCCTTACAAAGGTAGTTTTATGAGCGGTAACAATTCCAACGACCTCGCTCAGGGGCTCAAGCAACGGCATGTGACCATGCTGTCCATTGCTGGCGTGATCGGCGCCGGTCTGTTCGTCGGCTCCGGCCACGCCATTGCCGCTGCCGGCCCTGCCGTACTGTTGGCCTACGCCGCCGCCGGTACCCTGGTGGTGCTGGTGATGCGCATGCTGGGCGAAATGGCGATTGCCTCGCCTGACACCGGTTCGTTTTCCACTTATGCCGACCGCTCCATCGGGCGTTGGGCAGGTTTCACCATCGGCTGGCTGTACTGGTGGTTCTGGGTCTTGGTGATCCCGCTTGAAGCCAACGCCGCCGCAGCCATCCTGCATGCCTGGTTCCCTGCGGTCGATCTGTGGGCGTTCTCGCTGCTGATCACCCTGGCGCTGACCCTGACCAACCTGTGCAGCGTGAAGAACTACGGCGAGTTCGAGTTCTGGTTCGCCTTGCTCAAAGTACTGGCGATCATCGGCTTCATCGTCGTCGGTTGCGCCGCCATGTTCGGCATGGTGCCCAGCAGCCAGGTCAGCGGTGTCAGCCACCTGTTCGACACCCAAGGCTTCATGCCCAATGGCCTGGGCGCCGTGCTGGCAGCCATGCTGACCACCATGTTCTCGTTCATGGGGACCGAGATCGTTACCATCGCTGCTGCCGAATCGAAGGATCCAGGCAAGCAGATCAGCCGCGCCACCAACTCGGTGATCTGGCGTATCTGCCTGTTCTACCTGGTGTCGATCTTCCTGGTCGTCGCGCTGGTGCCGTGGAACGATCCAGCCCTGGCCGAGACCGGTTCGTACCAGACCGTGCTGAGCATGATCGGCGTGCCGAATGCCAAGCTGATCGTTGATATCGTCGTGCTGATCGCCGTTACCAGCTGCCTGAACTCGGCGCTGTACACCTCCTCGCGCATGCTGTTCTCGCTGAGCAAGCGGGGCGACGCCCCGGCTGTGGCCCAGCGCACGACCAAGGCCGGTACGCCACACTGGGCAGTGTTGCTGTCTACTGCTGCGGCCTTCCTTTGCGTGTTCGCCAACTTCGTCGCACCGGCGCAGGTGTTCGAGTTCTTGCTGGCCAGTTCCGGTGCTATCGCTTTGCTGGTGTACCTGGTGATCGCGGTATCGCAACTGCGCATGCGCAGCCAGCGCGAAGCGCGTGGTGAGAAGATCGACTTCAAGATGTGGCTGTTCCCTGGCCTGACCTGGGCGACCATTGCCTTCATCATTGCCGTGTTGGTGGTGATGGCGATCCGTCCGGATCATCGCGCCGAGATCGTCGCTACCGCGTTGCTGAGCATTGGTGTGGTGGCAGCGGGTCTACTGGTGCATCGCAAGCGCAAGGCTGATGAAGCGGCGGGTCGGGTGGCGCTGGATAACTGATCCAGGCTGCTTGAACGCAAAAGGCCGCGCCCTGTGAAGGGTGCGGCCTTTTTGTTGCTCTGTGCGGGCCTGTTCGCGGGCAAGCCCGCTCCTACAGGATTGCATGCTACCTGTGGCAGCGGGCTTACACCGCGAGGAGGCCGTTAAAGCGCTTCAGCCAAACTGTTTTTGCTGTTGCTGCTGCTTGGCCACCACCTCGGATGCGGCGATGTAGGCCTGCTGGAACTCGTCGCTCTCCAGCCAGGCCATGGTGGTGTCTTCGTCGGCGCCGTCCAGCCAGGTGCGATAGGCGGTGAACACCAGCACGATGTAGTCGGTGGCGTGCTCTTCCTTGTGACCCTTGAGTACCAGCGCCAGCAGTGGGTCGACCAGGAACACCGAGATCATCGCGACCAGGCCGCTCTCCTGGGCCACCTTCATCTTCTCGAACAGCTCCTTGTAGCTGTCCGACTCCATGGCCTTGTTGAACACCTGCTCGATGCTGGCGCTATCGCCAGCGCTGGCCTTGACCGCTTGGCCGCTACGCACCATGCGGTTTTGCTTGGCCTTGGAGGCGGCGCGCTTGGCGCGTTTCTGTTGTTTGCTGTTAGAGGCCATGGGCGCAATCCTTCGGTAAGTCTGGAAATTGCGCGTATTGAAGCCTAATTGCCGCACAAACCCAAGTATTGTGGGTTACCCAGCCCCAGCTACATCAGCTCGCCGCTGCTGGGGGCTCATCCTCCTCGAAGCCCCGCGATGCACGTCCCACTAGCAACGGATCCGGCGCGTGCGCCACGCTCAGGTCCTTACCTGGGTAATCCAGCGAATGCAGGAAGTGCCGGATGCAGTTGATCCGCGCGCGCTTCTTGTCATCGGACTTGATCACCGTCCATGGCGCGTCGCCGGTATCGGTGTGGAAGAACATCGCTTCCTTGGCGGCGGTGTAGTCGTCCCATTTATCCAGCGACTTGATGTCGATCGGCGACAGCTTCCAGTGCTTGAGCGGATCGTCACGCCGCGAGATGAAGCGCCGTAGCTGCTCCTCGCGATTGACCGAGAACCAGTACTTGAACAGCAAGATCCCGCTGTTGCACAGCATCCGCTCCAAATCAGGCGCCTGGCGCATGAACTCCAGGTATTGCACCGGCGTGCAGAAATCCATCACCCGCTCGACCCCGGCGCGGTTGTACCAAGACCGGTCGAAGAAGACCATTTCCCCCGCGGTGGGCAGGTGCTGGATATAGCGCTGGAAATACCACTGGCCCTTTTCCTGCTCGGAAGGCTTCTCCAGTGCCACGATGCGCGCTCCACGCGGATTCAAATGCTCCATGAAGCGCTTGATGGTGCCGCCCTTGCCAGCTGCATCGCGTCCTTCGAATAGCACCACCACGCGCTGGCCGGTGTCCTTCACCCAGCTTTGCACCTTAAGCAGCTCGATCTGCAGGGCGTGCTTGGCCTTCTCGTAGTCGTTGCGGCGCAGACGGGTGACATACGGGTAGTTGGCCGGCAAGCGCGCCGAGGTGCTGTCCTCGTTGCTGCCCTTGCGCGCAGTGGCCACCTGCAACGCGGCAGGCTGCTGGCTGACCGTGATGATCGAGCTTTCGCCTGTGGCCTTGGCCGCTGGCTTGCGCTGGCGAGGGCGGCGCGTGCGCGGGGGTGGGGTGACGCTGGGCGTGGCCTCGACGCTTGGCGCGGCGGAAAGAAGCGGGGTGGATTCGTCGCTCATGGAAGTCCTTGCGGGTCGATTCGAGTGTCCACCTGGCATGCTAAGGCGTTTTCGCGAGCGGCTAGTTGATTCGGGTCAAGGAGGGGATGGGAGGGGGTGGCTGCTGTGCAGCCATTGGCGGGCAAGCCCGCTCCCACAGGGTGGTTGGTGGGGGCTGGATAAAACTCGGGCAATAAAAAAACCCTGAATCTTTCGATTCAGGGTTTTAGTGTTTTGGTGCCCAGAGACGGAGTCGAACCGCCGACACGAGGATTTTCAATCCTCTGCTCTACCGACTGAGCTATCTGGGCAACGGGGCGCATTAAAAGGCTTTTTCAGGTTTGCGTCAACGACTTTTTGAAAATTTTTTAAATTAATTCCGTCGCTTACGATTTTGCTGGGTCATTCGGCCGGTGGCACGTAGCCGTCAGCCTTGGCGTAATCCTCGCCGGAGAAGTATTTGTCCATCTCCTGCTGGAGGAATTTGCGGTCCTCGGCATTCATCATGTTCAGGCGCTTCTCGTTGATCAGCAGGGTCTGGTGTTTCTGCCACTCATCCCAGGCCTTCTTCGAGATGTTGTCGAAGATGTCCTGGCCTTTGGCGCCTGGGTACGGCGGGCGCTCAAGGCCAGGCAGCTGTTCGTGGTATTTGCGGCAGTTCACGGTGCGGGTCATCGGGGCTCTCCTGCAATCAATTGGTCGGCCGCGCGTTTGAGCAGCTTCTTGACCGGGGCGGCGAGGCCCAGGCGCGGCGGGGTGGCGAGGTTATACCAGAGCCAGTCAGGCTCGGCCACGTGCGCGCCGAGCGGATCGACGCGGACCAGCCAAGGCTCGATGGCCAGCTGGAAGTGGCTGAAGGTATGGGTCAGGCCATCGAGGGCCTGGCTGCCGGTCAGGCGCAGGCCGTGCTGGTAGGCCAGGTCATCGAGCTGCTCCAGGCTGTCTAGCTCGGGCAGGCTCCACAAGCCGCCCCACAGGCCGCTGGAAGGGCGCCGGTAGAGCAGGATGGCGCCTTCTTGGTTGGCCAGGATCGGCATCAGCGTGCGCCGCTGTGGCAAGGTCTTGCGCGGCTTGGGCTCGGGGTAGTGAGTCTCCTGGCCGAGCAAGTGCGCCTGGCAGCCGCGCTGGAGCGGGCAGATCAGGCAGCTGGGCTTGCTGCGCGTACACAGGGTCGCGCCCAGGTCCATCATCGCCTGAGTGTAGTGATTGGCACGGGCGTGTGGGGTGTAGCGCTCGGCAGTGGCCCACAGCGCGTTGGCCACCTTCGGCTCCCCCGGGTAGCCGCCCTGGGCGCTGTAGCGGGCCAGTACGCGCTTGACGTTGCCGTCGAGGATCGGCGCGCGGATGCCCATGCTGATGCTGGCAATGGCGCCGGCCGTGGAGCGACCAATGCCAGGCAGCTCAGTCAGCTGCTCGACACTACGCGGGAATTCGCCGCCATGCTGGTTGACCACGATCTGCGCGGCTTTTTGCAGGTTACGCGCGCGGGTGTAGTAGCCAAGCCCGGTCCACAGGTGCAGCACTTCGTCTTCCGGCGCCTCAGCCAGGGCCTGCACGGTCGGCAGGGCCTGCATGAAGCGGTCGAAGTAGTTGAGCACGGTGCTGACCTGGGTCTGCTGCAGCATGATTTCCGACACCCACACCCGGTAGGGGTTGATGCCCTGTTGCCAGGGCAGGTCGTGGCGGCCGTGCTGGTCGTACCACTCCAGCACTGCGCTGGAGAACTGCTGGGGGCTCATCGCTTGAACAGCCCCTTGAGTGCGTCTTTCAATTCAGGGCTCACTTTGTCTCCGAGTTTCTCGTCGAGCTTTTCATCGATCTTGTCTTTGAGGCGGTTGCCGGCGAGTTTGGCGGCAACCTTGCCCAGGCCGTCCTGATCCAGGCGACAGGCCTTGGCGCCAAGCTCCAGCGGGCCACGGCAGCGCAGCGGCACTTCGACGCCGACATAGCGCTCGTTGACCTGGCAAGCCGGGTCGGGCATGGCACGCTGATCGCCTTCGACCACTACGCCAATCCGGTAGTCCATGCCCAGCACGCGCAGGTCCAGGTCGCCCTGGCCGTTGACGGTCAGGCCGGGGATGCGCGCCTTGAGGTCAGGGTTGCTGGCCACCCCATTGCGCACAACCAGGCTGCCGCGCAGTTCCTCGAACGGCGTGTCCTTGCCGCGCGGCTCACCGCTGAGCGACTTGCGGTTGAGGGTGGCGATGGCCTGGCATAGCTGCTGCTCCAGGTTGGCGTTGACCAGTACACCATCATTGATGGTGAAGCTGGCGTTGCCATTGAGCGTGTCGACCAGGGCCTTCTGGCTGTTGCCGGTGGCGGTCAGGTCGCTGTTGAGGGTCAGCAGGCCTTTGACTGGCGGCGTCTGGTCAGGGCTTTCGGACTTGATGAAGTGCTCGACCGGCACCCGGTTGATCTTGGTGTTGACGCCGATTTGCGGCACCGCCGGGCGTACATCGAGGGTGCCCTTGGCTTCAAAGCTGCCGTTGTACAGGCCGCCACGCAGGGTTTCCAGGGTGACCAGGCCGCCCTGGCCTTTGGCCTTGAGCTGGGCGTCAGTGATGGGCAGCTTGTCCAGGGTCAGCGCGCCGAAGCTGAGCTCGGCTTGCAGATCGAGGGCGCGCAGGCGATCGACCGGCAGCAGTTTGTCGTTGCTCCAGGCCACCTGGGTCGGGGCGTTAGGCAGGGGTGAACTGCCAGCGCCGGCCACGGCGGTGGCTTGCTGCTGCTTGACTTCGGCCTGGCGCGCAGCGGTGGCGCCCTTGGCTTGTTCGCTCTTGGCCGGGAAGTAGCGATCGGCGTCGAACTTGTCGCCTTTTAGCTGCAAGCGCAGGGCTTGCTTGGCGAAGTCTTCGATTGCCACGCGGCCGCTGAAGGTGCTGTCGTCCAGTTTCACCGCCAGGTCTTCCAGCGCCAGGCTGGTAGGGCTACCCGCCAGGCGGCTGACCAGCTCCAGCTTGCCGAAAGCGGCTGGATCGGCAGTGGCGGGCAGCGGCTGGCCGATGCCGTCGAGGAAGGTGCGCAGGTCGAACTGGGCAATCGACAGCCCGCCGCTGACTTGTGGCGTCTTGTCCAGCTCGCGCACATTCAGCTCGCCAAGCGCGCGCAGCTGGTTGGCGGAGATCTTTAGGCCATTCCACGAGGCGACATTGGCCGCCATGTCGACCAGCAGTTGGCCTTGGGCGTTGAAGGTCAAGGTCTTGCCAGCCAGCGGTTCGCCCGAGGTTTCGCCGGACAGGCGCATGTCTTCGAGGTTGTAGCGCTTGAGCTTACGGTCAAAGCGCAGTTCGCCGGTCAGCTCGGTGCGGGCTTTGATGTTCGGCTGCGCGGCGCTGAGGAAGGCGCTGGCCTTCAGGGCAATGTTCGACCCTTCATGCACCGGGCCGGTGCTCAGCTGGATGCTCTCGGCGCTGACGCTCTGGCCAGTCTTGGCATCGGTGTATTGCACGCGGGCGTTGTTCACCGTCAAGCTGTCGATATCCAGCTTGACCGAACGTTCGCTGGCGTTGTCGGCAGCTGCGGGCTCGCCCGCGGGCGTTGCAGCGGGGGCGTTGGGCGTGCTGGCGCTGGCATCTTGCGCGGGCAGCGGCTTGCCGATGTCTTGCCAGTTGCCGTGGCCGTTCTCATCGCGGATCAGGTTCAGGTTCAGGCCTTCGACCCGGACATCGCTCATCTGCACTTCGCGGCGCAGCAAAGGCAGCACGCGCACTGACAGACCGAGCATCTGCAGGTCGGCGAACGGCTCCTTAGGCTTGTTCAGGGTGGCGATGCTGGCTTCATGCAATTCCAGGCCGAGCCAGGGGAACAGGCTCCAGCCGATATCGCCATTGAGGGTCAGCTCGACGTGGGCCTTGTCGCGCGCCAGTTGGCGAATCTCGTCTTTATAGTCGTTGGGATCGAAGAGGTGGGTCAGGGCGAAGCCCAGTGCCACGATGATCAGCAGCAACCCGAGAAGTCCCAGCCCCAGGATTTTGCCGAACGCTTTCATGGGCGAGTCCTTGTAGTCCGATTTTTGAAAATTCAAGCGCCAGAGTATAGCGCCGCGACTAGCTGCCCTGAGTATTCGACTAGAGATACAGGGCATTTCCTACTAATTGAGCAGATTACACAGGATCGTGCAGGCGCGGGCTGGTCCCGCGATAGGGTCAGCGCGGGTGGATAACGCGCGGGATTTCGACCGCCGCCACCCGGACAGTTCCTCGAATGGGCTCAGCTGTTGAAAAAATAACGATATCAGTTTGCTTTCATTGAGCGATTCAGCTGGTAATCTTGCGCCGCTTTCGGAGCATAGCGCGACCTTTTGTCGCGGATGCCGCCACGTTAACGGCCGGGCCATGCCTTGGTGCACTTGGATAAGAGCCGCACGTCACATCCGCAAAGCACAGCCCACCTACAAGAGGAACAACCCATGAACAGCAGTATCACGGCAGGGGAGTTGGTGCGTGCGCCCAGCTTCCTGTCGAAGGAGCGCATCATCGCCCGCCCGGGCTTCAACCGCTGGCTGGTACCGCCGGCCGCCCTGGCGATCCACCTGTGCATCGGCATGGCCTACGGCTTCTCGGTGTTCTGGCTGCCACTTTCGCAGGCCATCGGCATCACCGCGCCAGTTGCCTGCTCGGCTGACATGGGCTTCGTCGCCCGGCTGTTCAGCGCCGAGTGCGACTGGCCGATCTCGATGCTGAGCTGGATCTACACGCTGTTCTTCGTGTTCCTCGGTTGCTCCGCCGCCGTGCTGGGCGGTTGGCTGGAACATGCCGGCCCGCGCAAGGCTGGCCTGGTGTCGGCGCTGTGCTGGTGTGGCGGCCTGCTGATTTCGGCGATTGGGGTGAAGACCCATCAGCTGTGGCTGATGTGGCTGGGTTCGGGGGTGATCGGCGGGATCGGCCTGGGCCTGGGGTACATCTCGCCAGTGTCGACGCTGATCAAGTGGTTCCCGGACAAGCGCGGCATGGCGACCGGTATGGCGATCATGGGCTTTGGCGGCGGGGCGATGGTCGGTGCTCCCCTGGCCACTGCGCTGATGGGCCATTTCGGCAGCGCGCAGGAAGTCGGCGTGTGGCAGAGCTTCGTCGCCATGGCGGTGATCTACTTGGTGTTCATGACCGCTGGTGCCCTGGCCTATCGCGTGCCGCCGACCGGCTGGAAGCCTGAGGGTTGGACGCCACCTGCGAAAAAGGCCAATGCGATGGTCACTGACCGCCATGTGCATGTCAGCGTGGCCTGGAAAACGCCGCAGTTCGCCCTGGTCTGGCTGGTGCTGTGCCTGAACGTTTCGGCGGGTATCGGCATCCTCGGCATGGCTTCGCCACTGTTGCAGGAGGTGTTCGCCGGCAAGCTGCTGGGCAATGAGCTGAGCTTCAGTGAGCTGAACGCCGCGCAACTGGCGCAGATTGCCGCGATCGCCGCAGGCTTCACCGGCCTGCTGAGCCTGTTCAACATTGGTGGGCGGTTCTTCTGGGCGTCGTTCTCCGACTACATTGGCCGCAAGAACACCTACTTCGCCTTCTTCGCCCTGGGCGTGGGCCTCTACAGCCTGGTGCCGAACATGGGCCACCTGGGCAACGTGGCGCTGTTCGTCGCTGCGTTCTGCATCATCCTGTCGATGTATGGCGGCGGCTTCGCCACGGTGCCGGCGTACCTGGCGGACCTGTTCGGTACGCAAATGGTCGGTGCGATCCATGGTCGTCTGCTGACTGCCTGGGCGGCGGCGGGCGTGCTTGGGCCGGTGCTGATCACCTATCTGCGCGAATCGCAGCTGGCGGCGGGTGTGGAGCGGGCTGCGGCCTACGACATGACCTTGTACATCCTCGCTGGCCTGCTGGTGCTGGGCTTTATCTGCAATGCACTGGTGCGGCCGGTGGCGGACAAGTACTTCATGACTGATGCAGAACTCGCCGCTGAGCGGGCGCTGAGCCATGACAAAGGCGCCGATGGCGCGCGTTCGCTGGAATGGCATGCGGCGCCGGGCAGCCTGCCGTTGGTGCTGGTGGCGTGGGCCGTGGTGGTTATTCCGCTGGCCTGGGGCATCTGGGTGACCTTGCAGAAGACCGCTGTACTGTTCCATTGATGTAGGCAGCAGCAGCTCTATCGCGGGGCAAGCCCGCTGCCACGTTGCGCTTCAGATCTGGAGTGACGGCGTGGCAGCGGGCCTGCCCCGCGCTGCTTTGCACAGCCATATGTCATCCGCGTTTCAAGCGGGCGCGTTCTAGGCCTATAATGGCAGCCTTTTCGCCCAATGATTTTGCGGAGCTGGTGATGGTCGAACGTAAGGCTTCCGTCGAGCGCAATACCCTGGAAACCCAGGTGAAGGCCTCGATCAACCTCGATGGCAGTGGCAAGGCCCGATTCGATATCGGTGTGCCTTTCCTTGAACACATGCTCGACCAGATCGCCCGGCATGGGCTGATCGATCTGGACATCGAGTGCAAGGGCGACCTGCACATCGATGATCACCACACTGTCGAAGACGTCGGCATCACCCTCGGCCAGGCATTCGCCCAGGCCATCGGTGACAAGAAAGGCATCTATCGCTACGGCCATGCCTACGTGCCGCTGGACGAAGCGCTGTCGCGCGTGGTCATCGACTTCTCCGGCCGTCCAGGCCTGCAGATGCATGTACCGTACACCCGCGCCTCGGTCGGCGGTTTCGATGTCGACCTGTTCCAGGAATTCTTCCAAGGCTTCGTCAACCACGCCCTGGTGACCCTGCACATCGACAACCTGCGTGGGCACAACACCCACCACCAGATCGAGACCGTGTTCAAGGCCTTCGGCCGCGCGCTGCGCATGGCCGTGACCCAGGACGAGCGCATGGCCGGGCAGATGCCGTCGACCAAGGGATGCCTGTAAATGCAGACGGTAGCCGTAATCGACTATGGCATGGGCAACCTGCACTCGGTGGCCAAGGCGCTTGAGCACGTTGGCGCCGGCAAGGTGCTGGTCACCAGCGACGCTGCGGTGATCCGCGAGGCCGACCGGGTGGTGTTCCCAGGTGTCGGCGCGATTCGCGACTGCATGGCCGAGATCCGCCGCCTGGGCTTTGACAGCCTGGTGCGCGAAGTCAGCCAGGACCGGCCGTTCCTCGGTATCTGTGTCGGCATGCAAGCGCTGCTCGAACACAGTGAAGAGAACGACGGCGTCGATTGCATCGGCCTGTTCCCTGGCCAGGTGCGTTTCTTCGGCAAAGACCTGCAAGAAGATGGCGAGCATCTCAAGGTGCCGCACATGGGGTGGAACGAAGTCAGCCATGCGGTCGAGCATCCACTGTGGCATGACATCCCCGATCGTGCCCGCTTCTACTTCGTCCACAGCTACTACATCCATGCTGGCAAGCCCGGCCAAGTGGTCGGTCGCGGCCACTATGGCGTCGACTTTGCCGCAGCGCTGGCCGAGGGCTCGCGGTTTGCCGTGCAGTTCCATCCGGAGAAGAGCCATACCCATGGCTTGCAGCTGCTGCAGAACTTCGTCGCCTGGGATGGGCGCTGGTAAATGAGCAAGTCGCGGACCAAGGCCCCGATCATTACCCTGGCCCCCGAGCAGGAGCGCGAAGCGCTCGACACGCTCAAGCGCTTCCTGGAAGACCGCTTCGAGCTTGAGCTGGGGTCGTTCGAGGTGGCCGAGGTCCTTGACCTGTTCAGCAAGGAAATTGCACCCCACTACTACAACAGGGCGATTGCCGATGTTCAGCTGCACCTCAAGGAGCGGTTCGAGAGCATCGAAAGCGACCTGTGGGCGTTAGAGAAGCCCTGAAATCCACCGATTAGACAGGTTCCCAAGATGCTGATTATCCCCGCTATCGATCTCAAGGATGGTGCCTGCGTACGCCTGCGCCAAGGCCGCATGGAAGACTCCACGGTGTTCTCCGATGACCCGGTGAGCATGGCCGCCAAATGGGTTGAGGGTGGCTGCCGTCGCCTGCACCTGGTCGACCTCAATGGCGCCTTCGAAGGCCAGCCAGTCAATGGCGAAGTGGTGACTGCCATCGCCAAGCGCTACCCGCACCTGCCGATCCAGATCGGCGGCGGCATTCGCTCGCTGGAAACCATTGAGCACTACGTCAAGGCCGGCGTCAGCTACGTGATCATCGGCACCAAGGCGGTCAAGCAGCCTGAGTTCGTCGCCGAGGCATGCAAGGCCTTCCCAGGCAAGGTCATCGTTGGTCTGGATGCCAAAGACGGCTTCGTCGCCACCGATGGTTGGGCCGAAGTCAGCTCGGTGCAGGTCATCGACCTGGCCAAGCGTTTCGAGGCCGATGGCGTCTCGGCGATCGTCTACACCGACATCGCCAAGGACGGCATGATGCAGGGCTGCAACGTGCCGTTCACCAAGGCCCTGGCCGAAGCCACCCAGATCCCGGTGATCGCCTCCGGCGGCATCCACAACCTGGGTGATATCAAGGCCCTGCTCGACGCCAAGGCTCCGGGCATCATCGGCGCGATCACTGGCCGGGCGATCTACGAAGGTACTCTGGACGTCGCCGAGGCCCAGGCCTTCTGCGACACATACCAAGGCTGAGGACACGACATGGCACTGGCCAAGCGCATCATCCCTTGCCTGGACGTGGACAACGGCCGGGTGGTCAAGGGCGTCAAGTTCGAGAACATCCGCGATGCCGGGGATCCGGTTGAGATCGCGCGTCGGTACGATGAACAGGGTGCCGACGAGATCACCTTCCTCGACATCACCGCCAGCGTCGATGGCCGTGACACCACCCTGCATACCGTCGAGCGCATGGCCAGCCAGGTGTTCATCCCGCTGACCGTCGGCGGTGGCGTACGTACCGTGCAAGACATCCGCAACCTGCTCAATGCCGGTGCCGACAAGGTCTCGATCAACACCGCTGCGGTGTTCAATCCGGAGTTCGTCGGCGAGGCTGCGCAGCGCTTTGGTTCGCAGTGCATCGTGGTTGCCATCGATGCCAAGAAGGTGTCTGCGTCGGGCGAAGCGCCGCGCTGGGAGATCTTCACCCATGGTGGGCGCAAGCCGACCGGATTGGATGCGGTGGAATGGGCGAAGAAGATGGAAGGCCTGGGTGCCGGTGAGATCCTGCTGACCAGCATGGATCAGGACGGCATGAAAAATGGCTTCGATCTGGGCGTGACCCGCGCCATCAGCGACGCGCTGGGGATTCCGGTGATCGCTTCGGGAGGTGTGGGTAATCTGCAGCACTTGGCTGACGGGATTCTGGAAGGGCATGCGAGCGCGGTGTTGGCAGCGAGTATCTTCCACTTCGGCGAGTACACCGTGCCCGAGGCCAAGGCCTATATGGCTGCGCGCGGGATCGTCGTTCGCTAAGACTGACCTGCATAGCGCTCGCAAGAGCGCTATGCAGTGCGGCTGCTACGTGAGTGGGGTGCGTCGCAGCTGCTTCGTGGGAGCTGCTGCGCGGGGTGGGGCGTAAGATCTGCTGGTTGGGAGCCGGCTGCGTGGGAGCGGGCGCGTGGGAGCGGGCTTGCCCCGCGATTGCAGTGGAACATTCACCATCGCTATCGCGGGGCAAGCCCGCTCCCACGAAGCTCCCACGCGCCCGTTTCCTCGGGCATCAGCCGTGATTCTTGCCCAGCAGCGCGTGGTAGAGCTCGGTATCGCCCAGAATCCCGACCACCTTGTCGTTCTCCTGCAACACCAGCTTGTTCCCCGTCTGATAGCGAATCTGCAGCGCTTCGCGCATGCCGATATCCGCATGCACCAGGGTCGGTTTGCGATCCAGCCCCTCAACGGCCTGCCCCGGCGTCCAGTTCTGCATATCCAGGCCATTCTGGCCCTGGCGCGCACGCTTGAGTGAATTGCCTTCACCCAGGTCCAGCCACGAATCACCACCCGGATCCAGGCACACCGAACCATTGATCCGCTTGCACTTGTCCAGCGTGCGCATCAGGCTGCGCCCGCACAGCACATTGAGTGGGTTGGTATGGGCGACGAAGGTGCGCACATACTCGTCGGCAGGGTTGAGCACGATCTCCTCAGGCTTGCTGTACTGGATGATCCGCCCATCTTTCATGATGGCGATGCGGCTGCCGAGCTTGAGCGCCTCGTCCAGGTCGTGGCTGACGAACACGATGGTCTTGCTCAGCTTGCGCTGCAGCTCCAGCAGTTCGTCCTGCAAACCCTGGCGGATCAGCGGGTCGAGTGCCGAGAACGGTTCGTCCATCAGCAAGATATCGGCATCCATCGCCAGTGCCCGGGCCAGGCCCACGCGCTGCTGCATGCCGCCGGACAGCTCGTCGGGCTTCTTGTTGCGCCACTGGGTCAGGCCCACCAGCTCAAGCTTTTCATCAACCAGCTTGCGCCGCTCTTTTTCCGGCCGGCCCTGCATCTCCAGGCCAAAGCTGATGTTCTCGCGCACCGTCAGCCAAGGCATCAGGGCGAACTTCTGGAACACCATGGCAATGCGCTTGGTGCGCATCATCTTCAGCTCGGCCGGGGTGCAGTGGGCGATGTCGATGTGGTTGCCTTCGTGCTCGACGAACAGCTTGCCGCGGCTGACGGTGTTGAGGCCGTTGATGCAGCGCAGCAAGCTCGATTTGCCTGAGCCAGACAAGCCCATCAGTACGCAGATCTCGCCTTTGTTGATGTCCAGGTTGGCCTTTTCCACCCCGACCACCAGGCCAGTCTGCTTGAGGATCTGCTCGCGGCTCAGGCCTTTGTCGAGCAGGGCCAGGGCCTCGCGCGGCTTGTTGGAGAAGATGACGTCGACGTCTTCGAATCGAATGATGCTCATGCCTCACCCCTTACCGTGACTTCCGGTTGCTTGCAGATACGGTCGAGCATGATCGCCAGCAGCACGATCGCCAGGCCCGCTTCGAAGCCGAGGGAGATATCGGCGGTGTTCAGTGCGTTGACTACAGGTTTGCCCAGGCCATCGGCGCCTACCAGGGCGGCGATCACCACCATCGACAGCGACAGCATGATGCATTGGGTCACGCCCGCGGCGATGCTCGGCATCGCGTGGGGCAGTTCGATGCGGGTCAGCAGCTGACGGCGCGAGCAGCCAAAGGCCTTGCCGGCATCGAGCAGCTCTTGCGGCACGTCGCAAATGCCCAGGTAGGTCAGGCGGATCGGCGCGGCAATGGCGAACACCACGGTCGAGATCAGCCCCGGCACTACCCCCAGGCCAAACAGGGTCAGGGTCGGGATCAGGTAGACGAAGGTCGGCACCGTCTGCATCAGGTCGAGCACCGGGCGCATGCCGGTGTAGAACATCGGCTTGTGCGCGGCAAGGATGCCCAGTGGCACGCCGATGGCCACGCACACCACGGTGGCGAAGGTCACTTGGGCAAGGGTCTCCATGGTTTCTTGCCAGTACCCCAGGTTGAGGATCAGCAGGAACGACAGGGCGACAAAGGCGGTGAGCGCCCATTTGCGCTGGATCAGGTGAGCCAGGGCAGCGAACAAGGCAATAAGGACGAGGGGGTTGAACCAGGTCAGGGCACTGGTGACCCCATGGATCATGAATTCCAGGCCTTGGGCGATGGCGTCGAAATACTCGGCGCCGTTCTGGGTCAGCCATTCGACGAACGACGCGATGTACTGTCCCAGGGGTATTTTCTGATCAATGAGCATGATAGCGAGCTTCCACCTGCATAGATTGGAATCAGTCCGCAGCGGCCACGGTGCCGCTGCGAGGTAGTGCCTACTGCTACTGTGTGTCGGTTACTGCGCAAGCTTTGCCTTGGCCGCCTCCAAGCCCGGTTTGCCGTCCACGGTCGTCACCCCGGCCAGCCAGGTGTCGAGCACTTGCGGGTTGTTTTTAAGCCACGCCTTGGCGGCCGCGTCGGGCTTTTGCTTGTCGTCCAGGACCTTGCCCATCAGCTCGCTTTCCATGTCGAGGGTAAACGACAGGTTCTTCAGCAACTGGCCAACGTTGCTGCACTCCTGTGCATAGCCCTTGCGGGTATTGGTCAGTACCGTCGCCTTGCCGAAGTCGGGGCCGAAGAACTCGTCGCCACCGGTCAGGTACTGCATCTTGAAGCGCTTGTTCATCGGGTGCGGTTCCCAACCGAGGAACACCACCGCCTCGCCGCGCTTCTGCGCGCGATCCACCTGCGAGAGCATGCCCGCCTCACTGGACTGGACGATCTTGAAACCGGCGCTTTTCAGGCCGAAGGCGTCCTTGTCGATCATGCTCTGGATGGTGCGGTTGCCGTCGTTGCCGGGCTCGATGCCGTAGATCTTGCCGCCGAGCTCTGTCTTGAACTTGGCAATGTCGGCGAAATCCTTCAGACCCTTGTCGTACAGGGCCTGCGGTACTGCCAGGGTGTACTTGGCGTTTTCCAGATTGGCCCGCACGGTTTCGACGGTGCCGGCGTCGCGGTACTGCTTGATGTCGTTCTCCATGGTTGGCATCCAGTTGCCGAGGAACACGTCCAAATCCTTGCCGGCCGCCAGCGACTTGTAGGTCACCGGTACCGAGATCATGGTGGTGTGGGTCTTGTAGCCCAGGGCTTCGAGCACGACGCTGGTCACGGCGGTGGTCACGGTGATGTCGGTCCAGCCGACATCCGAGAAACGTACCGTCTGACACTGTTCGGGTTCGGCGGCCTGAGCCAGCAACGGTGCGGCAAGCAACGCGACCAGCAACAGCGAGGGTGAACCTTTCATGGATGGACTCCTGTAGTTTTTTCTTCGGGTTCGCGAGGGTTGCCGGGCTTTCTCAGGGTCCGGTCAACCAGGCCTGCAGAGGGCAGGATGCGAGGCCGTGCAATACGAGTCGCTTTCGATAATCCTCCAGCGCTGGGCAATCGCCTACTGGTAGGGTCGTAACCAGTACAGGATGGGTCGCTTCCAGTACGGGCGATGTCGCATATGGATTTTTCCACCCCTACGGCCGCGTTTTTACGTCATTCGATCGCCCGAAAGCGGCGCAAACAGGGCCGGATCAGTGCGGCGCGGTCGGACAAAAGTACGTCGGTTGCAGACGGCGAAGGGGAAGGTAAAAGCCCGATGATGCGTGCATTAGCGGCAGCTCGCCGGTTTCAGACTAGCAGCTGCGGGGCCGCCCACATGGCGCGGTCAGACAAGCCCATCAAGAGGTGATTCGACAATGGCCATCAGCGTGTTCGACCTGTTCAAGATCGGTGTCGGGCCTTCCAGCTCACACACCGTCGGCCCCATGCGCGCCGGCGCGCTGTTCGTCCAGGGCCTGCGTGAGCGTGGCGAGCTGGAGCAGGTGCGACGTATCGAGGTGCGCCTGTATGGCTCGTTGTCCGCCACCGGGGTCGGTCATGGCACCGACAACGCCACCATCATGGGCCTGATGGGCGAATGGCCGGATGCCATTGACCCGAGCCAGATCGTCCCGCGCATCGCCGACCTGCGCGAAACCAATATCCTCAAGCTGGATAACCGCCTGCCCATCGAGTTCATCTGGGCCCGCGACATGCAGCTACTCGAGCAGAACCTGCCGTATCACCCCAACGCCATGACCTTGATCGCCGAGGGTGAGCACGGCGAGCTGCACCAGGACACCTACTACTCGGTCGGCGGCGGCTTCGTGGTCGATGCCGCGCAAGCGGCCAGCGGCGTGCTGGATGCCGACCAGACGGTGCTGCCCTACGATTTCAACAGCGCCGCCGAGCTGCTGCGCCTGTGCAAGCAAAACGACCTCAGCGTGTCGCAATTGATGATGGCCAACGAGCGGGTCTGGCGCAGTGAAGCGGAGATTCGCGCCGGCCTGCTCAAGCTCTGGGAGGCCATGCAGGAGTGCGTGAGCAACGGCCTCAAGCACGAGGGCCTGCTGCCCGGCGGGCTCAATGTGCGCCGGCGTGCGGCCAAGCTGCACCGCAGCCTGCAAGAGATCGGCAAACCCAACGTGATCGGCTCGACCATGAGCGCGATGGAGTGGGTCAACCTGTTCGCCCTGGCGGTCAACGAAGAAAACGCCGCAGGCGGGCGCATGGTCACCGCGCCCACCAACGGTGCGGCGGGGATTATCCCGGCGGTGCTGCACTACTACATGCGCTTCTCCGACGTGGTCGATGACAGCAACGTGGTGGACTTCTTCCTCGGCGCCGCAGCGGTGGGCATCTTGTGCAAGAAGAACGCTTCGATTTCCGGTGCTGAAGTGGGCTGTCAGGGGGAGGTGGGTTCGGCCTGCGCCATGGCGGCCGCAGGCTTGGCCCAGGTGCTCGGCGCCACGCCGGGGCAATTGGAGAACGCCGCCGAAATCGCCTTGGAGCACAACCTGGGGCTGACCTGCGACCCGGTTGGCGGGTTGGTTCAGGTGCCGTGTATCGAGCGCAACGCGATTGCCGCAGTCAAGGCGATCAACGCTGTGCAGATGGCCCTGCGCGGAGACGGCGAGCACTTCATTTCGCTCGACCAGGTCATCCGCACCATGCGCGATACCGGCGCCGACATGCATGACAAATACAAGGAAACCTCGCGCGGTGGCCTCGCCGTCAGTGCGATCGAATGTTGATCCGCGACCCTGTCGCGCTTGCGATTCGCGGCCAAGCCCGCTCCTGAAGGGTTCGTCACCCCTGTAGGAGTGGGCTTGCCCGCGTTTGAATTACAGGTCGAAATCGATCTGCCTCAATTTGGTGCGCCGGTCATCAGCATTTTCAACTTAACTGTGCAGCAGGCTGATACTGGTGCGGTGACAGGGCCACATGTCGCTCACTGATATGTACCCAGGCACTGCTACCGAAATGCTCACTGTTACGAAGGAAAAGCCCTACAACGCAAGTTTGAGCATCTTACAGCGCTGTAGGAAAACTGTGGATCCACAGGCCTTGAAGGTCGTTTTTGGATTTTGTTGGATGCGCGTTCAATTTCAGGCATGCCATTTGCGTTGGAATTGGCAAAGCCCCCGCAAACGAACTGGGGCCATTACAAGAACAGTGCCCGCCTGAGGCATACCCTGCATTTGTGTGAGGAGAAATCGCGATGACGTCGTACACCTCCGGGACCCAAACCCAGAACCGCACAGCTCCCCAGTCCATCGGATTTCTCCTGCTGGACAACTTCACCCTGATTTCCCTGGCATCGGCTGTCGAGCCGCTGCGCATGGCCAACCAACTCTCCGGTCGCGAGCTGTATCGCTGGCACACCCTGACGGTTGATGGTGGCCAGGTCTGGGCCAGTGACGGTCTGCAGATCACCCCGGATGCAGCGATGCACAGCGCGCCGCCGATCGATACCGTGATCGTCTGCGGCGGCGTGGGTATCCAGCGCACCGTCACCCGCGAGCATGTCACCTGGCTGCAAGCCCAGGCCCGCCAGTCGCGCCGCTTGGGTGCGGTGTGTACCGGCAGCTGGGCGCTGGCCTGTGCCGGTCTGCTCGATGGCTTTGATTGCAGCGTGCACTGGGAATGCCTGGCATCGATGCAGGAAGCCTTCCCGCGGGTCAACATGAGCACCCGCCTGTTCACCCTCGACCGCAACCGCTTCACCAGCTCTGGCGGCACTGCGCCGCTGGACATGATGCTGCACCTGATCAGCCGCGATCATGGTCGCGAACTGTCGGCAGCCATCTCCGAGATGTTCGTCTACGAGCGCATCCGCAATGAGCAAGATCACCAGCGCGTGCCGCTCAAGCACATGCTCGGCACCAATCAGCCGAAGTTGCAGGAAATCGTGGCGTTGATGGAGGCCAACCTCGAAGAGCCGATCGATCTCGACGAGCTCGCGGTGTATGTGGCGGTATCGCGCCGACAGCTCGAGCGGTTGTTCCAGAAATATCTGCACTGCTCGCCATCGCGCTATTACCTCAAGCTGCGACTGATCCGCGCCCGTCAGCTGCTCAAGCAGACGCCGATGTCGATCATCGAAGTGGCCTCGGTGTGTGGCTTCGTCTCCACGCCGCACTTCTCCAAGTGCTACCGCGAGTACTTCGGCATTCCGCCGCGCGATGAGCGCGTTGGCTCCAACACCGCCCAGCAGGTGGCGATGATGCCGATCCCGCAGGCCATGGCGCTGTCAGCGCACAGCGGGCCGTTGGCCGCACTCAGCCAGGCGCGCAACGAGTCGACGTTTGCCAGCGTGAGGCTCTGACTGCGCGTGGTGCTTTTCGCGGGCACGCCCGCTCCCACAGGAGCCGGAGGCGGTTTCAGGGTTTGTAGTCAATAACACCAAGCGCCGCTCCTACAGAAATTGCGCAGGCTTCAGATCTGCGCACACCCTGTGGGAGCGGGCTTGCCCGCGAACGAGGGCGCAGCCCGCGCAAATCCTCAAGCGCGCTTGCTGTACTGCGCCAGCGCTGGCAGCAGCTGCTGCTCGATTGCTTGGCGTACCGCCGGCAGAATCGTCGCGCTACCGGTATACATCTGCTCGACCATACCCTTGAGCGCCCGCGCATTAGGCTCGGTCAGCCCGCGCACCACCGCTTCGCAGGCCTGCTCGGCACTGGCCCCGGCCGGAATGTCGAAGCCCCGCGCGCGCAGGTGGCCCAACAGGTCGTCCTGATCAATCAAATCCGCATGCATCATGGCTGTTGTCCCTTTTATCGCTAAGAGAGTGCTGCTGTGATTGTCAGTCGATTCTGTGACCAACCCCGCGTACCGGCAAGGACAGAATGTCGCAATGACTGCTTTGGCTATGAACAGGTCGTTCCCGGCTAAATCAACTGCCTGGGAAGTCAGCACACTGGGGTCATTCACGGCAACGCAGGGTTTGGTCACCCTCGCACGTCACGGTGGATGTTGCTCGCTCTTGGCCCCGCTAGCTCACGGCTTTGCGGGGTTATTTTTTGGGCTAGGTGAATGTTTCAAGCCGGGAGTTTTATCACCCGGCCGACGAATTGTGCAGCGGGCAGGTCCTGCTGCTCGTCCACCAGCCCTTGCAAACGTTGCAGGCTGAGCTCAGCGAACGGCGCCGACTTCGGCCCTGCCAGATCCACATGCAGCAGCATCTGCTCGCTGGCCGCCAGGGCCTCGTCGAAGCCGGCCCGGTGCAGGCTGTGATACAGGTGCAGGCGCTTGCGATCGAACCCGATAATCTGCGTCTGCACCCACACCTCGCTGGCGAGCTTCACCTCATGCAGGTAGTTGATATGCGCCTCCAGGGTGAACAGCGAGTGCCCGCTCTGACCACGGCTGTCGGCGTCCAGGCCGATACGCTCCATCAGCGCATCGGTGGCGTAGCTGAAGATCAGCAGGTAGTAGGCATCGCGCAGGTGGCCGTTGTAGTCGACCCAGTCCTGCAACACTGGGGTGCAATAGGTGATCAGTGCCGGCATCGTTGTCTCCTCACTCGCCGAAGGCCATGCCGTGCTTGGCCTTGGTGGTCTTGACCGCATCGAGCACCGCCAGCAGGCAGTCATCACGATAGCGCTCAAGTGCAGCGATGCTGCGTTGGCCTTGTTGCTCGGCGGTGCCATCGACCACATCGTCGATCAGTTTGTCGGTCAGTTGCGGCGCTGGCAGGTAGGTCCAAGGCAGCTGCAGGGCAGGGCCGAACTGGGCCATGAAATGACGCATCCCGGCGTCGCCGCCTGCCAGGGTGTAGGTCAGGAAGGTGCCCATGAACGACCAGCGCAGGCCCGCGCCGAAGCGGATCGCGTCGTCGATTTCACCAGTGGTCGCCACGCCGTCGTTAACCAGGTGCAAGGCCTCGCGCCAAAGCGCTTCGAGCAGACGGTCGGCAATAAAGCCAGGGACTTCCTTGCGCACGTGCAGCGGGCGCATGCCCAGCGCGGTGTAGATGGCTTTCGCCGCCTCGATGGCTTGGGGTGCGGTGTTGCGGCCGCCAACGATTTCGACCAGCGGCAACAGGTACACCGGGTTGAACGGATGGCCAACCACGCAGCGCTCGGGGTGAGTCGCGGACTCGTAGAATTCGCTTGGCAGCAACCCCGAAGTGCTCGAGCCAATGATCGCATTGGGCTTGGCTGCGGCGCTGATCTTGGCATGCAGCTCCAGCTTCAGCTCCAGCCGCTCCGGGGCGCTTTCCTGGATGAAATCGGCATCGCGCACGCATTCCTCGATGGTTGGCACAAAGCGTAGGCGCTGCTGCGCCGCGCCGGGGGCCAGGCCTTGTTTCTCCAGTGCCGGCCAAGCATTGGCGATGCGCTGGCGCAGGGCCGCTTCGGCGCCGGGCGCCGGGTCCCAGGCGATCACGTCCAGGCCATGGGCCAGCGCCCGGGCAACCCAGCCACTGCCGATGACGCCACTGCCCAGCGCAGCGAAGGTTTTGATCTCGGTGATGAAAGGCATGTCGAGTCCTCAGGGTAAACAGAGAAAATTGGCTTGACGCTAATCCTGTGGGAGCGGGCTTGCCCGCGAACACCGGCGCAGCCGGTGCCATCTGCGCGCTGTCTGTTTCATGGGCAGGCCTGCTGCCAATGGCATCAACGGCGCTTGAGGTTCATTTTTTCCCGACCTTCGGCCGGGGTCAGGACGCGGGCACCGAGGCGGCTGATGATCTCCACCGCGCGCTCGACCAGCTGGCCGTTGCTGGCCAGTACGCCCTTGTCCAAGTACAGGTTGTCTTCCAGCCCGACCCGCACGTTACCGCCGAGCAGCACCGCCTGGGCGGCCATCGGCATCTGCATGCGGCCGATGCCGAAACCGGCCCAGGTCGCGCCATGTGGCAAGTTGTCGACCATGGCCTTCATGGTGGTGGTGTCGGCCGGCGCGCCCCATGGGATGCCCAGGCACAGCTGGAACAGCGGGTCGTCGAGCAGGCCTTCCTTGATCATCTGCTTGGCGAACCACAGATGGCCCGTGTCGAAGATTTCCAGCTCGGCTTTGACTCCCAGTTCTGTGATGCGCTTGGCGCCGGCGCGCAGTTGCGCGGGGGTGGAGACATAAATGGCATTGCCATCGCCGAAGTTGAGCGTGCCGCAGTCGAGCGTGCAGATTTCCGGCAGCAGCGCTTCGACGTGGGCCAGGCGCTCCAGTGGGCCGATCAGGTCGGTGCCTGGGCCGAATTCCATGGGGCGTTCGCCGGGGCCGATTTCCAGGTCGCCGCCCATGCCAGCGGTGAGGTTGACGATGATGTCGATGTCGGCTTCGCGAATGCGCTCCATGACTTCGCGGTATAAGTTGACGTCACGGCTGAAGCGGCCGGTTTGCGGGTCGCGAACGTGGCAGTGGACCACAGTGGCGCCAGCCTTGGCGGCTTCGACGGCGGCTTCGGCGATCTGTTTGGGCGTGACCGGGACCAGGTGGCTTTTGGCTACGGTGTCGCCGGCGCCGGTGAGGGCGCAGGTGATGATGATGTCGTGGTTCATGTTGGCTTCCTTCAGGCGTGTCAAGGCATTTCGTGGCTGCAGGGCGACGAAGAAATGGGGGTAGTAGTGGCCTCATCGCGGGGCAAGCCCGCTCCCACGCGGTCGCTGAGTGAGCGTCGCCCAGGGGTTCGCTCGTGGGAGCGGGCTTGCCCCGCGATGGCGGTCAGTTGGCAGTGAGCTTGAGGTTGTCCGCCGCAGGCTTGCCGTCGAAGGTGGTCACGCCTTCGAGCCAGCGCGCCTTGTCTTCGGGGTGGTCTTTGAGCCACTGGCGGGCTGATTCCAGGGCGTCCTTGTGGTCGAGCAGCGGCTGCATCATGCGGCTCTCGTCCTCGGCGCTGAAGGTCAGGTTGGCCAGCAGCCGACTGGCGTTCGGGCAGCGTTCGGCGTAGTCCGGCGCAGTGACCGTCCACACCGTGGCGCGGCCTTCGTCCGGGCCCAGGGCATCCTGGCTGTCGCCCAGGTAGACCAGGTCGATGTTGACGTTCATCGGGTGCGGCGCCCAACCGAAGAACACCACCGCTTCCTTGCGTCGCACGGCGCGGTCGACGGCGGCGAGCATGCCGGCTTCGCTGGACTCGACCAGCTGGAACTTGCCGAGGTTGAACTGGTTCTTGGCGATCATCGCCTTGATCTGGGTATTGGCTCCCGAGCCTGGCTCGATGCCGTAGATCTTGCCGCCCAGCTCTTTGTCGAACTTGTGAATGTCGGCAAAGCGCTTCAGGCCTTTGTCGGCCAGGTACTTGGGCACCGCCAGGGTCGCCCGCGCATCGCTCAGGCTCGGCTCGGCCAGCACCTTGACCTGCTTGGCCTCGACGAATGGGGTGATGGTCTGGTTCATGATCGGGTTCCAGTAGCCGAGGAACATGTCCAGGCGCTTGTCGCGGATACCGGCAAAGATGATCTGCTGCGAGGCGCTGGTCTGCTTGGTCTGGTAACCCAGGCCATCGAGCAGCACCTGGGCCATGGCGCTGGTGGCGATGACGTCGGTCCAGTTGACTACGCCCAGGCGGACCTTCTGGCAGGTCGCAGGCTCTGCGGCGAATACTGGGCTTGCCAAGGTGCTGGTGAGGGCGAGGGATAACAGGCTGCGGCGGATCAAGCTGTGCATGGTGGCTCTCCATCGGCAGTGCATATTGTTATGGTGGGCGGCCTCTGCGGGCCGTGTGTATAAGCTACGCGGCGTACAGGGTGGAAATTCGCACCCTGGCGACCAACACTTGCACCCAAGCGACCACCTTTTGCTGTGGAGCATTCGATGCCGGACACCATCCACTTTCTGTTGCTGCCGGGCTTTTCGGCGATGGGCTTTATCAGCGCCGTGGAACCGCTGCGCGTGGCCAATCGCTTTCGTGGGCCGCTGTACCATTGGCGCGTGCTCAGCTTAGACGGCGGGGCGGTGCAGGCCAGCAATGGCATGTCGGTGAATGCCGATGCGGCGCTGGGGCAAGAGGCGCCGGGGCGGATGCTGCTGGTAGTGGCGGGCTTCGACCCATTGGCGCATTTTGGCCCAGGGCTGCAACAAGGCTTGCGTCGCTTCGATCATGAAGGGGTGATCCTGGGCGGGATCGATACCGGGGCCATGCTGCTGGCGGAGGCGGGCTTGCTCGATGGCCACCGAGCCACCTTGCATTGGGAGGCGTTGGAGGCGTTCAAGGAACGCTATCCGCGTTTGCAGGCGACGCAGGAGCTGTTCGAAATAGATAGGCGGCGGATTACCTGTGCCGGCGGCACCGCTTCGATTGACCTGATGCTCGACCTGATCGCCCAGGCCCATGGCAGTGAATTGGCGGTGCAGGTGTCCGAGCAGTTCGTGCTTGGGCGGATTCGCCCGCGTCAGGATCACCAGCGCATGCAGATCGCCTCACGCTATGGGATCAGCAACAAGAAGCTGGTCAAGGTGATTGGCGAGATGGAGCGCAATACCGAGCAGCCGCTCAATACCCAGGTGCTGGCCGAGGCGGTGCAGATTACCCGGCGCCAGTTGGAGCGGTTGTTCAAGCTGCACCTGGAAGACACCCCGAGAGGATTTTACCTGCGCCTGCGCTTGGACAAGGCCAGGCAGTTGTTGCGCCAGACCGACATGAGCGTGCTGGAGGTGAGCATTGCCTGTGGGTTTGAATCGGCGTCGTATTTCACCCGTTGCTATCGGGCCAGGTTTGCCCGCTGTCCGCGCGAGGATCGGCAGCTCAGTGCGGTGTCATGAGATACCCGTGGTCTGCACTGACGCTATCGCGGGGCAAGCCCGCTCCCACGCTGAGTCAGTAGTACGTGGGAGCGGGCTTGCCCCGCGATAGCGTCAGCGCAGCCTACTGCTGACCAATAGATTGCAGATACTCCGAGCGATCATCGCTACGCTGCGCCACACAGGTATCCCAAGCCGCCTGGAACGCCTTGGTGCCCTGTTTCTCGGCATAGGTCTCGACCTTGCAGTCGGCATCACGCACCTGCGTCCACAGGGTCTCGGCAGCCTGGAAACGGGCCGTCAACGCCTCGACCTTCTCGCCTTCATCTGGATGCTGGTCGCGAATGCGCTGGATCAAATCGTCGAACGCCGCTTTCAGTTCACGCTCGGCGGTCTGCTTGTTATAGGCCGCACAGGCATAACCTTGCTGGTCGCTGTCGACATTATCGCAAGGTGTGCTTTCTTCCTCGCCGGCGTGGGCGCCCAGCGCAACGGCCGTCAGAACCAGCCATGCCATTGATTTCATCGGTTTTCTCCTCACCCGGCTGAGCAATCGGGGCTGATTCTCGCTCAGCCCGGCCGCGGACGATAGCTCTCTGACGAAATGTTCATCAAGTTCAGAAAATGCCCTTATCGAGAGTCGCTCTCAACACCGCAGGGTGCGGTGCAGGGCACTTGTCGCGGATTGAC
The DNA here is from genome assembly GCF_025847435.2 of Pseudomonas sp. BT-42-2. NCBI lineage: Bacteria > Pseudomonadati > Pseudomonadota > Gammaproteobacteria > Pseudomonadales > Pseudomonadaceae > Pseudomonas > Pseudomonas sp. BT-42-2. The sequence goes on from NZ_JAOYTM010000010.1 coordinate 203,083, forward strand.
GCTTTCGGCAAACCCCCTGTCGTTTTTGCATCCGGCTCCCCGGTCGTGCAGGCATATGCTGGCCCCAAAGCGCCGACACAACGTTCGGCGCAGACCAAGTCAATAAAAGGGGACAGCCTGATGAGCCCAGCCGAATTACACGCCGACAGCATCGTCATCGATGGCCTGATCATCGCCAAGTGGAACCGCGAGCTGTTCGAAGACATGCGCAAAGGCGGCCTGACCGCAGCCAACTGCACGGTGTCGGTTTGGGAAGGGTTCAAGGCCACCGTCGACAACATCGCCTCCAGTCAGAAGCTGATTCGCGACAACAGCGACCTGGTGATGCCGGTGCGCACCACCGCCGACATTCGCAAGGCCAAGGAGCTGGGCAAGACCGGCATCCTGTTCGGCTTCCAGAACGCCCACGCCTTCGAAGACCAGATCGCCTACGTCGACGTATTCAAGCAGCTGGGCGTGGGCATCGTGCAGATGTGCTACAACACCCAGAACCTGGTCGGCACCGGTTGCTACGAGCGCGATGGCGGCCTGTCGGGCTTTGGCCGCGAGATCGTCGCCGAGATGAACCGCGTCGGCATCATGTGCGACCTGTCCCACGTCGGTTCCAAGACCTCTGAAGAGGTCATCCTCGAATCGAAAAAGCCCGTCTGCTACTCGCACTGCCTGCCTTCGGGCCTCAAAGAACACCCACGCAACAAGTCCGATGAAGAACTGAAGTTCATCGCCGACCACGGCGGCTTCGTTGGCGTGACCATGTTCGCGCCGTTCCTGGCCAAGGGCATCGATTCGACCATCGACGACTACGCCGAGGCCATCGAGTACACCATGAACATCGTCGGTGAAGACGCCATCGGCATTGGCACCGACTTCACCCAGGGTCACGGCCAGGACTTCTTCGAGTACCTGACCCACGACAAGGGCTATGCCCGTCGCCTGACCAACTTCGGCAAGATCATCAACCCGCTGGGCATTCGCACTGTGGGCGAGTTCCCCAACCTCACCGAGACCTTGCTCAAGCGCGGCCACCCCGAGCGCGTGGTGCGCAAGATCATGGGCGAGAACTGGGTCAATGTTCTTAAGGATGTGTGGGGCGAGTAAGCCGCACTCCAAGCCTGTCCGCCCAGGCTAGAGGCCTGGGCCATCAATCCAAATTTTTATGGAGTTAAGTTTCCATGGCTAAGATCGCCCCGCAATTGCCTATCGAAGTCGACAGCGAGACCGGTGTCTGGACCAGCGACGCCCTGCCGATGCTGTACGTGCCACGGCATTTCTTCGTCAACAACCATATGGGCATCGAGGAAGTGCTGGGCGCCGACGCCTACGCCGAGATCCTCTACAAGGCGGGCTACAAGTCGGCCTGGCACTGGTGTGAAAAGGAAGCCGAATGCCATGGCCTGGAAGGTGTGGCGGTGTTCGAGCACTACATGAAGCGTCTGTCGCAACGCGGCTGGGGCCTGTTCGAGATCCAGGACATCGACCTGGACAAGGGCACTTGCAGCGTCAAGCTCAAGCACTCGGCATTCGTCTACGTGTACGGCAAGGTCGGGCGCAAGGTCGACTACATGTTCACTGGCTGGTTTGCCGGCGCCATGGACCAGATTCTCGCTGCCCGCGGCAGCTCGATCCGCACTGTGGCCGAGCAGGTCTATGGCGGTTCGGAAGAGGGCCACGAAGATGGCCTGTTCGTTACAAGACCGTTGTAAGCCGGAGAGAGCGTCATGGCCTTCGAAGCAATGTTCCAGCCGATCCAGATCGGCAAACTGACCATCCGCAACCGTGTGCTGAGCACCGCGCACGCCGAGGTGTATGCCACTGATGGCGGCATGACTACCGACCGCTACGTCAAATACTACGAAGAGAAGGCCAAGGGCGGCATCGGCCTGGCCATCTGCGGCGGCTCGTCGGTGGTGGCCATCGACAGCCCGCAAGAATGGTGGTCATCGGTCAACCTGTCGACCGACCGCATTATTCCGCACTTCCAGAACCTGGCTGACGCCATGCACAAGCATGGCGCCAAGATCATGATCCAGATTACCCACATGGGCCGTCGCTCGCGTTGGGATGGCTTCAACTGGCCGACCTTGATGTCGCCGTCGGGCATCCGTGAACCGGTACACCGCGCCACCTGCAAGACCATCGAGCCGGAAGAGATCTGGCGGGTGATCGGCAACTACGCGCAAGCCGCGCGTCGCGCTAAAGAAGGCGGCCTGGATGGTGTTGAGCTGTCGGCCGTGCACCAGCACATGATCGACCAGTTCTGGAGCCCGCGGGTCAACAAGCGTACCGACGAATGGGGCGGCAGCTTCGAAGGCCGGATGAAATTCGGCCTGGAAGTGCTCAAGGCGGTGCGCGCCGAGGTGGGTGACGACTTCTGCGTGGGGATGCGCATCTGCGGGGACGAGTTCCACCCCGATGGTCTCAGCCACGAGGACATGAAGCAGATCGCCGCGTATTACGACGCCACCGGCATGCTCGACTTCTTCGGCGTGATCGGCTCGGGCTGCGACACCCACAACACCCTGGCCAACGTCATCCCCAACATGAGCTATCCGCCAGAGCCGTTCCTGCACCTGGCGGCCGGCATCAAGGAGGTGGTCAAGGTCCCGGTACTGCATGCGCAGAATATCAAGGACCCGAACCAAGCCACGCGCATCCTTGAGGGCGGCTATGTCGACATGGTCGGCATGACCCGTGCGCACATCGCCGACCCGCACCTGATCGCCAAGATCAAGATGGGGCAGGTCGACCAGATCAAGCAGTGCGTCGGTGCCAACTACTGCATCGACCGGCAGTACCAAGGCCTGGATGTGCTGTGCATCCAGAACGCCGCGACCTCCCGTGAATACATGGGCGTGCCGCACATTATCGAAAAATCCACCGGGCCTAAACGCAAGGTGGTGGTGGTTGGCGCCGGCCCTGCGGGGATGGAGGCGGCACGGGTGGCCGCCGAGCGTGGTCATGACGTCACCGTGTTCGAGAAGAAAGAACAGATCGGCGGGCAGATCACCATTGCCGCCAAGGCTCCGCAGCGCGATCAGATCGCCGGTATCACCCGCTGGTATCAGCTGGAGTTCGCCCGCTTGAAGATCGACCTGCGCTTGGGCACGGCAGCCGACGTGGCGGCTATCCAGGACCTGCGTCCGGATGTGATCGTGCTGGCGGTGGGCGGTCATCCGTTCGTCGAGCAGAACGAGCACTGGGGCGCTGCCGAAGGGCTGGTGGTCAGCAGTTGGGACGTGCTCGACGGCAAGGTTGCGCCGGGCAAGAACGTGCTGGTGTACGACACCATCTGCGAATTCACCGGTATGTCGACAGCCGACTTCCTGGCAGACAAAGGTTCTCAGGTCGAGATCGTCACCGACGACATCAAGCCGGGCGTGGCCATTGGCGGCACCAGCTTCCCGACCTACTACCGCAGCATGTACCCCAAGGAAGTGATCATGACCGGCGACCTGATGCTGGACAAGGTCTACCGCGAGGGTGACAAGCTGGTGGCAGTGCTGGAGAACGAGTACACCGGCGCCAAAGAGGAGCGGGTGGTCGACCAGGTGGTGATCGAGAACGGCGTACGGCCTGACGAGGCGCTGTACTACGCGCTCAAGGAAGACTCGCGCAACAAGGGCCAGATCGACGTGGAGGCGCTGTTCGCCATCAAGCCGCAGCCGATCCTCAGCCAGCCGGGCGAAGGCTATTTGCTGTACCGCATCGGCGACTGCGTGGCCCAACGCAACGTGCATGCGGCGATCTACGACGCCTTGCGCCTGTGCAAGGATTTCTGATCCTGGCGGCATGAACACCGCTCCTGTCGGGGCGGGACTGGCCCCCTGTGGGAGCGGGCTTGCCCGCGAAAGCGTCAGCATGAACAACAGTGTTGTCTGATCTGACGCATTCGCGGGCAAGCCCGCTCCCACAGGGTCCGCGCCCATCATGAGAATTGGCGCAAGCATTCAGCTGTTGTGGGAGCCTCCCATGTTGAACACCCTTCTACCCATCCTGCTGTTCGCTGCCCTTGCGCTGGCGGTGCTCGGCGCCGTGCGCCGGGTGCGCATGTGGCGTCGTGGCAGACCGTCCAAGGTCAACCTGCTCGGCGGGTTGCTGGCCATGCCGCGCCGTTACCTGGTCGATTTGCACCACGTGGTCGAGCGCGACAAGTACATGTCCAAGACCCACGTGGCCACGGCCGGCGGCTTTGTCCTGTCGGCGGCTTTGGCGATCCTGGTGCACGGCTTTGGCCTGCAGAGCAAGATCCTCGGCTACGGGCTGCTGGTGGCCACGGTGATCATGTTCACAGGCGCCATTTTCGTCTTCAAGCGTCGGCTCAACCCACCGGCGCGCCTGTCCAAGGGCCCGTGGATGCGCTTGCCCAAGAGCCTGCTGGTGTTCGCTGCCAGCTTCTTCATCGCCACCTTGCCGGTTGCCGGCATCCTGCCTGCCGGCACCGGTGGCTGGGTGATGGTCGGCGTGCTTGGCCTGGGTGTGCTGTGGGGTGTGTCCGAGCTGTTCTTCGGCATGACCTGGGGCGGGCCGATGAAGCATGCCTTCGCCGGCGCCCTGCACTTGGCCTGGCACCGGCGCGCCGAGCGCTTCGGCGGTGGCCGTTCCACTGGCCTGAAGCCGCTCGATCTGGAAGACCCCAACGCACCGCTGGGGGTTGAAAAACCGGTCGATTTCACCTGGAACCAACTGCTCGGTTTCGACGCTTGCGTGCAGTGCGGTAAGTGTGAGGCCATGTGCCCGGCGTTCGCCGCAGGCCAGCCGCTGAACCCGAAAAAACTCATCCAGGACATGGTCATTGGCCTGGCCGGTGGCACCGATGCCACGTTCGCGGGCAGCCCGTATCCAGGTAAGCCCATTGGCGAGCATGGCGGCCATCCGCACCAGCCGATCGTCAATGGCCTGGTCGACGCCGAAACCCTGTGGTCGTGCACCACCTGCCGTGCCTGCGTCGAGGAGTGCCCGATGATGATCGAGCACGTCGATGCCATCGTCGACATGCGTCGTCACCTGACCCTGGAGAAGGGCGCGACCCCGAACAAAGGCGCCGAGGTGCTCGACAACCTGATCGCCACCGACAACCCTGGCGGCTTCAACCCGGGCGGGCGGATGAACTGGGCCGCCGACCTGAACATGCCATTGCTGGCGGATGTGCAGAGCACCGAGGTGCTGTTCTGGGTCGGTGATGGCGCCTTCGACATGCGCAATCAACGCACCCTGCGCGCCTTCGTCAAAGTGCTCAAGGCCTCCGGTGTGGACTTTGCCGTGCTCGGCCTGGAAGAGCGCGACAGTGGCGATGTGGCCCGCCGTCTGGGCGATGAAGCGACCTTCCAGCTGCTGGCCAAGCGCAATATCCAGACGCTGGCCAAGTACCGCTTCCAGCGCATCGTCACCTGCGACCCGCACAGCTTCCATGTGCTGAAAAACGAGTACGGCGCCCTTGGTGGCGACTACCAGGTGCAGCACCACAGCACCTATATCGCCGAGTTGATTGCCGCCAACAAACTCAACCTCGGTCAGCACAAAGGCGGCAGCGTGACCTATCACGACCCGTGCTACCTGGGCCGCTACAACGGCGAGTACGAAGCCCCCCGTGCAGTGCTCAAGGCGCTCGGCATCGAGGTGCGCGAGATGCAACGTTCAGGCTTCCGCTCACGTTGCTGTGGCGGTGGCGGCGGCGCGCCGATCACTGACATTCCGGGCAAGCAACGGATCCCAGACATGCGCATGGACGATATCCGCGAGACCGAGGCGCAGCTGGTGGCCGTGGGTTGTCCACAGTGCACGGCAATGCTCGAAGGCGTGGTCGAGCCGCGCCCACAAATCAAGGATCTCGCCGAATTGGTGGCTGACGTGCTGATCGAAGACGACGCCCCCGCCGCAAAGCCCCCAGTAGCCAAACGTGAACCTGCGGAGGTGCACTGATGAGCGACATCATCCGCCGCGACCCACGCGCTGAGTGGATCGCCCGCAACCGCCTGCACCCGCTGCATGCGGCAATGCAGACGCAACAGACCAGCTGGATGGGGCCTAACGGCATCCTCCGGAAGAACCCTCATGCGATTGCCGCAGGGTTCATCGGCCCTAACGGCCTCAAGCGGCTCGACCGCAGCGGTGCCCAGCAGGGCACAGGTGTGGGCGGGCGGCGCAGCGCGGCGGCTGAAGTGCAGCTGCCGCTGCATCAGGTGGCCGACCCTGCCTTCTACATCGCCGTAGTGCCGGACATGGTCGGTGGTCGCCTCGGCAGCCACGACCGCGACTTGCTGGGCCTGGCCCACAGCCTGGCGGGCAGCGAGGGTGCGGTGCTGGCCATCGTCTTTGGCGAACACAAGGAAAATAACTTTTCCACAGCCGGGGTTGATCGCCTGCTGGTCATCGACGGTGAAGCGTTCCAGGGCTATGCCCCGGAGCAACTGGTGCAAGGCCTGCGCGCTGTGGATAACCAGTTCACCCCGCGCCATTGGCTGCTGCCCGACAGCCGTACCGGTGGCGGCGAACTGGGTCGGCGCCTCGGCGCGGCACTGGGCGAGCGCCCGGCGACGCGGGTTTGGCAGGTCAAGGATGGCCAGTGCATCGGCCGCGCCGGCTCCGGCCAGCAAGACCTGCAGCGCAGCATCGCCCGATTGATACTGGCTGGCGCCGAATGCGCCGAACCGGTCAACGAGACTCGCCATGAAGCCCTGCCGGTCGAGTTGTCCACAAGCATTGCGCGCAGCCTGTCGCGGATTGAAGACCTCGGCCCGGTGGCGGTCGACCCTGCTGCGATCGCCATGGCCGAATCAGAGTTCATCGTCTCTGGCGGCAACGGCGTCAAGGACTGGGCGCTTTTCCACAGGGCCACTGCCGCCCTTGGTGCCACCGAAGGCGCCTCGCGGGTGGCGGTGGACGACGGCTTCATGCCGCGTAACCGCCAGGTAGGTGCTACCGGTACCTGGGTTACTGCGCGGGTCTACGTGGCTGTGGGTATCTCTGGCGCAATCCAGCACCTGCAGGGCATCGGCGCCTGCGACAAGGTGGTGGCGATCAACATGGACCCCGGCTGCGACATGATCAAACGGGCTGACCTGTCGGTGATTGGCGACAGCGCGGCGATTCTTCAAGCATTGATCGAGGCTGTGGACAACTTCCGCAGCGCCGGCCAACGCGACGCGGCATAAGGGCATGAGCATGAGTACGAAAGTCATCAGCCTGGTCTCCATCGGCGCCCACCCAAGCTCCGGCCGCACCCGCCGCGCCGAACAGGATGCGCGCGCCGTGGAGCTGGGGTTGCAACTGGCTGGGGATAACTTGCAGGTCGTGCATGCCGGCGACCCTCGGGAAGAGGCACTGCGCGCCTATCTGGGCATGGGGTTGGACCACTTGGATGTGCTGGAGCAGCCCGCTGGCGCCGATGTGCTGGGCGTGCTCGGAGATTACCTGCGTGATGCTGGCGCCCAGTTGGTGCTCACCGGCAGCCAGGCGGAAACCGGCGAAGGCTCAGGGATGTTGCCGTTCTTGTTGGCGGAGAAGCTCGGTTGGCCGCTGATCGTGGGGCTCGCAGAAGTAGAGTCGATCGACAATGGCACCGCCCAGTTATTGCAAGCCCTGCCCCGGGGCCAGCGGCGCCGTTTGAAAGTACGCCTGCCGTTGCTGGCGACTGTGGATAATGCTGCGCCAAAGCCGCGCCAGAGTGCTTTTGGCCCGGCGCGACGGGGTGTGCTGGCTGCGCGTAACGTGGCGGTGGTCGAGGATGAGCTGCTAACCGATGCCGAGCTGCAGCCCGCTAGACCTCGGCCCAAACGGCTCAAGGTAATCAAGGCCAAGAGCGGTGCAGACCGCATGAAGGCCGCCACAGCCAAGGCCAGTGGCGGCGGCGGCAAGGTGCTCAAGGATGTTTCTCCACAGGAAGGGGCCGAGGCTATTCTCAAGCTGCTGGTGGAGGAGGGGGTCTTACGCTGAAGGGTTGTGCACAAAGACTGTTGGCCCCTCTGTGGATAAAGTGTTTGCGCATTGCTCAAACCCTCTGAGCACGGGGCCTTCAGGAGATTGAGTAAAAAATGATCAAATAAGGCCTGTCACTTACGGCCAAGGGGTCCGCTGCGCGGCCCATCGCAGGCTGCGCCAGCTCCCACAGGGTTCTGCATACCCCTTTCGTGTGGTTGACCCAGCATTCTGTAGGAGCTGGCGCAGCCTGCGATTGGGCTGCAAAAGCAGCCCCAGTTACTGGCCCTAATTCTTTGCGCTCAACTGCGTTCGCCTGAAATTACCCACAAACCCTGTGAGCGCCCTTGTGGATAAACTGTTTGATGATCCCTGCAGCCCCCGGCTATCAGCGAGTGTGCGTGATTGCTCATTAATTGATCAGTCGCTATCTAACGGGCTGGATATTAATAGGAAATAGGTGCTTATCCCTGTTATCCACAGCGCCGTTGGGTCGTGGCAACAGTTGTCTACAAACTCTGTTGGTTGCTCTGTGGATAAGGTGTTGGGTTAGCACTGGAGCCATTGCCGTTCATGGGCTAGAGGCTTTTGTCTGTTTTTTAACCAGCGCCTTCAATGTTGAACTGGGCGCTTTTTGATAGCGCCGCCCACTCCGGCCCGGTCTATCGACCTGGCATTTTTGATAGGTTCGCCAACTACATTGCACTGATAGCCTACTGGCAAGATTCCGAACCTGGAGATTCCAGAATGGCTACCCAGCAGCTACTAGCGACAGATCGCCTTTTAAGCCCGCTTATGACGATGGGTGCAAGCGGCCGTTCCAGGGCTGCTTACACCCCATACCGCTATCGACCTGCGCAAGATAGCGCTCCTTCTTTGGGGTTTACCGGGCAACTGCCTGAGCGTGCATGCTTATTTGCAATGTACAGAGCTGATAGAGATATTCCTGTACTGTATAAAATGGTCAGGATGCGGATTATAAATTATGTCGAAAATTAAAATCCTGGCAACAGATCAACTCCAAACCCCGCTTTCACTGCTGGGTGCAGGCGGCCAGTTCCATAGTGCCTACACCCCCTACGGATACCGCCCTGCACAATCCCCATCCCCCTTGCTCGGGTTAACCGGGCAGCTGCGCGAGCGTGAGCTGGGCTGGTATCTGCTTGGTAATGGCTACCGCGCCTATAATCCGGTGTTGATGCGTTTTCATTCGCCAGATCGTTTGAGCCCATTTGGGCTTGGGGGTATCAATTCCTATGCGTATTGTGGTGGGGATCCTGTTAACTTCCATGACCGGAGTGGTAAGACTTTAATGTCAATGCTCAGCAGCGGTTGGCAGGCGTTAGTTGGTTTTACAGCCAACCTTTTTGGGTCGGCTGCTCCCGCTATTGGAAACATAAGTAGCGCCATCGGATCACACTATAATCCCGACACCCCAAATCCATTGATCACAGTGACTGGCCTTACTGAAACCGCGGCTTCAATTGTTGCGACCGGGTCCTACTTTGCAGGATCCGATCCTTGGATGAATACGGCAAACACTATAGCTGGCGGGATATCAATGTATAATTCAGGTCGCGGGCTATTCACGGATATTAGCCAGCCGCAACGCAGTGCAGGTACTATTCCACTGGAGACCATTATTGACATGGATACGCCTCCCCGTACACCGACTCCTGAAGGCCAGAGTTTGAGCCGTGCCTATAGTAGACAGGATTCAGCGTTAAACTCTGTAGAGGCCAGAATGTTAATGAATGAGCTGAATGATGCACGCCAGGAGAGGGACGCTTGGCAACAAAGAGCTCTATTTGCAGAACAAGAAATTATATCGACTATGGCTTGGGTCAGAGAGCAGTGATCTATTTGCAGTCAGAAAGGCGGAATACAAGGCGTAGTGCGTATTCGTTGTTTTCAGATCATAGTAAGGCAGCTCAAAATGATACGCGAGATTGTAAGTCGTGTTGTTTTCAGCTAGTTAAATACGCCCCAGGCCGGGTAGCCTTGGGGCGTAGTTTTTATTGTTCAATTACTTCTTTTAGATAAGCGGCTGGCTCCGCCCCCAAATTCTCCAGTACCCGCTGGCTATACCAGTCGATAAAGTTAACCACGCCGAATTCGTAAGTCTTCGAATAAGGCCCCGGCTGATAGGCGGTAGAGTTGATCCCCCGCTGATTTTCCTCCGCCAAGCGCCGATCCTGATCGTTGGTGGCATCCCACACCTTGCGCATGTCATCGGGGTTGTAATCCACCCCCTCCACCGCATCCTTGTGCACCAACCATTTGGTGGTGACCATGGTTTCCTGCGCGCTGATCGGCCATACGGTGAAGACGATGATGTGATCACCCATGCAGTGGTTCCACGAGTGCGGCAGGTGCAGGATGCGCATCGAGCCGAGGTCGGGGTTCTTGATCCGGCCTATCAGTTTTTGGCAGGCCTGCTTGCCGTCCATGGTCATCGACACAATGCCCTTGAGCAGCGACCTACGCACGAGGCGGTTAAGCATCCATCGCCGTCAAGGTCGGTTCTCACAGAAAGACAGTTGGTCCCACAGGTATCTGCATACCCCGTTCGTGTGGTTGACCCAGCTTTCTGTAGGAGCTGGCGCAGCCTGCGATTGGGCTGCAAAGCAGCCCCCGGCATTAGTTGTCTACAAACTCAGTTGGTTGCTCTGTGGATAAGGTGTTGGGTTACCGCTGGGGCCGTTGCCGCTCATGGGCTACAGAGTTTTGTCTGTTTTTTAACCAGCGGCTTGGGTGCTGAACCTGACGAGCTTTTTTGAGGCCGCCCATTCCGGCCCACTCCATTGACCTGGCATTTTTGTCAGGTTCGCTAAAAGCGTTGCACTGATAGCCTGCTGGCAAGATTCCGAACCTGAAGATTCCGCAATGGCCACCCAGCAGTTGCTAGCGACAGATCGCCTTTTAAGTCCATTTATGGCGCTTGGGGCAACTGGGCGTTCCAGTAATGCTTACACCCCCTATGGATATTGCCCTGCAAAATCCACGTCCCCCTTGCTCGGGTTTACCGGGCAATTACGTGAGCCTGATCTGGGCTGGTATCTGCTAGGTAATGGCTACCGCGCCTTCAATACGAAACTGATGCGATTCCATTCGCCGGATCGCCTGAGTCCGTTTGGAAAGGGTGGAATTAATGCCTACGCCTACTGTGAAGGTGACCCTGTCAATTGGCAGGACTTTTCCGGGCGAAACAGAACCAGAAAAAGGCGTTTTTCTAGGAGCGCAGAGAATATCTCGGATGGAAATAATCGCTTAGCGGTTGAGCATTCAATGAATATGAAGCTGTATCAGCAGCTTCATGACGTGGATCAAGGGAGGCGTAATTTTCAAGAGTATGTAAATAAACTGAGCGACGCAATAGTTGATACTGAATCTCTTGTCAAAGCTGACCGCTCTCCTAGCGGCGATCCACATTCTGGTGAGAGTTTAAAACGTCTTACCGAGCTCGCGCAACTGTATATGAGACGAGCGGAATATGACAATAAGCTCTTAGCGCTTGAGTTTGAGTTTAATCGATTGAACGCGCAACTAGAGTCCAATGCTAGAACCCTTAGGGAGATTCGCGAAATAGACAGTGGCTATGACAAGGCGATCCACGGTATTGAGAAGCGGTTAACTGATGAGATTCCACCAGCGTATGCGTGGAGAAAGGGGTCATTATGAATTAGCAGAAAATTGCTGGGGGGCTAGGCCGGCAAGAAAGAGTAAATTTGAGATCCAAATATGACGGGTGCCGGATGTAATGAGTCTATCGATTAACAAACGTTGAGCCGACCCCTCGTCGTGCCTATGGAGTCTACTATGGCCCGTTCACTATCAATTTTTCAAACTGATCACCAATCGAGTGTCATTACATCGATCACAGAAGGCGTACAGGAGACAATTCAATTCACCCCGTTTGGATATACCAAACCTGCTGAAGCATCCCCCGCAATTGGATATACCGGGCAGTTGTGCGAGAAAGGTTTAGGCTGGTACATGCTGGGAAATGGACATCGCGTTTACAATCCTTTGCTCCGTCGCTTTCACTCGGCAGATAGTTTAAGTCCATTTGATCGAGGCGGGTTAAATGCCTACGCGTATGTCCTAAATAATCCTGTAAATTTGATTGATCCAGATGGGCGAAACCCACTGAAGTACACCCTCTCAGTCATTGGTATTGCGAAAGCCGGCCTCGCTGGGTTACATAGCGGGTATAAGATGTTAAAAGAGATGTCTTCAAATCCCCTTATTTTTTATACCATCGCAGGTTATGGTCTGAAAACGGTCGGGGAAGTTTTTACTACTACAGTGGAGACAATAAAGATCAATCAAACGATTATGTCCGTTGATCGAGCATCGTCTCATATGGATTACGATCCTACTGAATTCGGTTTGACCGTTGCGTATATGGTTGGTAAAACTGCAGGTCTTGTGGGGGAAGCGATGCTAATAGGAGTGAGTGCAGCTGCTCATTTTGGAGGAGGCACTAATGTAAAAGCAAAAAGTGCTGAGCAAGGGGGCGTTAATAGGAGCTTGCTTGATAATCCACCTCCAGATACAGCCCCACCCCCACCCCCACCCCCACCCTCATTTTCATCTCTTCGAGGGAAACCATCAACGCGAGGTCGCGGGCGCGGGAGGGGTTCTAGAACACCTAGCCAAATGATGAGTTCCATGAGAACAGAGCAGTAAGTTTCCTATGCGTTGAACGGCGCCCCTTTTCTCTAAAAAAGGGGCGCCGCCATCCTAGGCTTTAAGTTCCTTGAGATAAGGCGCTGGCTCCGCCCCCAAATTCTCCAGCACCCGCTGGCTATACCAGTCGATAAAGTTCACTACGCCAAACTCATAAGTCTTCGAATACGGCCCCGGCTGATACGCGGTGGAGTTGATCCCGCGTTGGTTCTCTTCCGCCAACCGCCGATCCTGATCGTTGGTGGCGTCCCACACTTTACGCATCTGCTCTGGATCGTAATCGACGCCCTCGACCGCATCCTTGTGCACCAACCACTTGGTGGTGACCATGGTTTCCTGCGCGCTGATCGGCCATACGGTGAAGACGATGATGTGATCGCCCATGCAGTGGTTCCACGAGTGCGGCAGGTGCAGGATGCGCATCGAGCCGAGGTCGGGGTTCTTGATCCGGCCCATTAGCTTCTGGCAGGCCTGCTTGCCGTCCATGGTCATCGATACAGTGCCCTTGAGCAGCGGCATGCGCACGATGCGGTTACGCAGGCCATGGCTTTTGTGCAGGTAAGGAATCTTCTCGGCTTCCCAGGCAGCGGCCGAGGCGGCGACGTGGTCCTTGAAGGCCTGGTCGGCGCGGGGGTCTTCGGTGTCGTCCCACTCCAGCAGGGTTTTCAGCAACTCTGGGTGCGAGCCGTTGCAGTGGTAGCACTCGCGGTTGTTTTCCAGCACCAGTTTCCAGTTGGCTTTTTCCAGCAAGGTGGTTTGCACCGCCACCTTGGTGTTCTCCATGTCGTACGGTTCCATGTAGTGCTCGAGGGTTTCGAGGAACTCGTCGATGGCCGGAGGGTTCTCGGCCAGGCTGATGAAGATGTAGCCGCCTGCGGTTTTGACGTTGATCGGCTTGAGGCCGTACTGCTTCATGTCGAAATCGGCGCCCATCTCGGTGCCGGCGAACAGCAGGCGGCCGTCGAGCTCGTAGGTCCACTGGTGGTACGGACAGACCAGCTTGGCCACCTTGCCCTTGTCGCTGGTGCACAGCCGTGAGCCACGGTGGCGGCAGACGTTATGGAAGGCATGCACCTTGCCTTCGGCGCCGCGGATCACGATGACCGGGTTCTTGCCGATCTGCAGGGTGAGGAAGTTACCCTTGGTCGGGATCTCGCAAGTCATGCCTGCGATCAGCCACTCCTTGTGGAAGATCTCCTGCATGTCGATCTGGAACAGACGCTCGTCGGTGTAGAACGGCTGGGGCAGCGAGTAGGTACGCTCGCGGGTCTGCAGCATCTCGGCGGTGGCCTTGCGTGCTGCTTCCAGTGGATCGCCCAGGCTCAGGGTTGCGGTGACGTCCATCGTTTAATCCTCAAGGCCGATAAGGGCCGGCGAAAGGTGGCTAATCGTTATTGTGGTGCCGCAAGGCTGCTTGCAAAAAACATCAGGTCTATTTGCCGTGGAGTGTGCGATCAGATACGTCTTGAGCCGTATCCATGGGCGACATGGCCGAATTCAATTCCGACGCGTAAACCCTTGTAGGTCGGGGCTGGTCGCGATAAGCACGCCGATGTCGCTGGCAGGAATGTACGCCGCCAGCGCCTTGAGCATTATCGGAGCCATAAAAGGCCGGTAGTCGGCCGCTGGAGAACACCATGTCCGATACCTTCCTCAACCCGGTCACTACCCAGACCTGGGCCAACGGCCGCCACATCGTGCGCTGCGTCAAGGTCATCCAGGAAACCTGGGATGTGCGCACCTTCTGCTTCATGGCCGACCAGCCGATCATGTTTTTCTTCAAGCCGGGCCAGTTCGTCACCTTGGAGCTTGAGATCGAAGGCAAGCAAGTGATGCGTTCTTACACCATCTCCAGTTCGCCGTCGGTGCCGTACAGCTTCTCGATCACGGTCAAGCGGGTGCCGGGCGGGCATGTTTCCAACTACCTGCACGACACCATGCACGAGGGCGCCGAGCTGCCAGTGCACGGGCCGGTGGGGCTGTTCAACGCGATCGATTTTCCGGCCGGCAAGGTGCTGTACCTGAGCGGTGGCGTGGGTATCACCCCGGTGATGTCGATGGCCCGCTGGTTCTATGACACCAATGCCAATGTCGACATGGTCTTCGTGCACAGCGCCCGCTCACCGAAGGACATCATCTACCACCGCGAGCTGGAGCAGATGGCTTCGCGCATTCCTAATTTCAGCCTGCACATCATTTGCGAGAAGCATGGCTTGGGCGAGCCGTGGGCGGGTTATCGCGGTTACCTGAACCAGCGGCTGATGGAGTTGATCGCTCCCGACTACATGGAGCGCACGGTGTTCTGCTGCGGGCCGACGCCGTACATGACGGCGGTCAAGCGCATGCTCGAAGCGGTTGGTTTCGACATGAAGAACTACCACGAAGAATCGTTCGGCGCGACGCCAGCAGAAGCCAAGGCCGACGCAGTCGAGCATGCCGAACAGGCCGCCGACGCGCCGGAACTGGACCTGTCGGATCTGAACCTGGTGGAGTTCGTCGGCAGCGACAAGAGCATTCGCGTAGCCCCCGGCGAAACCGTGCATGCGGCAGCGGCCAAGGTCGGCTTGATGATTCCCAAGGCCTGCGGCATGGGCATCTGCGGCACCTGCAAGGTGCTAAAGCTCGGTGGCGACGTGGAGATGGAGCACAACGGCGGCATCACCGAAGAAGATGAAGCCGAGGGGTACATCCTGTCGTGCTGCAGTGTGCCCAAGGGTGATGTGCGTATCGACTACTAGGCTTGGCAGAGCTTGCCGTAGAGCTGGGGGCGACGGTCGGCGAGGATGTCGTTGTAGGGTGGAGTGCGCTTGTCGGAGGCTGTGCGCAGTTTGATGTCGGCCACCAGTAATTGGGGCCGATCCAGGCTGATCCCGCCGGCCAGCAGATAGCCGTCGGCACCGACCAGGGTGGAGCCTGCAACCCAGTCCATGCCGCGCTCATGGCCGCAGCGGTCGCAGGCCAGGATGAACAGATGATTGACCGCTGCATTAGCTTGCACCCGCGTTACTTCGACAGGGCGCTGCAGCGCCGGACGCGGCGATGCCGGCCAGTTGACCGGCGCGCACAGCAGTTGTGCGCCGCTGAGCGCAGCCAGGCGAACCCACTCGGGGAACTGCAAATCGTAACTGAGCATCATCGCCACCCGTCCTAAGCTCGTCTGAACCACGGGCGGGGCGCGGTCGCCCGGGGTGAAGATCAGCGTTTCTCGGTTCCACAGGTGTGCTTTGCGGTAGAAGGTGCGCTGGCCGTTTGGCTGAATCATCACCGAGGTATTGGCCACATGGCCGGCTTCCAGACGTTCGCAGAATCCTACTATCACGATCAGATCAAGCGCTCGAGCCTGCTCTGCCAGTGCGTTTAGGCGAGTGCCGTCGCGTGACACCGAACAGACGAAGGCTTCTTCCCGGTCGCGTAACGCATTACCGCTCAAGGCCAACTCCGGCAACACCAGCAATTTCGCCTGACGCTCGGCAGCTTCAGACATTGCCTTGAGCGATTGCTCAAGGTTGAAGCTTGGGTCGGCGATTTTGGGGGCGAACTGATAGCAGGCTACACGTTGCTTGGCGTTGGCTTGGGGCATGGGGGTTCTCCTGATTCGACGCCGCTTGGGACAAAGACGCGTGAGGCCTGGACGCGTTGCGGGCAGACACTGCTCAGAT
Source organism: Pseudomonas sp. BT-42-2 (assembly GCF_025847435.2). Lineage (NCBI taxonomy): Bacteria > Pseudomonadati > Pseudomonadota > Gammaproteobacteria > Pseudomonadales > Pseudomonadaceae > Pseudomonas > Pseudomonas sp. BT-42-2. Next base: position 219,348 of record NZ_JAOYTM010000010.1, read on the forward strand.
GACCGGGGAGGGCAGGGTCGCCGATAGCTGGCGACCCACCATCACTTTTCCGTAGGCCTAAACGGGGACATTGATAGCTCGAATCGAGAGTTTGATATGTAGGAAAAGTCTGTTTTTGCTTTGGGGAGTACCAGTCCTTTGCAACGTTGCTCACGTTTGATTTTTGGGGCGCAAAGCGGCCCCAAAACAGGCGACCGCACTGCTGGCTCAAACGCGGAAACGCGCCACCAGGCCATTGAGGTCCACCGCCAGGCGAGACAGCTCGGCACTGGCCGCGCTGGTCTGGTGCGCGCCCGTGGCGCTCTGCACCGACAGGTCGTTGATATTGACCAGGTTGCGATCCACTTCGCGGGCGACCTGGGCCTGCTCCTCTGCCGCGCTGGCAATCACCAGGTTGCGCTCGTTGATCTGCGACACCGCCCCGGCAATGCTGTCCAGCGCAAGCCCTGCGCCGCGAGCGATGTTCAGGGTCGACTCCGCGCGCTCGGTACTGGTGCGCATCGAATCGACGGCCTCGCCAGTACCACTTTGGATGCTGGCAATCATGCGCTCGATTTCACTGGTCGACTGTTGGGTGCGGTGGGCCAGCGCGCGTACTTCATCGGCAACCACGGCAAAACCACGGCCCGCCTCACCGGCACGGGCGGCCTCGATGGCAGCGTTGAGTGCCAACAGGTTGGTCTGGTCCGCCAGGCCGCGGATCACGTCGAGCACCTTGCCGATGTCGCGCGACTGTTCGGCCAAGTGGGTGATCAGCTTGGCGGTCGCCTGCACATCACCACTCATGCGCTCGATCGCGTTGACGGTCTCCATCACCAGGTCGCGGCCGTCTCCTGCAGAACGGCTGGCTTCGCCGGAGGCTTCGGAGGTGCTGACGGCGTTGCGCGCCACTTCTTCCACGGCGCTGGTCATTTCGGTGACAGCGGTGGCGGCCTGTTCGATTTCGTTGTTCTGCTGATGCAGGCCACGGGCGCTTTCATCGGTGACGCAGTTGAGCTCTTCGGCAGCGGAGGCCAGTTGGGTGGCGGAACCGGCGATCAGCTGCAGGGTGTCGCGCAGTTTGTCCTGCATGCGCGCCATGGCCCGCAGCAGGCGGGCGGCTTCGTCGGTGCCTTCGGCGCGGATGATCTGGGTCAGGTCACCGTCGGCAACTTGCTCGGCGGCCTTGAGCGCTTCATCGATGGGTTTGACGATGCTGCGAGTCAGCAGCAGGGCGCAGAGCAAGGTCAGCACGGTGGCGGCGATCAACAGGCCGATCACCAGGGCGAACGCGGCGGCGTATTGGCTGGCTGCAGTTTCGTTGGTTTGGCGGGTCTGCTCAGTGTTGATCCGCACCAGGCTGTCCATGACCTTGTTGATCTGCTCGGAGTTGGCCAATAGATCGCGGTTGAGCAGGTCGCGCAGCTCGTCGCTGCGGTCGGCCTGGCTCAGGCTGCGCATGCGCGACTCCAGCTGGCGGTACTGCGCCAGTAACTGGCTGTATTGATCATAGGCAGCCTGCTCGTCGGCAGCGCCGATCAGCGGCTCGTAGGCACGCCTGGCCTGGTCGATCTGGGCGTTGCGCTCATCCAGCAGGCGCAGGGTTTCCTGTTGGGTCGCCGGCTCGCGGTTGAGCAGCAAGCGGTAGGACAGGGTGCGCATGCGCAGATTGAGCGCGGTCAGCTCGTCGAGGGTCTTGATGCTCGGTACGCTGATGTTTTCGATGGCGACACCGGCTTGGCGGATGTTGCCCATCTGGATCAGCGAGAAGACGCCAAGGCCAAGCATCAGCAGGCCGATCAGGGCGAACCCGAGCAGCGCGCGCGGAGCGATATTCATGTTGCGTAGGGACATGGTGGGGAAAATCCAGGCAAGGAGAGGGAACGCGCGGTCCATGCGACGAAATAAGACCTGCCTGGCTATCGGTCGTGACTGGCCAGTCTTGAGTGCGAGTGGAGAAAAGTGTGAGCCACCTATCTAAATTCCTGACCGGCGGTTGACCCAGGTCGGAACAAGGTGGGCCAAACCCGGTCAATCTGCACAGGCTAAAGCCTTAAGAATCCGATATTTAATGGCGGGGGCTCGCGCTTTTCTTTATCGTGTGCGCCCTTTGCAACAACCGAGATATCCCCCCATGTTGGAAGCCTCCCTGAATCAAATCGAGCAGTTGGTCACTGACCTGCTGCAAAAGAATGCGCAACTGGTCGAGCAAAACACTGCGCTCAGCCAGGAACTGGCCCAGGCCAAGGAAGAAAACGACAGCCTGCAGCTGTCGCTGATGGAGCAAGAAGAGAAGCACGGCGCCACCGCCGCGCGTATCCAGGCGCTGGTCGAGCGCGCCAGTGCAGGTGTTGTTAACGCATGAGACTGCAAGCGCAGCCGATCAATGTGGTGTCGATTCTCGGCGCCGATTATTCGATCAAGGCGCCCGAAGGGCAGGAAGAAACCCTGTCGCAGGCTGTGCGGATGCTCAACACCGCCCTGGCCGAAACCAAACGTCAGTACCCGACCCTGATCGGCGACAAGCTGCTGGTACTGGCGGCCTTGAACCTGTGCTCCAAGCAGATCGAACTGCAGAAAGAGCACCAGCAGACCCTGGCACGCACCCAAGCGCAAATTGATGCGACGGTCGACGCGATTAGCCGGACGATTGGCGACAATTAAAGATGGGGCGCGTTGCGCCCCTGCGCTGATCACCCAATCTTCGTCGCGAGATGGGAAACAAAACCGATGGCGTAATGAGTGGAGGGTTTGGTAAACACCAACCAATCCCGGTGGTTAACCATATATTCATTGCCTCCGATGCGGAGTGTTTCTCCAGGGCCAATATTCATGTGGAAACTCAGGTCCCTCGGTGTGTCGACGACTTTTGCCTCATCATCAATGTTTAAAATTAGGGATACAGGCTTTATATCAATGCCTTTCTTTTCCTTCTCCTCTAAGTTGTTTGGGGCGATCACGGAAACCCCTTCAAACTCCCACGCGGCGCCACCTTCCGCATCAGCAATCTTAGGGCATCGCGTGATTTCTACGGGGGTGTGTCCTTGAAGCCACAGAGTATCTCTCTCCCGTAGTGAGCCAATAACTGCAGCCATACCGTTTTGTAAGGTGTATGTCTTGCCATTTAGTTTAATGTCAAAGGTACCAATCATGAGTGAGCTCCGGGTTTGATGACGTTAATGTTTGCCATGCCCGAATGAGCTTTACGTATTATGGGTTCTTCTTCTACTGGTAAAAATGATAGGTAGGCGCAAAGACGTTTGAGCAACGGGTTTTCATGAATTGGCCAATGAATAGTCAGTTTACGCTCTCAGGAGTCGCCTCCAGCTGGGTACGCCACAGCTGGAAAGATTGAATACTTACGTGTATACAATCCCTGATTGGCGTGTCACCACGCTTATTCCTGGGGAGGAAAAGTATGCGCATCTGGCGGCGGAGTATTCAGTGGCAGTTGATCACCAGCATGGGCGCGGCCCTGCTGGTGAGCATTCTGGTGGTGGTGGCGATCTATACCGTGGCGGTCAACCGCCTGACTGAACGCTACCTGGTCGACACGGCGCTGCCGGCCAGTATCGAAGCCATCCGCAACGACATCGAGCGCATGCTCGCCCAGCCGCTGGTGGCGGCGGCCGACATCGCAGGCAATACCTTGCTGCGCGACTGGCTGGCTGCCGGTGAAGACCCAGCCCAAGCACCACGTTTCATCGAAAACCTGCAAGCTGCCAAGCAGCGCAACCAGGCCTTTACCGCGCTGTTCGCCTCGACCGCGACCGGTCACTACTACAACGAGAATGGTCTGGACCGCACGCTCAGCCGCGAGAATCCCAAGGACAAGTGGTTCTACGGCTACATCGACAGCGGCGCCGAACGCCTGATCAATATCGACATCGACGGCGCCACGGGTGAAGTGGCGTTGTTCATCGACTATCGGGTAGAAAAAGACGGCCAGCTGGTTGGCGTGGCTGGCATGGGCCTGCGCCTCACAGAACTGTCGAAACTGATCCACGACTTCAGCTTCGGCGAGCACGGGCGGGTGATGCTGGTGCGCAACGATGGGTTGATCCAGGTCCATCCGCAAAATGAATTCAGCGCTAAGCGCCAGCTCATCGAGCAGATCGGCGCCGAAGCGGCCAAGGCGGTGATGAGCCAAGGGCAAGGTTTGCGCAGCAGCCGCTTCAGCCGCGACGGCGAGGACTATTTGGCTCTGGGCTTGCCACTGCGCGACCTCAATTGGACGTTGGTGGCCGAGGTGCCGGAAGCCGAGATCTACGCGCAGATGCGCCAAGCGGTATGGCTGACCAGCCTGATTGGCGGAGCGGTGGCGTTGGTTTCGCTGCTGCTCGTGGTGTTGCTGGCGCGTGGCTTGGTGCGGCCTATCCGCCAAGTGACAGCAGCCCTGGTGCAGATCGGCAGCGGTGCGGGCGATCTCAGTCATCGTCTGGATGATTCACGCCAGGACGAACTGGGCGACCTGGCCCGGGGCTTCAACCGTTTTCTCGACAGCCAGCGTGCGCTGATCGGCGACGTGCTGCGGACCACTGAGCGTCTGCACCACTCGGTGGAGCAGGTGACTCAGGTGGTGGACGACACGGCTGAACGCTCAGGGCGCCAGCAGGAGATGACCGAGATGGTCGCTACTGCCGTGCACGAGATGGGGCTGACCGTGCAGGACATCGCGCAGAACGCCGGGCAAGCGGCGCAGGCATCGCAGTCGGCGCGTGATGAAGCGCTGCAGGCACGGGAAGTGGTACAGCGTTCGGTCAAGGGCATCGAGGGGATGTCTGGCGAGATCGGTAAAGCTGCCGAGGCGGTCGAGCAGTTGGCCAACGAAGTGGCCTCGATCGATGAAGTACTGGGCGTGATCCGCAGTATTTCCGAACAGACCAACCTACTGGCGCTCAACGCCGCCATTGAAGCTGCGCGGGCCGGGGAGATGGGCCGTGGCTTTGCCGTGGTGGCCGATGAAGTGCGTACCTTGGCCCGGCGCACGCAAGTGTCTACCGATCAGGTGCAGCAGATGATCCAGCGCCTCAAAGACGGGGCGGGGACTGCCGTTGCTTCAATGCAAGCGGGGCAGGCGGCGACGGGCAGTGGGGTCGAATCCAGCCAGCGCACGGGAAGCTCGCTTGGGGCGATTACCGTTCAGGTGGAGCACATCAGCGACATGAACCACCAGGTAGCAACGGCGACCGAAGAGCAGTCGGCGGTCACCGAGGAGATCAACCGCACGGTGCAGGGGATTTCCGATCTGGCCCGGCAGACGGCGGCGCAGGTGCAGGGCTGTCGGGATGAGTGCCAGGCGTTGCGTGGCTTGGCGGATGATCTGGCGCGGCAGATGGGTGGTTTCAGGCTTTGACAGGCAGTGAATGCATCGCGGGGCAAGCCCGCTCCCACGCTTCCTGCATTTAGCGTTAGCAGGCGTGGGAGCGGGCTTGCCCCGCGATAGCGGTCGATCAGCCAGCGATGATCGCGCGGATATCCGCTGCCAATTCACGCACCCGCTCTTGCTGGGTATCCCACGAACACATGAACCGCGCGCCACCGCTGCCAATGAAGGTATAGAAGCGCCAGCCCTTGTTACGCAGCGCTTCCAGCGCAGGTTCCGGCATCTGCAGGAACACGCCGTTGGCTTCCACCGGGAACATCAACTCCACGCCCGGCAGATCACTCACCAGCGACGCCAGCAACTGCGCGCAGTGGTTGGCGTGGTTGCCATGGCGCAGCCAGGCGCCATCTTCCAGCAAGCCCACCCACGGCGCTGACAAGAAGCGCATCTTCGATGCCAGTTGGCCGGCCTGTTTGCAGCGGTAATCGAAGTCTTCTGCCAGCTGGCGATTGAAGAACAGGATCGCCTCGCCCACCGCCATGCCGTTCTTGGTGCCGCCAAAGCACAGCACATCGACGCCAGCCTTCCAGGTCAGCTCGGCTGGCGAGCAGCCGAGGAACGAACAGGCATTGGTGAAGCGAGCGCCGTCCATGTGCAGGTTCAGGCCCAGTTCCTTGCAGGTGGCGCTGATTGCCTTGAGCTCGTCGGGGCGGTACACGGTGCCGACTTCGGTGGCTTGGGTCAGGGTCACCACGCGCGGCTTGGGGTAGTGGATGTCCTGGCGCTTGAGCGCGACTTCGCGGATCGACTCCGGGGTGAGCTTGCCATTGACGCTAGGTGCGGTGAGCAGCTTGGAGCCGTTGGAGAAGAACTCCGGCGCGCCGCATTCGTCGGTTTCGACGTGGGCGGTCTCCGAGCAGATCACGCTGTGGTAGCTCTGGCACAACGAGGCCAGGGCCAGCGAGTTGGCGGCGGTGCCGTTGAAGGCGAAGAACACTTCGCAGTCGGTTTCGAACAACTTGCGAAAGTATTCCGAGGCGCGCTCGGTCCACTGGTCGTCGCCGTAGGCGCGTTCGTGGCCCTGGTTGGCCTTGGCCATGGCGGCCCAGGCTTCGGGGCAGATACCGGAATAGTTGTCGCTGGCGAATTGTTGGCTGTTATCTGACATGACACGGTCCTGTGAACGACGCAGAACAGCACTCTAAACCATCGATTCAGCGGTTGCCTATACAACTGTGCATGCGGCCTTTTACCTGCTGTTCGCGCCGGCCTCTTCGCGGGCAAGCCCGCTCCCACAGGGTTCGGCGCAGTTCTTGTGGGAGCGGGCTTGCCCGCGAAGGGGCCAACACAGCAGCCAATGTCGTAAACGCGCCATTGCAAGGCGTGCGCAGGCATCTGACCGGCCCTTGCCAGTCATACCATCGCCACAAAGGGTCATCGAACCCTACTGACAAAAAATGATCGCTGCCGGGAGATACATGATGTTCAGCAAGCAAGACCAGATCCAGGGTTATGACGACGCACTGCTGGCGGCGATGAATGCCGAGGAACAGCGCCAGGAAGATCACATCGAGCTGATCGCCTCGGAGAACTACACCAGCAAGCGCGTGATGCAGGCCCAGGGCAGCGGCCTGACCAACAAATACGCCGAAGGCTATCCGGGCAAGCGCTACTACGGTGGCTGCGAGCACGTCGACAAGGTCGAGGCGCTGGCTATCGAGCGCGCCAAGCAGCTGTTCGGCGCCGATTACGCCAACGTTCAGCCACACTCCGGCTCTTCGGCCAACAGCGCCGTGTACCTGGCCCTGCTGCAGGCCGGTGACACCATCCTGGGCATGAGCCTGGCCCATGGTGGTCACCTGACCCACGGCGCCAAGGTGTCGTCCTCGGGCAAGCTGTACAACGCTGTGCAATATGGTATCGACACCACGACCGGCCTGATCGACTACGACGAAGTCGAGCGCCTGGCGGTCGAGCACAAGCCGAAGATGATCGTCGCTGGCTTCTCGGCCTACTCCAAGACCCTCGACTTCCCGCGTTTTCGCGCCATTGCCGACAAGGTCGGGGCGCTGCTGTTCGTCGACATGGCCCACGTCGCCGGCCTGGTGGCTGCTGGCCTGTACCCCAACCCGATCCCCTTCGCTGACGTGGTCACCACCACCACCCACAAGACCCTGCGCGGTCCGCGTGGCGGCCTGATCCTGGCCAAGTCCAACGAAGAGATCGAGAAGAAACTCAACGCCGCCGTGTTCCCGGGCGCCCAGGGTGGCCCGCTGATGCACGTCATCGCTGGCAAGGCGGTGTGCTTCAAGGAAGCCCAGGAGCCGGAGTTCAAGAGCTACCAGAAGCAAGTCATCGAAAACGCCCAGGCCATGGCCCAGGTGTTCATCGAGCGCGGCTACGACGTGGTCTCCGGCGGCACCGACAACCACCTGTTCCTGGTCAGCCTGATCCGCCAGGGCCTGACCGGCAAGGACGCTGACGCAGCCCTGGGCCGCGCGCACATCACCGTCAACAAGAACGCTGTGCCTAACGACCCGCAGTCGCCGTTCGTCACCTCGGGCCTGCGCATCGGCACCCCGGCTGTCACCACTCGTGGTTTCAAGGTTGCCCAGTGCGTGGCACTGGCTGGCTGGATCTGCGATGTGCTGGACAACCTGGGCGACGCCGACGTCGAAGCCGACGTTGCCAAGAATGTCGCCGCGCTGTGCGCCGACTTCCCGGTCTACCGCTGAGTGGAGTAACACACCATGCAACGCTATTCGGGCTTCGGCCTCTTCAAACACTCCCTCAGCCACCACGAAAACTGGCAGCGCATGTGGCGCACGCCGACCCCTAAGAAGGTCTATGACGTGGTCATCGTTGGTGGTGGCGGCCACGGCCTGGCCACTGCTTATTACCTGGCCAAGGTCCACGGCATCACCAACGTGGCCGTGGTCGAGAAGGGCTGGTTGGGCGGCGGCAACACCGCCCGTAACACCACCATCGTGCGTTCCAACTACCTGTGGGACGAATCGGCCAAGCTCTACGAACACGCCATGAAGTTGTGGGAAGGCCTGTCGCAGGACATCAACTACAACGTGATGTTCTCCCAGCGCGGGGTCTACAACCTGTGCCACACCCTGCAGGACATTCGTGATTCCGAGCGTCGGGTCAGCGCCAACCGCCTCAATGGCGTCGATGGCGAGCTGCTCAACACCGACCAGGTGGCGGCGGAAATTCCCTACCTGGACTGCTCGAAGAACACCCGCTACCCGATCCTCGGCGCGACCGTTCAGCGCCGTGGCGGCGTGGCCCGTCACGATGCCGTGGCCTGGGGCTTCGCCCGTGCTGCTGACGCCCTCGGCGTCGACCTGATCCAGCAGACCGAGGTCATTGGTTTTCGCAAGGAAAACGGCGCAGTCATCGGCGTCGAGACCAACAAAGGCTTCATCGGCGCCAAGCGCGTTGGCGTGGTCACTGCCGGTAACTCCGGGCACATGGCGCGCCTGGCGGGCTTCCGCCTGCCGCTCGAATCGCATCCGCTGCAAGCGCTGGTGTCCGAGCCGATCAAGCCGATTATCGACAGCGTGATCATGTCCAACGCCGTACACGGCTACATCAGCCAGTCGGACAAAGGCGACCTGGTCATCGGCGCCGGTATCGATGGCTGGGTCGGCTATGGCCAGCGCGGTTCGTACCCGGTGATCGAACACACCCTGCAAGCGATCGTCGAGATGTTCCCGATCCTCTCGCGGGTGCGCATGAACCGCCAATGGGGCGGCATCGTCGACACCTGCCCGGACGCCTGCCCGATCATCTCCAAGACCCCGGTGAAGAACCTGTTCTTCAACTGCGGCTGGGGCACCGGCGGCTTCAAGGCCACCCCAGGTTCGGGCAACGTGTTTGCCGCGAGCCTGGCCAAAGGTGAGATGCACCCGCTGGCCGCGCCATTCTCCATCGACCGTTTCTACAACGGTGCGCTGATCGACGAACACGGCGCCGCGGCCGTCGCCCACTAATCGGAGACAATCGTCATGTTGCATATTTTCTGTCCCCACTGCGGCGAGCTGCGCTCCGAAGAAGAGTTCCACGCCTCAGGCCAGGCACACATCGCCCGCCCGCTCGACCCGGCTGCCTGCTCCGACGAGGAGTGGGGTACCTACATGTTCTTCCGCGACAACCCACGCGGCATTCACCACGAGCTGTGGGACCACGTTGCCGGTTGCCGCCAGTACTTCAACGTCACCCGTGACACGGTGACCTACGAGATTCTGGAAACCTACAAGATCGGCGAGAAGCCGCAGATCACCGCCGCTGGCAAGCAAAACGCCGCGCCGTCGACCGTCAAAGGCCAGGGGGAAAAAGTATGAGCCAGACCTATCGCCTCGCCAGCGGCGGCCGTATCGACCGCAGCAAGGTCCTGAACTTCACCTTCAACGGCAAGACCTACCAGGGTTATGCCGGTGACAGCCTGGCCGCCGCATTGCTGGCCAACGGTGTCGATATTGTCGGGCGCAGCTTCAAGTACTCGCGTCCGCGCGGCATCGTTGCCGCTGGCACCGAAGAGCCGAATGCGATCCTGCAGATCGGTTCCAGCGAAGCTACCCAGATCCCTAACGTGCGGGCCACGCAACAGGCGCTGTACTCGGGCCTGGTCGCCACCAGCACCAACGGTTGGCCGAACGTCAACAACGACGTCATGGGCATCCTGGGCAAGGTGGGCGGCAGCATGATGCCGCCGGGCTTCTACTACAAAACCTTCATGTATCCCAAGTCGTTCTGGATGACCTACGAGAAGTACATCCGTAAAGCCGCAGGCCTGGGCCGTGCGCCGCTGCAGAACGACCCGGACAGCTACGACTACATGAACCAGCACTGCGACGTGCTGATCGTCGGTGCTGGCCCTGCCGGCCTGGCTGCTGCGTTGGCCGCTGGCCGCAGTGGCGCGCGGGTGATCCTCGCCGATGAACAGGAAGAGTTCGGCGGCAGCCTGCTCGACAGCCGCGAGACCCTCGATGGCAAGCCAGCCGCTGACTGGGTCGCCGCGACCATCGCCGAGCTCAAGGGCCTGGCGGAAGTCACCCTGCTGCCACGCGCCACGGTCAACGGTTACCACGACCACAACTTCCTGACCATTCACGAGCGCCTGACCGACCATCTCGGTGACCGCGCGCCTATCGGCCAGGTTCGCCACCGCGTGCACCGCGTGCGCGCCAAGCAGGTGGTGCTGGCGGCTGGCGCCCACGAGCGGCCGCTGGTGTATGGCAACAACGACGTGCCGGGCAACATGCTCGCTGGCGCTGTGTCCACGTACGTTCGCCGCTATGGCGTGGCGCCTGGGCGCAAGCTGGTGCTCTCGACCAACAACGACCACGCCTACCGCACCGCGCTGGACTGGCACGACGCCGGCCTGCAAGTGGTGGCCATCGCCGACGCCCGCCACAATCCACGTGGCTCGCTGGTCGAGGAAGCGCGTGCCAAGGGCATTCGCATCCTCACCTCCAGCGCTGTGGTCGAGGCCCGTGGCAGCAAGCACGTGACCGGCGCCCGCGTGGCGGCGATCGATGTGCAGGCATTCAAAGTCACCAGCCCCGGCGAAATGCTCGACTGCGACCTGATCGCCAGCTCCGGCGGCTACAGCCCTATCGTTCACCTGGCTTCGCACCTGGGCGGTCGCCCGGTGTGGCGTGAAGACATCCTCGGCTTCGTGCCTGGCGATGCCCCGCAGAAACGCGTCTGTGTTGGTGGCGTGAATGGCGTCTATCCGCTGGGTGATGTCCTCGCCGATGGTTTCGAAGGCGGCGTGCGCGCGGCCACCGAGGCCGGCTTCAAGGCCACTACCGGCACCCTGCCAAAAACCGTCCAGCGCAAGGAAGAGGCCACCGTGGCGCTGTTCCAAGTGCCGCACGATAAAGGCACGCGTGGCCCGAAACAGTTCGTCGACCAGCAGAACGACGTCACCGCCGCCGGTATCGAGCTGGCCACCCGCGAAGGCTTCGAGTCGGTCGAGCACGTCAAGCGCTATACCGCGCTGGGCTTCGGTACCGATCAGGGCAAACTGGGCAACATCAATGGCCTGGCCATCGCTGCTCGCTCGCTGGGTATCACCATCCCGGAAATGGGCACCACCATGTTCCGCCCGAACTACACCCCGGTGACCTTCGGCGCGGTCGCCGGTCGTCACTGTGGCCACTTGTTCGAGCCGGTGCGCTTCACCGCCCTGCATGCCTGGCACGTGAAGAACGGCGCCGAGTTCGAGGATGTCGGCCAGTGGAAGCGTCCGTGGTACTTCCCTAAACCTGGTGAAGACATCCATGCCGCGGTTGAGCGTGAGTGCAAGGCGGTGCGCGACAGCGTCGGCCTGCTCGATGCCTCGACCCTGGGCAAGATCGACATCCAAGGCCCGGATGCGCGGGAGTTCCTCAACCGCGTCTACACCAACGCCTGGACCAAGCTTGACGTGGGCAAGGCCCGCTACGGCCTGATGTGCAAGGAAGACGGCATGGTCTTCGACGACGGCGTGACCGCCTGCGTCGCCGACAACCACTTCATCATGACCACCACCACTGGCGGCGCCGCGCGCGTGCTGCAATGGCTGGAGCTGTACCACCAGACCGAATGGCCGGAACTGAAGGTGTACTTCACCTCGGTCACCGATCACTGGGCGACCATGACCCTGTCCGGCCCCAACAGCCGCAAGCTGCTCGAGCAGATCAGCGACATCGACCTGGACAAAGAAAATTTCCCGTTCATGAGCTGGAAGGAAGGCAACGTTGGCGGCGTGCCGGCGCGGGTGTTCCGGATTTCGTTCACCGGCGAGCTGTCGTACGAAGTCAACGTCCAGGCCAACTACGCCATGGGCGTGCTGGAGAAGATCGTCGAGGCCGGCAAGCCATTCAACCTGACCCCGTACGGCACCGAGACCATGCACGTACTGCGTGCCGAGAAGGGCTTCATCATCGTTGGCCAGGATACCGATGGCTCGATGAACGCCGACGACTTGAACATGAGCTGGTGCGTAGGCCGCAACAAGCCGTACTCGTGGATCGGCCTGCGTGGCATGAACCGCGAAGACTGCCTGCGCGAAGACCGCAAGCAGCTGGTAGGCCTGAAACCGGTCGATCCCAAGCAGTGGCTGCCGGAAGGCGCGCAGCTGGTGTTCGACCCCAAGCAGCCGATCCCGATGGACATGGTTGGCCACGTGACCTCCAGTTACGCCTCCAACTCCCTGGGCTATTCGTTCGCCATGGGTGTGGTCAAGGGCGGCCTCAAGCGCATGGGCGAGCGGGTGTTCTCGCCGCAGGCCGATGGCAGCGTGATCGAGGCCGAGATCGTGTCTTCGGTGTTCTTCGATCCGAAGGGTGAGCGGCAGAACGTCTAAGGCCATCTCGATGCTGGACTCTCGTGGGAGCGGGCTTTGCCCCGCGATAGCGATGGCGGCCCCAGCGCCGCCATCGCGAGGCAAGCCCGCTCCCACGGAGCCTGATCACAAGAATTCAAGGCAGGTAACAAATGAGCGCTATCAACGTCTTCCAGCAAAACCCCGGCGCTGAGGCCAAGGCCCAGTCACCGCTGCACCACGCAGACCTGGCCAGCCTGGTCGGCAAAGGCCGCAAGAACGCAGGTGTGACCCTGCGGGAGAAGAAATTCCTTGGACACCTGACCCTGCGCGGCGATGGGCACGACCCGGAATTCGCCGCAGGCGTGCACAAGGCCCTAGGCCTGGAACTGCCGGTGGCACTGACCGTGGTCGCCAACGCTGACAGCTCGCTGCAGTGGGTCGGCCCCGATGAGTGGCTGCTGATCGTGCCGGGCGGCCAGGAGTTGGCCGTCGAGCAGAAACTGCGCGAGGCCCTTGAAGGCCAGCACATCCAGGTGGTCAACGTCAGCGGTGGGCAAAGCCTGCTGGAGCTGCGCGGGCCGAACGTGCGCGACGTGCTGATGAAATCCACCAGCTATGATGTGCATCCCAACAACTTCCCGGTCGGCAAGGCCGTGGGCACGGTGTTCGCCAAGTCGCAACTGGTGATCCGCCGTACCGCCGAAGACACCTGGGAGCTGGTGATTCGCCGCAGCTTTGCCGATTACTGGTGGCTGTGGCTGCAGGACGCTTCGGCCGAATACGGCCTGAGCATCGAAGCCTAAGGAGAGCAGCATGAGTCGGGCACCGGATACTTGGATTCTCACCGCCGACTGCCCGAGCATGCTCGGCACTGTCGATGTGGTTACGCGTTTTCTCTACGAGCAGCGCTGCTATGTCACCGAGCACCACTCTTTCGATGACCGGCTGTCGGGGCGCTTCTTCATTCGCGTCGAGTTCCGCCAGCCGGACGACTTCGACGAAGTCGGCTTCAGGGCCGGTCTTGCCGAACGCAGCGAAAAGTTCGGCATGGCCTTCGAGCTGACCGCCCCCAATCACCGCCCCAAGGTGGTGATCATGGTGTCCAAGGCCGACCATTGCCTGAACGACCTGCTGTATCGACAGCGCATCGGTCAGCTGGGCATGGACGTGGTCGCGGTGATCTCCAACCACCCAGACCTGGAACCCTTGGCCCATTGGCACAAGATCCCCTATTACCACTTCGCCCTCGACCCCAAGGACAAGCCGGCGCAAGAGCGCAAAGTGCTGCAGGTGATCGAGGACAGTGGCGCCGAGCTGGTGATTCTTGCCCGCTACATGCAGGTGCTGTCGCCTGAGCTGTGCCGCCGGCTGGATGGCTGGGCGATCAACATTCACCACTCGTTGCTGCCAGGGTTCAAAGGCGCCAAGCCTTATCATCAGGCGTACAACAAGGGTGTGAAGATGGTCGGTGCCACCGCGCACTACATCAACAACGACCTCGATGAAGGGCCGATCATTGCCCAGGGTGTCGAGGTGGTCGATCACAGCCACTATCCTGAGGACCTGATTGCCAAGGGGCGCGATATCGAGTGCCTGACCTTGGCGCGTGCAGTGGGTTATCACATCGAGCGCCGGGTGTTCTTGAACGCCAACAGGACTGTGGTGCTCTGACAGTCTGTTCCGGCCTCTTCGCGGGCAAGCCCGCTGCCACAGGTGCAACGCCGATCTTGAAAGCGGCGCTATCCCTGTGGGAGCGGGCTTGCCCGCGAATGGCCCAACTCATTCCTGCTGCCGTAAAAAGGCATCCCCCTGTCGTTTTCAGTCACTGCTCACCACCCCATCAGGCCCACAATTCCCAGCATTCCAGTAACACATGCCGCCCATGGAAGGCGGCGCTTCAACCAACGCTGCATAAGTACAATTCAAGCGAGGTAAGAGCATGTCTGGTAATCGTGGAGTGGTATATCTCGGCGCCGGCAAGGTCGAGGTGCGCAATATCGACTACCCCAAAATGCAGGACCCACGCGGCAAGAAGATCGAGCACGGGGTGATCCTCAAGGTCGTGTCCACCAACATCTGCGGCTCCGACCAACACATGGTGCGGGGGCGTACCACCGCCCAGGTCGGCCTGGTGCTGGGCCACGAGATCACCGGCGAAGTCATCGAGAAAGGCCGTGACGTCGAGAACCTGCAAATCGGCGACCTGGTCTCGGTGCCGTTCAACGTTGCCTGCGGCCGCTGCCGCTCATGCAAAGAGATGCACACCGGTGTCTGCCTGACCGTCAACCCAGCCCGCGCCGGTGGCGCCTACGGCTACGTCGACATGGGCGACTGGACCGGTGGCCAAGCCGAATACGTTCTGGTGCCGTACGCCGACTTCAACCTGCTGAAACTGCCTAACCGCGACAAGGCCATGGAAAAGATCCGTGACCTGACCTGCCTCTCCGACATCCTGCCAACCGGCTACCACGGCGCTGTAACCGCGGGCGTCGGCCCAGGCAGCACCGTCTATGTCGCCGGTGCCGGCCCGGTCGGCCTGGCTGCAGCTGCGTCGGCGCGCCTGCTTGGCGCGGCGGTAGTCATTGTCGGTGACCTCAACCCGGCCCGTCTGGCCCATGCCAAGGCGCAGGGCTTCGAAGTGGTCGACCTGTCCAAGGACACCCCGCTGCACGAGCAGATCGTCGATATCCTCGGCGAGCCGGAAGTGGATTGCGCCGTTGACGCGGTAGGCTTCGAAGCCCGTGGCCATGGCCATGAAGGCGCCAAGCACGAGGCCCCGGCCACTGTGCTCAACTCGCTGATGCAAGTCACTCGCGTCGCCGGCAAGATCGGCATCCCGGGCCTGTATGTCACCGAGGACCCGGGCGCCTCGGATGCCGCCGCCAAGATCGGCGCGCTGAGCATTCGCTTCGGCCTGGGCTGGGCCAAGTCGCACAGCTTCCACACTGGCCAGACTCCAGTGATGAAGTACAACCGCGCCTTGATGCAGGCGATCATGTGGGACCGGATCAATATCGCCGAAGTGGTCGGCGTGCAGGTGATCAGCCTGGATCAAGCGCCGGAAGGCTACGGCGAGTTCGATGCCGGTGTGCCGAAGAAGTTTGTCATCGATCCGCACAAGATCTTCAGCGCGGCATAATCCAATCACCCAATGCCCTGAAAGGGGCATTGGGTGAATTGCCTATATATGCCAAAAGCGTTTCGTCGCAATTCAATATCTGAGTTTAGAAGCAAGGCTATGGCTTGAAGTTGCCGTAGCGTATTTTTTTGCAGTAGCCAGTATTGAGTCCCAGTCGCTGACTGTTAGTTTTTTCAACATATTTGTAAAGCGTACCCTCTCCATGAATATTTCGTTATTTACTTTGTCCAGTAGTGTTTGCGTCTCGTTAGTATAGGCCTGTAGCTGTTCGATGCCGATTAATGCTAAGGGTGAGTCAATTGTATTGTGGTTGTTTATTGCGAAGAGGGTATTGCTAACGGTTGTTGTGTGTATGTCAGCTATTGTTTTTAGCTTTTCTATTTTTTCGAATGAGGTTTGTAAGTGATTTGGATATGCCTCGACGGGCGTTGTGGCAAGATATTGTTTTGCTTTTTCTAAGGGGATAGATTTCCCGTTAGATGCTTTGTAGCCCGGACTGCCTTCCACTATCGTTCCTAGTGTTGGGGTTTTTGATCTTGGCCATTGGCCCCTGCGTGTGTGCCCGGAAGGATCCACCCAGTTCACCGGGTCCCCGCCACAGTAAGCGTACGCATTGATCCCGCCTTCCCCGAAAGGGCTGAAGTTATCGGGTGAGTTGAACCGCATTATGAATGGGTTGTAGACGCGATACCCGTTGCCAAGCAGGTAGCAACCGGTTGTGTAATCTTGCTGCTGTTGATTAAAGCCCAGCAGAGACAACACCTTTATAGGTGTGCTGCCGAATGCGGAATATACAAACTTAAAGCGTTGTCGACCGTTTTGTAAGCTCAGTACCGAACCTTGCCTGTCGGTTGAAAGCAGGCCAACGCTGGCTTGGCCATTCAGTTGTTGGACTTGAGCCAAGGGGCCATGCACGGTGCGAAGCAAGGTTCGCGACTGCTCAGCGCCCAACTCCAGATAGAGTTGATCGCCTTGATAGAAGTAGTGAACCTGATTGGTCGGGCACATTGCTCTGTTCTCTCGTGCTGCAAGCGATGCTCTGAACAGGTCCAGTCTCAGCAGGTTAGGGCCCTGGCACAACTGGCAGAAATGCTAGGTGAGCGTGGAGCGCTCCACCTGATCGCTCCACGGCCCCCACCTACATGCTGACGCTACTAACGCCGCCGACGGTTGGCCGGAACAAACCTGCAGCCTCCCAGTCGAATGCCTCGTTTCCCCGGCCATCCCGGCCGACGAGGTCCATTGCGATGAAAGCTCTCACCCTGGCAACCCTGATGACCCTGGCCGCAAGCCCGGTGTTCGCCTTCAACCTCAGCGATGCCGCCAACGCCGTGTCGTCCGTGCACACTCAAAACCAGCAGGGCAAAGTGCAGGCGCCAGCCGAATCGGCCAATCTGCTCAATACCTTGGGCAGCCAGCTGAACATCACCCCCGAACAAGCGGTCGGCGGGGCAGGGGCCATGCTTGGGCTGGCGCGCAACAACCTGAGCACCGATGACTACGGTCAGTTGACCAAGGCGGTACCGGGCCTCGACCTGCTGGCGGGCGCCAATGCGCTGGGTGGCCTGAGCGGCCTGGGTGAGTTGCTGGGCAACAACAGCGAGAAGTCGTCTGCCCTGAGCAACGCCCTGGGCAACAACGTCGAGGATCGCAACGATCTGGACAGCGCCTTCAAGGCGCTGGGCATGGATACCGGAATGATCGGCCAATTCGCTCCGCTGATCCTGCAGTACCTGGGTCAACAGGGTTTGGCAGGGTCATTGCTGCAGAATCTGGGCAGCCTGTGGGGCGCTCCGGCTGCGCCCGTCACCCCATCGGTGTAACCCATTGGATTACACCGGCCCCTGTAGCAGCGGGCTTGCCCGCGATGGCGTCAGCAGGTTCAACATCATCGCCTGATCCGACGCCATCGCGGGGCCAGCCCGCTCAGAGGAATCGCAGACTCAACCGGCTTCGGAGAAGTCCACCAGGCGCACCGGGCGGCGGAAGCCGGCCGTGAGCACGCCCAGGTAGGCCAGGCCCAGGGCAAACCAGCTCAGGCCGATCACCAGAGTCAGCGCCGAGAGACTGGTCCACAGCCACAAGGTCAGGCCCAGGCCGACCAGCGGTACCACGCCATAGCGCAGCAGCCCAAGCAAATTGCGTTGGCTGCTATCCATCAGCAAATGGGTGCGCACCACAGCAAGGTTGACCGCTGAGAACGCGACCAGTGCGCCAAAGCTGATCAGCGAGGCGAGGGTGCCCAGGTTGATCACCAGTGCCAGCAGCGAGAACGCCGAGACCACCAGGGTGGCGAACACCGGGGTGCCGAAGCGTGGCGACAGCCGACCGAAGCTACGCTGGGGCAGCATCCGGTCGCGACCCATGGTGTAGAGAATCCGCGACACGGCCGCTTGGGAGGCCAGCGCCGAACCCAGGCTGCCGGCCACGTAGGCGGCCGTGAAGAAGTTGGCCAGGAACTGCCCACCGGCCTTGAGCATCACTTCATTGGCCGCCGCATCGGCGTTGAGGAAGGTGCTGCCGGGCAGCACCAGCTGGCTGATGTAGGCCAGCAGGGTGAACAACAGGCCGGCGCCGAGCGTGGTGAGGATGATCGCCCGTGGTACGTCGCGGCGTGCGTCGCGGCTCTCTTCGGCCAGGGTCGACACCGCGTCGAAGCCCAGGAACGACAGGCACAGCACCGCAGCGCCGGCCATCAGGTGGCCAAATCCGGGTGCCGAACCATCGCCAAGCAGTGGCGAGAGGAAGTCGACCGACTGGCCGTTGCCCAAAGTCTGCCACGACAAGGCGACAAACACCCCGATGAACACGATCTGTGCGCCAACGATCAGGTTGCTGGCCTTGGCTACCGAGTGGATACCGATCACATTCAGCACCGTCACCAGGGCGATCGACGCCAGGACGATGGTCCATGCGGGAATGGCCGGGAAGGCGATATTCAGGAACAGCCCGATCAACAAGTAATTGATCATCGGAATGAACAGGTAATCGAGCAGCAGCGACCAGCCGGCAAGAAAGCCGACATTGGGCCCAAAGGCCATGTTGGTGTAGGAGTACGCCGAGCCTGCGACCGGATAGCGCTTGACCATGAAGCTGTAGGAGGTGGCGGTGAACAACATCGCCAGCAGAGTTACCAGGTAGGCGCCGGCCGTACGGCCACCGGTGATTTCGGTGACGATGCCATAGGTGGTGAAGATGGTCAGCGGGACCATGTACACCAGGCCGAAAAACACCAGCGCGGGTAGGCCCAGGACGCGGCGCAGTTGAGCGGGGGCTGCCTCGGCAGCAGAGCAAGGTTGGTTTGCCATCAATCGATCCCGGCGTTTTTGTAGTTGTTTGTTGATCGATTTTTATCCATCTAGATGGATGATGACAAACAAAGAGTTCCTTATCTCAATTATAAGCGTGGGTTTTAATCGACCTTCGCTGCTGAATGTGCCGGCCTCTTCGCGGGCAAGCCCGCTCCCAGGTTTTTGCAGCGCTGCCCAACCCTGTGGGAGCGGGCTTGCCCGCGAAGAGGCCGGACCAGCCACCGAAATCTCAGCGCATCTCAGCGCGCAACTGCTCGATCCGCTGATCCTTCTCGACCCACAGCTGATTCACCCAAGCCTGAACAGACTGGCGGAACGCCGGATCATTCTCGTAATCCCCTTCACTCAACCCCGGGTCCAACTCACGCACGCGAATGTCGATAATCACCCGACTAATGCTGCCATTGAGCAAATCCCAGAACCCCGGCGCTTGATCGCCTGGATAAACGATGGTGACATCCAACAACGCATCGAGCTGCTCACCCAACGCCGCCAAAACGAATGCCACACCACCGGCCTTGGGCTTGAGCAGGTACTTGTACGGGGACTGCTGTTCGAGACGCTTGGCCTCGCTGAAGCGGGTGCCTTCCAGGTAATTGACCACGGTCACCGGCTGGCGCTTGAACAGCTCGCAGGCGGCCTTGGTGATTTCCAGGTCCTTGCCCTTGAGCTCTGGATGTTTCTCCAAAAACGCCTTGCTATAACGCTTCATGAACGGGTAATCCAGCCCCCACCAGGCCAAGCCCAGCAGCGGCACCCAGATCAGCTCCTTCTTGAGGAAGAACTTGAAGAACGGCACCCGGCGATTGAGGCTCTCGATCAAAGCGGGGATATCGACCCAGGTCTGGTGGTTGCTCACGCACAGGTAGGAGGTGTCCTGGCGCAGTTTGTCGACGCCGCGGATATCCCACTGGGTGGGGATGCACAGGGCGAAGATGAGCTTGTCGATTTCCGACCAGGATTCGGCGATCCACATCACCGCCGCAGAGGCATAGTCACGGCCCCGGCCTGGCAGGACCAGTTTGAGCAGGGCAAAGACCATCAGCGGGCAGATCATCACCAGCGTATTGAGCAGCAGCAGGAAGGTGGTGAGGATGCCGGTCAGCAGGCGACGCATAAAAAGACTCTTGTTGTGGGTAATTAAGCGGTTGGCAATGATAAGTGCGGCAAAGTCCTACGCCAAATGTCCAATGCCCAACGGATGGGACAAATGTTTCACATTATGTTGGATAAGCTTTGGCGACGAACCTCTCGCGCTTGTGCAGTCTAAGCACTGTCTCGTCTCAAGGAAGCTAGCCTGTGAAACCATTGCTTGCCCTGTTATCGCTGCTCGCCCTGCCGGTCATGGCGGCCGAGCCGACGCTGTATGGTCGCTACGAGTACATCACCTTGCCGGAAATTGGCGGCGAAACGCTCAAGGCCAAGATGGATACCGGCGCGTTGACCGCGTCGCTGTCGGCCAAGGATATCGAGCGCTTCACCCGTGATGGCGAGGACTGGGTGCGTTTTCGCCTGGCCACCAAAGATGCCGACGGCAAGGTCTATGAACACAAGATCGCGCGGATCAGCAAGATCAAGACCCGCGCCGATGAAGACGATGAAGAGGGCGAAACGGCTGAGGCGGCGCGCCGGCCGGTGGTCGACCTGGAGCTGTGCCTTGGCGATGTGAAACGCACGGTCGAGGTCAACCTGACCGACCGTAGCAGCTTCAACTACCCGCTGCTGATCGGCGCCAAGGCATTGCGTGAGTTCAAGGCTGCGGTGAACCCGGCGCGCAGGTTCACCGCAGGCAAGCCTGACTGCTGATTGATGTCGTCTGCACTGGCCTCTTCGCGGGCAAGCCCGCTCCCACAGGTACAGCGCTGCGCCTGTAGGAGCGGGCTTGCCCGCGAAGAGGCCGCTACAGACCCCAAATCAATCCCGCACTTGCTACATTCCCCCCAATCCCCTAAAAGTCCTGCATTGCCCCAGCAAGGCCGGACGCCATGCCCCACATCCTCATCGTCGAAGACGAATCCGCCATCGCCGACACCCTGATCTACGCCCTGCAAGCCGATGGCCACAGCACCCACTGGGTCAGCCTCGGGAGTGCTGCGGTCGAGCGCCAGCGCCTGCAACCGGCGGATCTGGTCATTCTCGACATTGGCCTGCCCGACATCAGCGGCTTTGAAACCTGCCGCCAGTTGCGCCGCTTCAGTGAAGTCCCGGTAATGTTCCTCAGCGCCCGCGATGCCGAGATCGATCGGGTGCTGGGCCTGGAAATCGGCGCCGACGATTACGTGGTCAAGCCGTTCAGCCCACGCGAAGTGGCCGCGCGGGTGCGGGCCATCCTCAAACGCATGGCGCCGCGTGCTGAAGCGGCCAGTGCCGCTACCGCGTTTCAGCTCGACACCCTGCGCATGCAGATCGTCTACCGCGGCGAGACGCTGGCGCTGACGCGCCACGAATTTCGCCTGCTGCAATGCCTGCTCGAACAACCGCAGCGGGTGTTCAGCCGCGAGCAACTGCTCGATGCCCTGGGTGTGGCTGGCGACTCCGGCTACGAGCGCACCATCGACAGCCATATCAAGAGCCTGCGCGCCAAGCTGCGCCTGGTCGCCGCCGATGCCGAACCGATCCAGACCCACCGTGGTCTGGGTTACAGCTACAGCCCGGATCACGCCTGATGCGCTTGGGGATCCGGATCTTCCTGGTGTATTTCCTGTTCGTGGGGCTGTCGGGTTATTTCCTGCTCAATACCGTGCGCGAACAGATCCGCCCGGTGGTGCGCCAGTCCTCCGAGGAAACCCTGGTCGACACGGCCAACCTGCTGGCCGAGATCCTGCGCGATGACGTCAAGGCTGGCACGCTTGCGCAAAGCCGCCTGCCGCAATTGCTCGAATCCTATGGCCAGCGCCGCCCAGGCGCCGAGATCTGGGGGCTGGCGAAAAATCAGGTCAGCCACCGCATCTACGTCACTGATGCCAAAGGTACGGTGCTGCTCGACTCTTCCGGTAACGACCTGGGCAAGGACTATTCGCGCTGGAACGACGTCTACCTGACCTTGCAGGGCCAGTACGGCGCGCGCTCCACGCGCAGCGACCCAGACGACGAAAGCACCTCGGTGATGCATGTGGCGGCGCCGATCATGGACGCGGGCAAGATCATTGGCGTGGTCACCGTGGCCAAGCCCAACAGCTCGTTGCAGCCGTATATCGATCGCGCCGAGCGGCGCTTGCTCAACCTGGGTTTAGGCTTGATTGGCCTGGGCCTGCTGGTCGGCGCGCTGCTGTCGTGGTGGCTGGCGCGCTCGTTGCGGCGCCTGACCCACTATGCCCAGGCGGTCAGCGAGGGCCAGCGCGCGGCGCTGCCGCATTACAAAGGCGGAGAGCTGGGGCAGTTGGCGACAGCGGTTGAGCGGATGCGCACAGAGCTGGCGGGCAAGGCCTATGTCGAGCGTTATGTGCATACCCTGACCCATGAGCTGAAAAGCCCGCTGGCAGCGATACGCGGCGCCTCTGAGCTGCTCCAGGGCGAGATGCCGGCTGAGCAGCGCGTGCGCTTTGCCAGCAACATCGAACGCGAAAGCGGGCGCTTGCAGCAGATGATCGAGCGCTTGCTCAACCTTGCCCAGGTCGAGCAGATGCAGGCCTTGGAAGATGAGCAGGACGTGGCCTTGGCGCCGATGGTCGATGAACTGCTGCTGGCACATGCAGCGCGGATTGAAAGCGCAGGCTTGCAAGTGCGTCAGCGCGTGCCGGTGGGGGTACGGCTACGCTGTGACCCATTCCTGATGCGTCAGGCGCTGGCCAATCTGCTGGAGAATGCGCTGGATTTCACCCCCCAGGGCGGCGCGCTGTTGTTCGAGCTGGAACAGGCCGGGGAGCGAATAGCGTTGAGCCTGTTCAACCAGGGCGAGGCCATTCCGCACTATGCCATTGGCCGGGTCAGTGAACGCTTCTACTCCCTGCCGCGGCCGGGCAGCGGGCGCAAGAGCACCGGTTTGGGGCTCAACTTCGTGGCTGAGGTGATGCAGCTGCATGGCGGGGCATTGGCAGTGGATAACGTCGAAGGTGGCGTGCGGGTCAGGTTGTGGCTGCCGGCGCGGCGTATCGCCTAGCGCCGCGCTACCACACAATCTTCACAGACTCTCCACACACCCTCCCTAAGGGCTCCACGGACGCAGCACACACTGCGCCCATCGCAAACGGAGCCCTTGCCCATGAACAAAACCCTGAGTTTCAAGCTCGGCATGATCGCCTTGCTGATGTTGCTGCTGTTGATCCCGCTGCTGATGATCGGCGGCCTGATCGAAGAGCGGCAGACCCTGCGTGACAGCGTGCTGGCAGATATCGCCCAGAGCTCCAGCTTCGAGCAGCAGATATCTGGCCCCTTGCTGGTGGTGCCTTACCGCAAGTACGAGCGGCGCTGGATCGACAAGGACGGCCACAGCGTGCAGGAGACCACCACCGTCAACGGTCACCTGTACTTCTTGCCGGAAACCTTCGACGCCGAGATTGGCATCGACACCGAGCTGCGCTTGCGGGGCATTTATCAGGCGCGATTGTTTCACGCCAAAAGCCAGATCTCCGGGCACTTCAAGCTGCCAGAGCGTTGGGGCATCGACAAAGACTATGAAGATTACCGCTTCGACAAACCCTTCCTGGCTGTTGGCATCAGCGATATCCGCGGCATCGAGAGCAACCTGGAGCTGACCCTGGATGACCAGCGCCTGCCGTTCGAGGCCGGTACAGGGCTGGACTGGATGCGCGGCGGGGTACACGTCGCCCTGCCTGGGCTGGATGGGCAGAGCGCTCGCGAGTTCAGCTACGCCTTCGACCTCGCCCTGCAGGGCACTGGCCAACTGCATGTGCTGCCGATTGGCCGTACCAGCAGTGTCGACATGCACGCCAACTGGCCGCACCCAAGCTTCGTCGGCAGCTACCTGCCGAGCCGCCGCGAGATCAACGCCGAGGGCTTCAAGGCGCACTGGCAGACCTCGTTCTTCGCCACCAACCTGGAAGATGCCCTGCTCCAGTGCGCCACGGTTGCCCAGTGCGCGGACTACAAGGAGCGGACCTTCGGCGTGAGCTTTGTCGACCCGGTTGACCAGTACCTCAAGAGCGAGCGGGCGATCAAATACGCACTGTTGTTCATTGCCCTGACTTTTGCCGGCTTCTTCCTGTTTGAAGTGCTGAAGAATCTCAGCGTGCACCCAGTGCAGTACGTGTTGGTCGGGGTGGCGTTGGCGTTTTTCTACCTGCTGCTGTTGTCGCTGTCCGAGCATCTTGGCTTTGGCCCGGCGTATGGCTTGTCTGCTTCGGCGTGTGTGTTGCTGATCGGTTTTTACCTGAGCCATGTGCTGCACAGCCTGTGGCGTGGGGTCGGCTTTGCGGCCGGGCTGGCGGTGCTGTATGCGATGTTGTTTGGGCTGCTTAGCGCTGAGGACTATGCGCTGCTGATGGGCTCGTTGCTGTGCTTTGGCTTGCTGGGTGTGTTCATGGTGCTGACCCGCCGGCTGGACTGGTCGCGGGTGGGGAGGTCGGCATGAGGGAGGATCGCGAAGTTGGGCGCTGGTTGGCCGGGAAGATTGGGCTGTTGTTCGCAGTGACAGCCCGATGAGCCAAGCCCGCTTCCACATGCTCTGAGACAGCGCGTGGGAGCGGGCTTGCCCCGCGATAGCGTCAGTCAGGCAACAGGCGTGGTGGCGACCATCGAAGGGCGCAAAGCCACCTCGGCATACCAGGCAGCCAACCCCGGTTGCTGCTCGCGCCAGCCAAAGTCGGGCTGGCGCAGGTCCAGATAACCCAGCGCACAAGCCACGCCAATGGCAACGATATCGAAGCCTGACACCAGCTCAGGCAGATGCTCGCGCTCAAGGTTCGCCAGGCTCCGGCGGATCTTCTGCGATTGCGCTTCGACCCAGCCGTCCCAGCGTTTCTCAGGCGGGCGCAGGAACGTCTCGTAACGCAGCGAAACAGCCGCATCCATGATCGCATCAGCCTGCGAGGCCAGGGTCAGCCGCCGCCAGCGCGCCGAGCCTTCACGGAGGATCAATGGAATGCCCACATGCTGCGTGTCGAGGTACTCGCAGATCACCCGGCTGTCATGCAGCACGCTGCCATCTTCCAGGCGCAATGCCGGGATCTTGCCGATCGGGTTGCCTTGGTTGAGCTGCTCGTCGCCGGCCACCGGGCTGACATTGACCGCTTGCAGTTGCACCCGATCCAACTGCCCGGTTTCATGCAGCACCACCATCACCTTGCGTACGAACGGCGACAGCGGTGAGTGGAACAGGGTCATCGTCGCCATGGCTTGCCCTCAGTTGCCTTGCAGGCTAGGGGGCAGGCACACACCGGTACCGCCGATGCCGCAGTAGCCATCGGGGTTCTTGGCCAGGTACTGCTGGTGATAGGCCTCGGCGAAGTACACCGTAGGCGCCTGGGCGATCTCGGTGGTGATCGGGCCGAAACCGGCCTTGTCCAGCTCGGCCTGGTAGGCCGCTTTGCTGGCCTGGGCCTGCTCCAGCTGCTCGGGGCTGGTGCAGAAGATCGCCGAGCGGTACTGGGTGCCGATGTCGTTGCCCTGGCGCATACCTTGGGTGGGGTTGTGCAGCTCCCAGAACATCGCCAGCAGTTCGCCGTAGCTGACCTTGGCCTTGTCGAACACCACCAGCACCACTTCGGTGTGGCCGGTCAGGCCCGAGCAGACTTCTTCGTAAGTCGGGTGCGGGGTGAAGCCACCGGCATAACCGACCACGGTGCTGACCACACCTTCACGCTGCCAGAAGCGGCGCTCGGCGCCCCAGAAGCAGCCCAGGCCAAAGATGGCGAAGTCGACATCGTCGAAGAACGGGCCCAGCAGGGGCGTATCTTCGAAGACGAAGTGCTTCTCTGGCAGGGTCATCGGCGTGTCGCGGCCAGGCAGGGCCTGTTCCGCGGTGGGCAGGACGTTTTTGTTCACCAGGATTTCCGAACGCAGGACCATGGCTGTTCCTCTGTTTTCCAAGTCGGGAATGGGGGTGGCCTTTTCGCGGGCAAGCCCGCTCCCACAGGTACAGAGCCAGGTTTGATGGCGGCGCGGTACCTGTGGGAGCGGGCTTGCCCGCGAAAAGGCCGACGCTGTCGCTAATAGTGCCCGAGTCAGAGGCCGCTGTCAGGCCATCGGTCCGCGCGGATAGCGCTTGAGTTTGTCGACCAGCTCACGCCCCGGAATTGGCCGGTCGAACAGGTAGCCCTGACCGACGTCGCAGCGGTGGCGACGCAGGAACGCCAGCTGTGCGGCGGTCTCGATGCCCTCGGCAACCACCTTCAACTTGAGGTTGTGGGCCATGGCCACCACTGCTGAGGTGATCTCCATGTCGTCCTGGTTGTCGGGAATCTCGTTGATGAAGCTGCGGTCGATCTTGATGATGTCGATGGGAAACTTCTTCAGGTAACTCAGCGACGAGTAACCGGTGCCGAAGTCGTCCATCGCCAGGGTCAGGCCCAGCGCCTTGAGCTCGTCGAGCTGGCGGTGGGTGTCCTCGGTGGCTTCCAGCAGCAGGCCTTCGGTCAGCTCCAGCTCCAGCAGGTGCGGCGGCAGGGCCTCTTCCTTGATGATGGTGCCAATCGAGCTGACCAGCTCGGGGTCGGAAAACTGCTTGGGCGAGAGGTTGATCGCCACATGCAGGTTGCCCATGCCCGCGTCGCGCAGTTGCTGGCTCATCCGGCAGGACTGGCGCACCACCCACTTGCCGATCGGAATGATCAAGCCGGTTTCCTCAGCCACGCTAATGAACTGGTCGGGGCGGATCATGCCGCGCTCTGGGTGGTTCCAGCGCAGCAGCGCCTCCAGGCCCAGCAAACGCCCGCTGCGCAGGCACAGCTTAGGCTGGTAGAACACTTCCAGCTCATTCTGGGTGAGGGCGCGCCGCAGGTTGTTTTCGACGAACAGCTTGTAACTGGCCTCGGCGTTGAGCACCTCGGTGAACACCTGCACCTGGTGTTTGCCGTTGGCCTTGGCCTTGTGCAGGGCAAGCCCGGCATTCTTCATCAGCGTTTGCGGGTCGCTGCCATGCAGCGGCGCGCAGGCCAGACCTACCGAGGCGGTGACGTTGATCAGCTGATTGTCGACGAACATCGGTTTGTCGAGGGTACGCAACAGCTGCTGCGCCACCGCCTGGCCGTCTTCCAGGCCGATATCATCGAGCAGCACGGCGAATTCGTTACTGGCGAAACGCGCCAGGATGCCGCCAGCGTGCAGGCTATTGCGCAGGCGCCGGGCGAGGCTGACCAGCAGCTTGTCACCGGTCTGGTGGCCGAGGCTGTCGTTGATCCGCTTGAAGTTGTCGATATCGACCAGCAGCAGGCAGATCGAGGTCTCTTGGTCGCGCGCGAAACGTTCATCGAGGTTGCGGATGAACGCCGGGCGGTTGCCCAGGTTGGTCAGGTTGTCGGTATAGGCCAGGCGCTCGATGCGCTGCTGGGCCAGCTTGCTCTGGGTGATGTCTTCGTAGATGCCGATGTAGTGGGTCAACTCGCGGTTGTCGCCATACACCTTGGAAATCGACAGCTGGCCCCAGTAGGGCTCGAGGTTCTTGCGCCGGCTTTTGAACTCGCCCTGCCAACTGTTGCCCATGGCCAGGCTCGAAGGCGAGTCGAACAACAGTTCACTCAGGTTCTCCAGGGCGGGCAATTCCGACAGGCGGTAGCCTTGGACCTCATCGGTGCTGTATTGGGTAATGGCGGTGAAGCTTGGGTTGACGTACTCCACCACGCCGTCACGGTTGACCAGCAAGAACGCGCTGGCGCTCTGTTCCACCGCTCGCTGGAACAGGTGCAGGGCGCTGGCGGCGGTGCGCCGGTTGTGGTTGGTGATGACCTGGGCGAACTGGTCGGCCAACTCGCCGGCAAAGGCGATCTCATCGGACTGCCAGGCCCGCGGCGTGCCGGTTTGCTCCAGGCACAACACGCCGACTACCTGGCCATCGACGCGGATGCTGGCATCGAGCATGGCGTTGTTGGCGCTGGGGTAGAGGGTCTCGGCCATGTCGCGGGTGCGCGGGTCGTGGCTGGCATTGTGTGCGTCGATGGCGCGGCTGGCGTGCAGGGCGTCGAGGTAGTCGGGGAAGCGACTGGCGTCGATGGGCTCGGGCAGTCGGTGCTGCTGCTCAAGGTGATACCAGGCGCTGATCGGCTCCAGGCGCTGGTCATCGAGGTACCAGATGCTGGCGCAGTCGACCTTGTAGATTTCGCAGGCGCTCTGGGTAATCAGCTCGGCAGCTTCGAGCAATGAGTTGTCGGCGCTGTAGCGCTGGCGTGCCAGGCGCAGGATCAGGTCCTGCTGGGCGCGTACCCGCTCCAGGTGTTCGAGCTGCTCCTGCTGGGCGCGCTGGTTCAGTTGCAGGGCGATTTGCAGGCGGTTGTTACGCGTTTCCAAGTCGCTGGCGGCGAGGTCCGGAGCGTCTTCTGCAGCATCGTCGAGCACAGTCAGGTAGCCGCGCAGCAGTTGCCGGCCATGCTGCTTGTAGGCTTCGCCGACTTCAAGCAGGCGCAGTGGCTCGGGGCTGGCGTGCAGGGTGTAGCGCACCCGGTAGTGGCCGCGCCGGGTCAACTGCAGCTGGATCTCGTCGTGCAACCGGTAGCGGGCTTCTGGCTCCATCAGGCTGGCATAGGGCGAGCCGATCAAGGCGCAGAGGTCGGCGGCGGGCAGGCCGAACTGACGGTCGCAGGCGGGATCGAGGTACAGCATGGCCCAATTGGCTTCGTTGAGCCTTTCGAAACGCAGCATGCCGAGCCGCGAGGGCACGGGGAGCTGCGTGACGACCTCGGCCGCCACACGGCTGGCGGCATCGGGTTGGCTTTTCATCGAAGACTCGCTTGAAGAGGGTGGCGCAGGCCTGGTCGGTCGCGCATCTGGCAAGGTTGCATCATGTCCCGGAGGCTGGCAAGCGGCCATAAGGGATGCTGTGAACAGGTTGTCGGCAGGCTGAGTGAAGTCTGAAGGTTGCTGGGGTGGGTTGACGGCTAAAGCCGCTCTGGCCTGGGCAAAAAAAAGCCCCGCCAAGGGCGGGGTTGAGGTACGAGCGTGGCAGCTCGAAAGGGGGCCTGCCTTCGCGCATGGGAAGGCAGGTTGTAACGGGTTACAGCAGCATGGTGCGGATATCCGCCAGCAGGTCGCTCAGGCGCTTGGTGAAGCGCGCAGCAGCGGCGCCGTTGATCACACGGTGATCGTACGACAGCGACAGCGGCAGCATCAGCTTGGGCTGGAAGGCTTTGCCATCCCAGACCGGCTGCATGGTGGCCTTGGATACACCGAGGATCGCCACCTCAGGCGCGTTGACGATCGGCGTGAAGCCGGTGCCGCCAATGTGACCGAGGCTGGAAATGGTGAAGCAAGCGCCTTGCATGTCGTCGGCCGACAGCTTCTTGGTGCGGGCTTTTTCGGCCAGCGCCGCAGCTTCGCCAGCCAGTTGCAGCAGGCTCTTCTGGTCGACGTTCTTGATCACCGGGACCAGCAGACCATCCGGGGTGTCCACGGCAAAGCCGATGTTCACGTACTTCTTGCGGATGATCGCCTTGCCGCTGGGTGCCAGCGAGCTGTTGAAGTCCGGCAGTTCCTTGAGCAGGTGGGCACAAGCCTTGAGCAGCAGTGGCAGCACGGTCAGCTTGACGCCAGCCTTCTCGGCCACTGCTTTCTGGGCAACGCGGAAGGCTTCCAGCTCGGTGATGTCGGCGGAGTCGAACTGGGTCACGTGCGGCACGTTCAGCCAGCTGCGGTGCAGGTTGGCGGCACCGACCTGCATCAGGCGGGTCAGGGCGACTTCTTCGACTTCACCGAACTTGCTGAAGTCCACCACCGGGATCGGCGGGATGCCTGCGCCACCGGTTGCACCAGCAGCTGCCGGTGCTTCCTTGGCCTTTTGCATCATGGCCTTGACGTAGACCTGCACGTCTTCCTTGAGGATGCGACCGTGCGGGCCTGTGGCTGCTACTGCACCCAGGTCGACGCCGAACTCGCGGGCCAGCTGACGCACTGCCGGGCCGGCATGGACCTTGGCGTTGCTGCCAGCCGCTGGAGCGGTGGCGGCCGGTGCTGGGGCGGCAGCGGGCGCTGCGGCAGGGGCAGCTGCAGGAGCCGCGTCAGCCTTGGCCGGCGCAGCAGCGGCTGGCGCTGGAGCCGGTGCGGCAGCAGCGGCGCCTGCGACTTTCAGCTTGAAGATCAGGTCGCCAGTGCCGACTTCGTCGTCCAGCTTGCAGATCACTTCTTCGATCACGCCAGCGGCAGGCGAAGGGATCTCCATGGAGGCCTTGTCGGACTCCAGGGTGATCAGCGACTGGTCGGCTTCGACGCTGTCGCCAACCTTGACCAGCACTTCGATGATCTTGGCCTTGCCCGACGAGCCGATGTCCGGCACGTGGATGTCCTGCACGCTAGCTGCAGCTGGAGCTGCGGCCTGGGCAGGCGCTGCAGCCGGGGCGGCAGCGGGTTTTTCTTCGGCGGCGGGCGCAGCAGGGGCGGCTGCGGCCGGAGCCTCGGACGCCGCAGCGGCGCCCTCGACTTCCAGCACCAGCAGCTCGTCGCCTTCTTTCAGGCGATCGCCCAGCTTGACCTTCAGCTCTTTGATCACGCCTGCCTTGGGGGCAGGGATCTCCATGGAGGCTTTGTCGGACTCCAGGGTCAGCAGGCTCTGGTCAGCCTCGATGCGGTCGCCAACCTTGACGAACAGCTCGATGATTTCACCTTCACCGCTGCCGATGTCAGGTACGCGAATGAGTTCGCTCACTTAAAATACTCCTCAGCAGTCCAGTGGGTTGCGCTTGTCCGGGTCGATGCCGAACTTGACGATGGCGTCAGCCACCACCTTAGGTTCGATCTCGCCACGGTCAGCCAAGGCTTCCAGGGCAGCCAGCACCACGAAGTGGCGGTCGACTTCGAAGAAGTGACGCAGCTTCTTGCGGCTGTCGCTGCGACCGAAGCCATCGGTACCCAGGACTTTGAACTCTTTGCTCGGCACCCACTGGCGGATCTGCTCGGCAAAGATCTTCATGTAGTCGGTCGATGCGATAACCGGACCCTTGCGACCGCTCAGGCACTGCTCGACGTAAGTCTGCTGTGGCTTCTGGCCAGGCTTGAGGCGGTTGGCGCGTTCTACGGCGAGGCCGTCGCGACGCAGTTCGTTGAAGCTGGTGACGCTCCACACGTCGGCACCGACGTTGAACTCTTCACGCAGGATCTTCGCCGCTTCACGGACTTCACGCAGGATGGTGCCGGAGCCCATCAGCTGAACGTGGTGGGCCGCGTCCTTGGTGTCTTCCTCGAGCAGGTACATACCCTTGACGATGCCTTCCTCGACACCGGCCGGCATGGCTGGCTGCTGGTAGGATTCGTTCATCACGGTGATGTAGTAGAAGATGTCCTGTTGCTCTTCGGTCATCTTCTTCATGCCGTCCTGGATGATCACCGCCAGCTCGTAGCCGTAGGTTGGATCATAGGTGCGGCAGTTCGGGATGGTCCCGGCCAGCAGGTGGCTGTGACCGTCTTCGTGCTGCAGGCCTTCACCGTTGAGGGTGGTACGGCCGGCGGTACCGCCGATCAGGAAGCCACGGGTGCGGCTGTCGCCAGCGGCCCAGGCCAGGTCACCGATACGCTGGAAGCCGAACATCGAGTAGAAGATGTAGAACGGCAGCATCGGCTGGTTGTGGTTCGAATAGGAAGTGCCCGCAGCAATGAACGACGACATGGCGCCGGCTTCGTTGATGCCCTCTTCGAGGATCTGGCCCTTCTTGTCTTCGCGGTAGAACATCACCTGGTCTTTATCGACTGGCTCGTAGAGCTGGCCGACCGAGGAGTAGATGCCCAGCTGGCGGAACATGCCTTCCATACCGAAGGTACGGGCTTCGTCCGGGATGATCGGAACGATGCGCTGACCGATCTCTTTGTCCTTGACCAGCTGCGCCAGAATCCGCACGAAGGCCATGGTGGTGGAGATTTCGCGGTCGCCCGAGCCGTCCAGGATCGCCTTCAGGGTTTCCAGTGGCGGGGTCGGGATGCTGATGCTCTTCTCGCGGCGCTGTGGCACGAAACCACCCAGGGCGCTGCGGCGCTCGGCCAGGTAACGGGCCTCGGCGCTGCCTTCTTCAGGCTTGAAGAACGGCAGGTTTTCCAGCTCTTCGTCCTTGACCGGGATGTCGAAACGATCGCGGAAGTGACGCAGGCTCTCGACGTCGACCTTCTTGGTGTTGTGCGCGGTGTTCTTGGCTTCGCCAGCACCGGTACCGTAACCCTTGATGGTCTTGGCCAGGATGACAGTCGGCTGCTCTTTGTGGTTGACCGCCTGGTGGTAGGCCGCATAGACCTTGTACGGGTCGTGACCGCCACGGTTGAGCTTCCAGATCTCTTCGTCGGACAGGTCTTCGACCATGGCCTTGAGTTCTGGGGTGTTGAAGAAGTGCTCACGGACGAACGCGCCGTCCTTGGCCTTGTAGTTCTGGTACTCGCCGTCGATGACTTCGTCCATGCGACGTTGCAGGATACCGTCGACGTCCTTGGCCAGCAGTGGGTCCCAGAAACGGCCCCAGACCACTTTGTTGACGTTCCAGCCACCGCCACGGAACACGCCTTCGAGTTCCTGGATGATCTTGCCGTTGCCGCGAACCGGGCCGTCGAGGCGCTGCAGGTTGCAGTTGATGACGAAGATCAGGTTGTCCAGCTTCTCGCGGCCAGCCAGGGAGATCGCGCCCAGCGATTCCGGCTCGTCGCACTCGCCGTCGCCCATGAAGCACCAGACTTTCTGCTTGCCAGCCGGGATGTAGCCGCGCGCTTCGAGGTACTTCATGAAGCGTGCCTGGTAGATCGCCTGGATTGGACCCAGACCCATCGAAACGGTCGGGAACTGCCAGAAGTCAGGCATCAGCCATGGGTGCGGGTACGAGGACAGACCTTTGCCATCGACTTCCTGACGGAAGTTGTTCATCTGTTCTTCGCTGATCCGGCCTTCCATGAAGGCACGGGCGTAGACGCCAGGCGAGGCATGGCCCTGGAAGAAGATCAGGTCGCCGCCATGTTCTTCGGTCGGGGCCTGGAAGAAGTAGTTGAAGCCGATGTCGTACAGGGTGGCACTGGAGGCGAAGCTCGAGATGTGTCCGCCCAGGTCCGAATCCTTCAGGTTGGTACGCATGACCATGGCCAGGGCGTTCCAACGCACCAACGAGCGAATGCGGCGTTCCATGAACAGGTCGCCAGGCATGCGTGCTTCGTGGGTGACAGGGATGGTGTTGCGGTATGGCGTGGTGATGGCATACGGCAGCTGCGAACCACTACGGGTGGCCAGCTCGCCCATACGGGTCATCAGGTAATGAGCGCGGTCTTCGCCTTCTTTGTCGAGGACCGACTCCAGGGCATCCAGCCATTCCTGGGTTTCGATTGGATCGAGGTCTTGCATGGCTTGCTCCAGGGCGGAAAGGCCACCAGAATCGGGGGCCTGAGTTTGCGACTGGCCTTATGGGCAGACGTCGTGAATTCTTGGATTACCGGAGTGTGATCCGGCGCCGTGTAGTTTTACTACAAAAGCTTTCGCATTTCATGCTTTTAGACGGTCGGGGTAGTAGTAATACTACAGAAATGCGACGTTTGGTCGCACCCCGGGTTGTGAGGAAAAACGTTCATGTTGGTTGGCGGTGTGTTCGAGGCGGGTGATTCGCGATGTTTCTTGCCAATGATTCGACTATTTCAGCTATTTCCAACTTTTGTATGACAGTCCAACCGTGGTCCCGCATCGCCGCGACCGCATTTACCCCTCTGATTCACGCCGATCAAGGATAGTCCATGCGCCTGCCTTTGCCGCTCGATCTGCCTGCCGCCCTGCAACCACTGGTCGTTCGCAACCAGCAGTTGCTCACCGATGCCGTCGCTGGCCACGATCAATTGCACCTGGGCGCTTTGAGCGCCACTCATCGGCAACAGTTCGATCAGGTTGCCGCCGCCAGTGATTTCGTCCTCGGCCAGGTCCAGCGTGAGCCCGGCATGTTCTTCGAGCTGTTGGGCAGTGGCGAGCTGGAGCAGGCCTTCGCCCCGGGTCAGCTCTGTACGCGGATCGCCAGCGTGGCTCAGGCGGCGCAAAGCGAAGATGAGCTGGCGCGTAATCTGCGCCGCGAGCGCAACCGCCAGCAACTGCGCATCATCTGGCGCGACATCACCCGCCAGGCCGCCTTGGGCGAGACTTGCCGCGACCTGTCCGACCTTGCTGATGCCTGTATCGACCAGGCCTATCAATGGTTGTACCCACGCCACTGCCAGCAGTTCGGCACACCGATCGGTAACCGCAGTGGCGAGCCGCAGCACATGGTGGTGCTGGGCATGGGCAAGCTCGGCGCGGTGGAACTGAACCTGTCATCGGACATCGACCTGATCTTCGCCTTCCCTGAGGGCGGCGAGACTGAGGGGGTCAAACGCTCGCTGGATAACCAGGAGTTCTTCACCCGTCTGGGCCAGCGCCTGATCAAGGCGCTCGACCCGGTCACCGTCGATGGTTTCGTGTTCCGCGTCGACATGCGCCTGCGCCCCTATGGCTCGGCGGGTGCCTTGGTGCTGTCGTTCAATGCACTGGAGCAGTACTACCAGGACCAGGGCCGTGACTGGGAGCGCTACGCCATGATCAAGGCGCGGGTGGTGGCAGGCGACCAGGCGGCCGGTGCCCAACTGCAGGAGATGCTGCGCCCGTTCGTCTACCGCCGTTACCTGGATTTCTCGGCGATCGAAGCGCTGCGCACCATGAAGCAGCTGATCCAGCAGGAAGTGCGCCGCAAAGGCATGGCCGAGAACATCAAGCTCGGCGCGGGCGGCATCCGTGAGGTGGAGTTCATCGCCCAGGCGTTCCAGTTGATCCACGGCGGGCGTGACCTGAGCCTGCAGCAGCGGCCACTGCTTAAAGTCCTGGCAACCTTGGAGGGCCAGGGTTACCTGCCGCCGGCGGTGGTGGCCGAGCTGCGCGAAGGCTACCAATTCCTGCGGTATACCGAACATGCCATCCAGGCCATCGCCGACCGCCAGACGCAGATGCTCCCCGAAGACGATACCGACCGCGCGCGGGTGGCCTTTATCCTCGGCTTTGCCAACTGGCACAGCTTCCACGATCAGCTCATGTATTGGCGCGGGCGCATCGACTGGCATTTCCGCCAAGTGATCGCCGACCCGGATGAAGACGAGGGCGAGGGCGAGTTGGTGGTGGGGGGGGAGTGGTCGCCGCTGTGGGAACAGGCCCAAGACGAAGAAGCCGCTTGCCGACAGCTGGAGGAAGCCGGGTTCTGCCAGCCTGCCGAGGCCTTGCGGCGCCTAGCCGGTTTGCGTGCCAGCCCGCAGTTGCGTTCGATGCAGCGCTTGGGGCGTGAGCGCCTGGATGCCTTCATTCCGCGCCTGCTGGCCCAGGCCGTCGAGCACGACAACCCGGACCTGGTGCTGGAACGGGTGCTGCCGCTGGTCGAAGCGGTGGCGCGGCGTTCGGCTTATCTGGTCCTGCTTACCGAAAACCCAGGTGCGCTACGTCGCCTGCTGACGCTTTGCGCCGCCAGCCCATGGATTGCCGAGCAGATCGCCCGCTATCCGCTGCTGCTCGACGAACTGCTCAATGAAGGCCGCCTGTTCAGCCCGCCACTGGCGCCGGAGCTGGCTTCGGAGCTGCGTGAGCGGCTGACGCGCATCCCCGAAGATGACCTGGAACAGCAGATGGAGGCCCTGCGTCACTTCAAGCTAGCGCACAGCCTGCGCGTGGCGGCTTCGGAAATCAGCGGCAACCTGCCGTTGATGAAAGTCAGCGACTACCTCACCTGGCTCGCCGAAGCCATTCTCGACCAGGTCCTGGCCCTGGCCTGGCGCCAGACCGTGGCGCGTCATGGCCAGCCCAAGCGCAGCGATGGGAGCCTGTGCGATCCGGGCTTCATCATCGTCGGGTATGGCAAGGTCGGTGGCCTGGAGCTTGGCCATGGCTCGGACCTGGACCTGGTATTCATTCACGACGGCGACCTGCATGCCGAGACCGACGGCGCCAAGCCGATCGACAGCGCGCAGTTCTTCACCCGCCTGGGCCAGCGCATCATTCACCTGCTGACCACCCAGACCAACTCCGGCCAGCTGTATGACGTCGATATGCGCCTGCGGCCATCGGGCGCTTCCGGGCTGCTGGTCAGCTCGCTCGGTGCGTTCGAACGTTATCAACAAGGCGAAGCCTGGACCTGGGAGCATCAGGCGCTGGTCAGGGCGCGGGTGCTGGTAGGGTGCAAGCAGGTGACCACGGCGTTCGAGGCGGTGCGCGCCAAGGTGCTGGGCCAGGCCCGTGACCTCGATAAGCTGCGCGTCGAGGTCAGCGAGATGCGCGCCAAGATGCGTGACAACCTCGGCACCAAGCTCACCGCCGCCGGCACTGCCAGCAACGCCTTCGATGCGGGCGTGCCGTTCGATATCAAGCAGGATGCCGGCGGTATCGTGGATATCGAATTCATGGTCCAGTACGCAGCATTGGCCTGGTCCCACGATCACCCGGCGTTGCTGCGCTGGACCGACAATATCCGCATCCTCGAAGAGCTCGAACAGGCCGGCCTGCTGCCCGCCAGTGATGCGGTGTTGCTGCGTGAGGTGTACAAGGCCTTCCGTTCGGCTTCGCATCGCCAGGCCTTGCAGAAGCAGGCCGGGGTCATCGATGCCGCCCAGTTCGCCGACGAGCGCCGCGAAGTACGGCGAATCTGGGGTGAGCTTGGCCTGAGTTGAGCGTTCAGGGCGACGACCGGGCACCAGTGGTACACTGCACGCCATATAGCCTGAATATAAAGAGGGATGGCTCGCCTCGAAGCCCGCGCGAGCGGTTTGCCTGGGAGCGGGCTTGACCAGCGATGGCGTCGTCACACAACGATGCTATCGCCGGGCAAGCCCGTTGCCATGTCAGCCGTTGCCGCAAGGTATGGGTTATCCCCGAGCGTTTCTGGACAAAGCATGAGAATACTGATCATTGGCCCCAGCTGGGTCGGCGACATGGTAATGGCGCAAACGCTGTTCCACTGCCTGAAGCAGCAGCACCCCGAATGCGTGATCGACGTGCTGGCGCCCGAGTGGAGCCGGCCGATCCTTGAGCGTATGCCTGAGGTCCGCCAGGCCCTGAGCTTCCCGCTTGGCCACGGCGCACTTGAGCTGGCGACGCGACGGCGCATCGGCAAATCCCTGGCCGGCCAGTACGACCAGGCGATCCTTTTGCCCAATTCGCTCAAGTCGGCGCTGGTGCCGTACTTCGCGGGTATTCCCAAGCGCACCGGCTGGCGCGGCGAAATGCGCTACCTGCTACTCAACGATGTGCGCAAGCTCGATAAAGAGCGTTATCCGCTGATGATCGAGCGCTTCATGGCCCTGGCCTATACGCCGGGTGCCGAGTTGCCTAAACCGTACCCGCGACCGACCTTGCAGATCGAAGCCGCCAGCCGTGAAGCCGCCCTGGCCAAATTCGGCTTGAGCCTGGATCGCCCGGTGCTGGCGTTGTGCCCAGGTGCCGAGTTTGGCGAAGCCAAGCGCTGGCCGGCCGAGCATTACGCGGAAGTCGCCGATGCAATGATTCGCCAGGGCTGGCAAGTCTGGCTGTTCGGCTCGAAGAACGATCATCCGGTGGGTGAGTCGATCCGCGACCGGTTGATTCCGGGGCTGCGGGAAGAATCGAGCAACCTGGCAGGCGAAACCTCGCTGGCCGAAGCCATCGACTTGATGTCCTGCGCCGACGCGGTGGTGTCCAACGATTCGGGCCTGATGCACGTGGCCGCTGCGTTGAACCGCCCGCTGGTGGCAGTCTACGGTTCGACCTCGCCGGGCTTCACCCCGCCGTTGGCCGAGCAGGTCGAGGTGGTGCGCCTGGGCCTGGATTGCAGCCCATGCTTCGACCGGACCTGCCGGTTCGGCCACTACAACTGCCTGCGCCTGCTGGAGCCTGGCAAGGTCATCGCTGCCTTGCAGCACCTGGCCGGGCCGAACCTGATCGATACCGTGGCTGAGGTCGACTAAGTGCGGGTGCTGATCATCAAGACATCTTCGCTGGGAGATGTCATCCATACCTTGCCAGCGCTCACCGATGCCGCTCACGCCATCCCCGGGATTCGTTTCGACTGGGTGGTGGAGGAGGGGTTCGCCGAGATCCCCAGTTGGCACCCGGCGGTCGACCAGGTCATCCCGGTGGCGATCCGTCGCTGGCGCAAGAATATCTGGCAGACCCTCAAGAGCGGCGAGTGGAAGGCCTTCAAGCAGCGCGTGCGTGAGCGCAAATACGACCTGGTGATCGATGCCCAGGGCCTGGTCAAGTCGGCCTGGCTGACCCGCTACGTCAAGGCGCCGGTGGCAGGGCTCGATCGCTTCTCTGCGCGCGAAGGCTGGTCCAGTCGTTTCTATGACCGGCCGCTGTCGGTCGCGGTTGGCCAGCACGCCGTCGAACGTGTGCGCCAGCTGTTCGCCTTGGCCTTGGCCTATGACTTGCCGGAAGGCATCGGCAACTACGGCCTGGACCTGGAGCGTCTGCAATTGCCGCCAGCAGCACCCTACGTGGTGTTCCTGCATGGCACCACCTGGGCCACCAAGCACTGGCCGGAAGCCTATTGGCGCGAACTGGCCGAGCGCATGGGCCGGCGCAACCTCAAGGTGTGCCTGCCCTGGGGTAACCCAACCGAGAAGGCGCGCGCCGAGCGCATCGCCCAGGGCTTGAATAACTGCCAGGTACTGCCCAAGTTGAACCTGGTCGGCGTGGCCCGTGTATTGGCGGCCGCCAAGGCCTGCGTGGCAGTGGACACCGGCCTGGGGCATCTGGCCGCGGCGCTGGATGTGCCGACCATCTCGCTGTTTGGCCCCACCAACCCTGGTTTGACCGGCGCCTATGGACGTGTCCAGGTCCACCAGGCGAGCGACTTCCCCTGTGCGCCCTGCCTGCAGAAGAAGTGCACCTATAAACCGAGCGCCGAGGACCTGCGCCGGTTCGATCTCAAACGCGAGTGGCCGCTGTGCTTCACTCGCCTGAATCCCGAGCATGTGGCGAGCCGCTTGAGCGCGTTGCTGCTGGCTGAGGATGTTCGTTGATGCAACTGGCTTTCGTGCTTTACAAATACTTCCCCTTCGGCGGGCTGCAGCGTGACTTCATGCGCATTGCCCTTGAGTGCCAGAAGCGTGGCCATCAGATCCGGGTCTACACCCTGATCTGGGAAGGGGACATTCCACCGGGCTTCGAAGTACTGGTGGCGCCGGTCAAGGCGCTGTTCAACCATCGGCGCAACGAGAAGCTCAGCGCCTGGATGCAAGCCGACCTGGCCAAGCGCCCGGTCGACCGCCTGATCGGCTTCAACAAGATGCCGGGCCTGGACGTCTACTACGCCGCCGACGGCTGCTTCGAAGACAAGGCGCAGACCCTGCGCGGTGGCCTGTACCGGCGCTGGGGCCGCTACCGCCACTTCGCCGAATACGAGCGAGCGGTGTTCGCCCGCGATGCACGCACCGAGATCCTGATGATTTCCGAAGTGCAGCAACCGCTGTTCATCAAGCATTACGACACCCCGGTGGAGCGTTTCCACCTGCTGCCGCCGGGTATTTCCCAGGACCGCCGCGCACCAGACAACGCCGCTGAGATTCGCGCGCAGTTTCGCCAGGAGTTCAACCTGGGTGCTGACGACTTGTTGCTGGTGCAGATTGGCTCGGGGTTCAAGACCAAGGGCGTCGACCGCAGTCTCAAGGCCCTGGCCGCGTTGCCTTCTGGCCTGCGCAAGCGCACCCGGCTGATGGTCATCGGCCAGGACGACCCCAAGGTCTTCCAGCTGCAAAGCGCGACCCTGGGCTTGGGCGAGCAAGTGCAGTTCCTCAAGGGGCGCAGCGATATTCCGCGCTTCCTGCTCGGCGCCGATATGCTGATCCACCCGGCCTACAACGAGAACACTGGCACGGTGCTGCTCGAGGCACTGGTCGCCGGGTTGCCGGTGCTGGTCTCGAAAGTCTGCGGTTATGCCCATTACATTGCCGAGGCCGATAGCGGCCTGGTGCTGGATGAGCCGTTCGAGCAGGAGCAGCTCAACCGCTACCTGCAACGCATGCTCGAAGACGCCCAAGCGCGTGCCACGTGGTCGCGCAATGGCCTGGCATTTGCCGACAGCGCCGACCTCTACAGCATGCCGCAGCACGCTGCCGATGTGATCCTCAACCAGGAGCACGCATGAAGCTGATACTGGCTGAACCGTTCAAACGCCTGTGGGCCGGACGCGATGCCTTCGAGGCCGTCGAAGGCTTGCAAGGCGAAGTGTTCCGCGAGCTCGAAGGGCGCCGCACGCTGCGCACCGAAGTCGAAGGCGAGGGCTATTTCGTCAAGATCCACCGCGGCATCGGCTGGGGCGAAATCTTCAAGAACCTGTTCAGCGCCAAGCTGCCGGTGCTGGGTGCCGGCCAGGAATGGCGGGCCATCCAGCGCCTGCACGAAGTCGGCGTGCCGACCATGACCGCCGTCGCCTATGGCGAGCGCGGCAGCAATCCTGCCACCCAGCATTCGTTCATCGTCACCGAAGAGCTGGCGCCGACCATCAGCCTGGAAGATTTCAGCCTGGACTGGGTCAAGCAGCCGCCGCTGCCGCGCCTGAAGCATGCGCTGATCGCCGAAGTGGCGAAGATGACTGGCGGCATGCACCGCGCCGGGGTCAACCACCGCGACTGCTACATTTGCCACTTTCTGCTGCACACCGATCGCCCGGTGGCGCCAGAAGATCTGAAGTTGTCGGTGATCGACCTGCACCGTGCCCAGACCCGTGCCAGCATCAGCCGCCGTTGGCGCGACAAAGACCTGGCCGCGCTGTACTTCTCGGCGCTGGACATCGGCCTGACCCGCCGCGACAAGCTGCGCTTCTTGCGCGGCTATTTCCAGCGCCCGTTACGCCAGATCCTGGCTGACGAGGCCGCGCTGCTCGCCTGGCTCGAACGCAAGGCGCAGAAACTCTACGATCGCAAACAACGCTATGGGGATGCGCTCTGATGGCGGGTTGGACACTGGCGCCGGGCTATGAACCGCTGGCGGCGGATTTTGGCAGTCTCGAGGCGGTGTTCGCTCTCCAGGGCGAACGCTTGACCAGCGACCCACTCAGTGAAGTGGTGCGCATCGAGCGTGGCGGGGTCAATTACTACGTCAAACGCTACACTGGCGCCGGCAAGCACATGCGCCGCTACCTCGGGCGGCCGCGAATCAAGGCCGAGTGGCAGAACCTCAAGCAGTTCGCCAAGTGGGGCATTCCCACTGCCGAGGTGGTGGCCTGGGGCCTGGAGCGCAAGGGCCTGGCCTTTGCCCGTGGGGCGATGATCACCCGTGAGTTGCCGCGTACCGAGGATTTGTCGGAGCTGGCCAAACACAATGATCCGCGCCTGGCCGATCGTGCCTGGGTCGATCACGTCAGCCGGCAACTGGCGCGCCACACCCGGGTGATGCACGATCACCACTTCACCCATAACGACCTGAAGTGGCGCAATCTGTTGGTGGATGACCAGGGCACGCTATTCTTCATCGATTGTCCGACCGGTGACTTCTGGCGCGGCTTCATGCTCCGCCATCGGGTCATCAAGGACCTGGCCTGCCTGGACAAGGTTGCCAAGTACCACCTTTCGGCCACCCAACGCCTGCGTTTCTATCTGCAATACCGCGGGCATCAACGGCTCAATGCCCGCGACAAGCAACGGGTGCGCGAAGTGGTGCGCTTTTTCGAGGGAAGGGAATGACCGATTACCTGGCCAGCGGCGATCTAGCGCTGCTGCAACGCCACGGCCTGAACGATTTCGAAGCGCTGTGGGCGCTGCAACTGGACGCCGTGGACGAACCCAATACCGGCCGTGGCGGCTGGAGCAGCGTGTATCGCCTGGAGCTCGAGGGCAAGGGCTATTACCTCAAGCGCCAGTGCGACTACCTCACGCGGACCCTGCACCGACCGTTCGGCGAGCCAACCTTCGCCCGCGAATTTCGCAATATCAGCCGCTACCAGAAGCTCAAGATCCCGGCCTTGCAGGCGGTGTTCTATGGCGAGCGCAAGAGCAAGGGCCAGCACCGCGCGATTCTCATGACCCGTGCCCTGGACGAGTGGAGCGACCTGGACAGCTTGCTCGAGCAATGGCCGCTGCTGGCTGCCGAGAAGCGCCTAGGGATTCTCCAGGCTTGC
This sequence comes from Pseudomonas sp. BT-42-2, assembly GCF_025847435.2. NCBI lineage: Bacteria > Pseudomonadati > Pseudomonadota > Gammaproteobacteria > Pseudomonadales > Pseudomonadaceae > Pseudomonas > Pseudomonas sp. BT-42-2. The sequence goes on from NZ_JAOYTM010000010.1 coordinate 261,574, forward strand.
GGTCAGCTGGCGCGCACCCTGCACGCAGCGGGTCAAGTGCATGGCTGCTTCTATCCCAAGCACATCTTCCTGCGTGAGCGCCGCGAAGGCTGGCAAGCGCAGCTGATCGACCTGGAAAAGACCCGCCCACTGCTGCTGGGCATGCGTGACCGCCTCAAGGACCTGGAACCACTGCTGCGTCGCACCCGCGCCTGGAGCGAGGGTGATGTGCGCAGCATGCTGGCCGCCTATCTTGAGCAGCCCGCCGACAGCCCGCTGGTGGCGACCTGGCTGCAGCGCCTGGTGCGCCGCCGTCGTGAAAAAGAGGCACGTTGATGCGTTTGTCTGAATTGAAAGCGGCCGGGCGCAGCCCGGCGTTGCCGCTGAGCGTGACCCTGGCCGACGCCGCAGGCAGTGCCGAGCTGCAACTGCTCAGCCTGTTGCGCGTGTTGCCCGGCCAGCGTTACGTCGGCGCGGGTATCTGGCGCGGTACCCCGGTGTTGGCCAAGCTGTTGGTCGGCAACAACGCTGCGCGGCATTTCCAGCGTGAGCTCGAAGGCGTCAAGCTGATGGCTGCGCAGGGCCTGACCACCCCGCAACTGCTGGCCGACGGCCTCAAGGAAGGCGAGGGCGGCTGGTTGCTGTTCGAGTACCTCGAAGGCGCCGAGAGCCTGGGCGATGCCTGGACCGAAGTCGAAGCGCTGCCGCCGTTGGCCGACGAGCAGCACCTGGTGCTCGGCGAGGCACTGACTGCCGTGGCGCAGATGCATGCCAAAGGACTCTGGCAAACGGACTTGCACCTGGACAACTTGCTGCGTCACAACGGCCGCCTGTACTTGATCGACGGCGCCGGAATCAAAGCCGAGACGCCAGGTCAAACCCTCTCGCGCCAGCGCGTGCTGGAAAACCTTGGGGTGTTCTTCGCCCAGTTGCCCAAGCGCCTGGAGCCTTTCATCGAAGAACTGCTGGTGCACTATCTGCTGGCTAACGGCGAGCATGCGCTGCCACTGGAAGCCCTGCAAAAGCAGGTCGACAAGGTCCGTGCATGGCGTCTGAAGGATTACCTGGATAAGGCCGGTCGCGAGTGCACCCTGTTCAGCGTGCAGCGAACCCTGTCTGGCCTGCGGGCGATCCGCCGGCCAGAAGTCGAGGCCATGCTACCGGTACTGGAGCAGGCCGACGCCTTGATCGACCAGGGCCATTTGTACAAAACCGGCGGCGCGGCCAGTGTCGCGCGGGTCGAGGTAGATGGGCGCAAGTTGGTCCTCAAACGCTACAACATCAAGAACACTGCGCACTGGTTCAAGCGCTTCTGGCGTCCGAGCCGGGCCTGGCATTCGTGGATCGAGGCGCATCGCCTGACATTCCTCGACATCGCCACGCCCAAGCCCCTGGCGGTGCTCGAACAACGGGTCATGGGCCTGCGCAGTCGTGCCTACCTGGTGACCGAATATGCCGATGGTCCGGACCTGATCGAATGCTTCAAGCCCTATATCGACAGTGGTGATGCACCGCAAGAGCAGCTGCAGGCGCTGGTCCACCTCATGCAGCAACTGATTCGCGAGCGCATCAGCCATGGCGACATGAAGGGCCACAACCTGTTCTGGCAGAACGGCCAATGGTCGCTGATCGATCTCGACGCCATGTGCCAGCACGCCACCCAGCTCAGCTTCGCTGCGGCCTACTCCCGCGATCGGGCGCGGATGCTGCGCAACTGGCCCAGTGGCAGTGCCCTGCACCAACGTATCGATCAGCTGCTGCCAAGGCTTGCCGAGTAAGCTGCCGGAAGCGCCAGCCAGTCGCTGCTGCGGCCGGTCTGGCGCACCCGGATGTGCCACTGGTCATCTTGCCAGCGCAGTACCGCCCAAGCGGCAACGCTGCCTCGCTGGGTTTCAGGCATCACCAGGTGGTAGTGGCTTTTGAGCAAGTGGCGGCGTACGGGAAACTGATGCGATCCCAGCTGCACATATAGCTGGGTATTCTCTTCAAACAGGTTTTCATCGTCTGCGTCAGCAACGCCTTGCCGGGTAGATGTCAGGCGGCTGTCGTCCAGTAGTTGCTGGATATCAGGTAGCCCGTCATGCCAGAGCAGCGGTGAATCAACCACCCAGCTGCCATCCAGACAGCGCTGGATGGGCAGTTGCAGATAGGCATTGGGCAAGTTTGGATCGATGGCGCGCCAGCGCGTCCCGTCGAAGGTGACGTTGAAGTAGCGGCCAAGGTTGTCTTTCACGAAGTATTGAGACAGACCTGGGCTTGTCGATCTTTTCTCATAGACGGCCTCACCGTGGGGCGCATCGATGCGGTAGCGCAAACTGGCGACTTCGGGGGTCGCTTCGTAATGCGGGGGTAGCGGTACTGGTGGTGGTTTCGGTAGCCCACGCATGGCTCGACGCATCAGCCCTGAACCCGACATATCGTTTAACCCCGCAGTGGCATGCCCGAGTGCGGCGACAGCGTGATGCAGGGCACCGCTATGATCGTCGTGTTCGAATGCTTCAAAGCCATCCCAGATGGAAATGCCCATACGCCCGAACGCCAGTGCCACCGAGCCTGCCTGCGGCAGGACCAGGGTGACGATATCCAGTAGTAGCCTCAGAACATTGACCGAATATTGACCTAGCAACTCTTCGTTGCTGCGGGTCACGTTATCGGCCTGAGCCAGCAGATGGTTCACTTCGGCCCGGTAGCTCGCCTGGTAAAGGTTGCCGGTGATCGTCTGCAGGCCGATATGCGAGCCCAGGCGGCCTTTGAGTAGCAGCTGTTCCAGCGCGTTGCCGTTGCCCAGTGGCAAACGCTGCAATACATAGCGGCGCAGCTGCGTATCGGTGCGCACGGCGCGGATCAGCGCCCTGGCATTGGTGTATTCACGCCATGGGCGACGGTCTGGCGCGTCGGGGCAGTAGGCCACGATGCGGTTCGAGTTCTCCGGGGAAACCAGCAATAGCACCCCTAGCAAGGTTTGCCCTTGGATCAGTATCTGCCGCACGATCACCTGTTGCTCGTTGTAATGAGGGCGGTTGTGGCTATCGGGCGCATTGATCACGGTATTGGCCCAGCCATAGCCTTGTTCGAACGTGTCACGCTGAAAATGGCCTGCGTAACGCGCCTTCACTGCTTCGGCATTCATGCGCGTGCGATTGAGGTGCTCATGCGCTTGTTGGCGCCACTGGCCATGTGGCGACTCGAGCAGTTGGGTGCGCAGATAAGCCTGATAACCACTGCCAGCGTTCAATCGACGAATGATCTGTTTGACCCTCAGCGGGGTAAGCGCCGGTAATGCCTGGTCGTTGTCCAGATGCACGCGTGCGGTCAGCCAGTAATCGACATCGAACCAAGCGATGTTGAGCAGTGCCAGCTCGTCTAGCCGATAGGTCTGCCTGACCAGTTCCACGCTTGTGCCTGCCTGCGGGTTGCTTACCACGGGAATGTAGGCACTGCTGTCGAGCGGGTTGAGCAGCGGTCCGACCTGACGCGCCAGGGTCACGCTGATCGAGATATCTTGCGGGGCAGTATCGATGCCAGGGTCGCGCTGCAAGAACTCGCGCAGACGCTCGCGCACCCAATTCAACAGCGAGTGGCGCTGCTTGAACTGCTCCAGGGTGAGAATGCCAGGCGCGGCAGCTGCCTCGATGGCTGCGACCTGCTCCTGCATCGCTTGCATGATGTGCGCGACGCCTTGCTGGCTGGTGGTGCGCAACCAGTTGGGCAAGTGTTTTTCCAGCAGCAGACCGTAGCGGGTGGCTAACGGGCCGTGGCTGCTTAGTTCGTGGTGAAGATCCAGTGCGCTGGCCAGCCTGGCATCGAGCTGGCCGATGTCACGCTGCAGACCGCGTTCGAACGCGGTTCGCCAGGCGAGCGTCAGGCGCTTGTCATGGGCATCGCCAATGGCCAGTGCCTGCGACTGCGCGAGGTCTTCGTTGTACCAGTCATAGCGCAGGCGCTCGGCTCGGCACGCACGTCGCTGCTGCTCCGGCTCGACCAGTAGTCTGCTCAGCGGTTCGCTCTGTTGTTGATCCTCAAGGCGTTCGCACAGCTCCACATGCAGCGCGGCGAGGCTTTCGAATGCCTCGATGCCATGCGCGACGCTACATAGGATCACTCGCCCGACCGGTTCGTGAGCCTCGATCAAGCGACCCTCAGGGCCGTGTTCAGTGAGGATCATTACCCCAGGCAGATGACTGCGCCAGTGTGGCGCCGTGCCGGAAAGTAGCGGGCGATACAGCTGAGGCCGGCCAGTGGCGGGCAGGTGTCGGCGTTGCCAGGGCAGCGGCAATTGAAGGCAGGTGTTGAGCAACTGGGCGTGTTCTGGCGACAGGGTCTGGTCGCTTAGGCGTAAACGTATCTCGGTGAACAATTGCTCTCGGCGCAATGACGCCAGGCGGACCTCACGGCTCAGTCCCTTGCTGTCGCGCTCCAGCCAATAGGCTGCCAGATCGGCATGCAGGGTCTGGCGAAGGGTTGTGCAAAAGCTGCCGATCCGCGTGGTGAAGTCGGCCGGCAAGCTGAGCTGCGGATAAGCGTCATGGCGGGGGGCAGTGGCAACTGGCAGCGTGAAGGTTGCGCCATCGAACAGATGTAAACCGATCAGATCCAGCAGTGGCCAACGGCCAAAGTGCAGGGCGCGGGCGGTAATGTTCTGCCCTGGGAAGAGGTTCGCTAGACACTGGTCGAGGCGGTATTCCACACCCGGCAGTGGCGGCAGCAGGGTGTTTAATTGAGTGTCTAGTGCCTGGAGCAGCAGCAACGGCGTCACGAGTCATCTCCTAGGGGTGAGGATGTCCCATGCTGGCGCGAAGTGCCCAGGCCTTGGCGTTAACCCGATACCTCAGCGTCGCAGCAGGCCGCGCATGGCCAACCATGCCGGGATGCCCAGCCCAAGCCAGGACAGCCCATCCCACCAACCGTCGCCGAGCAACGCGGCGAACAGCCCTAGGGCGCCGAGCAGGCCAATCAAGGCCGGCCAGGCGAAGATCCGCGCGGTGGCTTGCGACTTGTGGCTCATGCCTTGGCCTCACGAGGTTTGCGCTGTTTGGCGAGCCACAGGTACAGGCCGCTGCCGAGAACGATGATGGTCAGGACATCGAGCAGCGCCCAGAGAATTTGCATCGGTCGTCCGCCATAGTCGCCAAAGTGCAGTGGCTGCGACAGACCGAGGGCGTCCATGTACCACGGTCGGTCGCCGACTGCGGTGACCTCAAGGGTCTTGGCGTCGATCAGTACTGGGGTGAACAGGTGCGAGGTCAGGTGGCTGGCACCTTTCATGAACACCGCATAGTGGTGCTCACTGGAGAAGCGCGTGCCGGGAAAGGCAATGAAGTCGGGGTGCATGCCAGGCGCTGCGTGTTCGGCGATGTCCAGCAGGCGACTGGCGGGGGCACGTTCTGTCAGCGCTGGCGCATCGCGGTAGGGCGCGACCATGGCCGTCAAACTTTCGTTGCGCCAGGCAGCGATCACCAGGTCGGCGCAGGCGCTGATCACGCCGGTGACGCCGACCACCAGCGCCCAGGTCAGGGTGACCACGCCGATCAGGTTATGCAGGTCGAGCCAACGCAGCCGGCGTGACTTGTCGCGGCGCACCGTGGCGAACGCCAGGCGGCGCATGAAGGGCGCGTAGAGCACGGTGCCGGAGATGATCGCCAAGACGAACAGCACGCCCATGAACGCTAGCCAGAGTTTGCCGGGCAGGCCGGCGAACATGTCCACGTGCAGGCGCAGCAGGGTCATCATCAAGCCGCCATTGGCCGCAGGCATGGCAACTGCCTCGCCGGTGCGGGCGTCGAGCATGAAGGTGTGCGAGTCGTTTGGATCGCTGCCTGCACTGGCGGCGGTGATGGCGATCACGCCGTTGGGCTCGTCCTCGTCATAGCCGAAATACTGCATGACCTCACCGGGGCGATGTTGCTCGGCCTTGAGCACCAGCTGCTGTAGATCCAGGTGCGGGGTGTCGGCAGGCATTTGCCGCAGCTCAGGGGCATCGCCGAGCAGGTGTTCCAGCTCGTGGTGGAAGATCAGTGGCAGGCCGGTGAGTGCCAGCAACAGCAAGAACAGCGTACAGATCAGGCTGCTCCAGGTGTGGATCGCGGACCAGCGGCGGATGGTTTGGCTTTTCATCATGGGGGCTCTTGTGTCGCCTGCTTTGGGGCTGCTTTGCAGCCCTTCGCGGGCAAGCCCGCTCCCACAGGGACCGCGCCATTCTCAACGACGGCGCTCTCCCTGTAGGAGCGGGCTTGCCCGCGAAGGGCCGCAAAGCGGCCCCTGCATGGCTCAGAACTTGTAGTTAACGCTGGCCACCACATTGCGCTCGTCGCCGTAGTAGCACCAGTAACCATCGCAGTTGGACAAGTAGTCCTTGTTGAACAGGTTCTTTGCCTCAACCGCCACGCTCAGGCCTTTCATGCTGTTGTCCAGGCGGCCGAGGTCGTAATGCACCGAGGCATCGTAGACGGTGTACGAGCCGACGTGGGCGATCTCGGTGTTGGCTGTGTTGCCATAGGTATCGCCCACGTAGCGCACGCCGCCACCAATGCCGAAGCCGTCAAGCGGGCCGCTGTGCCAGGTGTAGTCAGCCCACAGGGTTGCCTGGTTGCGCGGGATCAGCGCCATGCGATTGCCTTTCTCAGTCGCCAGGCCCTTGGTGATCTCGGTGTCGGTGTAGGTGTAGGAGGCAATCGCCTTGAGGTTGTCGGTCAGCTGGGTGGAGGCTTCCAGCTCCAGCCCGCGCACCTGCAACTCGCCGACCTGGCGGGTAATGCTGCCTTCAGTGACGCGCACGTTTTCCTGGGTCAGGTCATACACCGCTGCAGTGAGCAAGGTCTGGCTGCCGACAGGCTGGTACTTCACGCCCACTTCGTACTGACGGCCTTCGGTCGGGTCGAACGATTGCGCCGAATCGACGTTGGCGCCCATCGCCGGCTGGAACGACTCGGTGTAGGAGATGTACGGAGTGATGCCGTTGTCGAATACATAGCTCAGGCCCACGTTACCGCTGAAGGCCTTGTCGCGTTGGGTGCTGGTGGCATCGGCCTTGTTGTGGAACACGGTGCCGGTGTGCACCCAGTCTTCACGTCCGCCGAGGGTTAGGCGCCAGTTGTCCAAGGCCATCTGGTCCTGGATGTAGACGCCGGTCTGGCGGGTTTTCTGGCTGAAGTCCTGCAGGGCGAAGTAGCTGACATTGGACATGTCGCCGCCATACACCGGGTTGCCGACGTTGATTGGCGGCACATTGTTGCCAATCACGTTGCCATTGCTGTCATACACGTACGAACCGCCATACAGCCACTGGTAGTTGGTGTTCGAGCGTTGGTGATCCAGGCCCAGCAGCAGGGTGTGGCTGATGGCGCCGGTCTGGAAGTCGGCCTGGAAATTGTTGTCCACGGCGAACTGGCTGATGTCTTCGTTGACGATGCCCGCCTCGCGGTTGACGTTGCCATCGGCGTCGACCGTGTTGATGGTGCCCACGTTGACGGCCTGGAACGCCAGGTCGCTCTTGGTGTAGCGCAGGTTCTGGCGGAACTGCCAGGTGTCGTTCAGACGGTGCTCGAAGGCATAGCCCAGGGCGTAGTAGGTGCGGTCGTAGAAATCCCAGTCCGGTTCGCCGAGGTTCTTGTGATGAGAGATCTTGCCGGCTGGAGAGTCCAGCTTGGTGCCCTGTAGGGGCAGGAACTGGCCAGTGATGCCGGTATCGTCGCGGGTGTACTGGGAGATGAAGGTCAGCTTGGTGTCTTCATCGATGTTCCAGGTCAGGCTCGGGGCGAGGTTATAGCGCTTGTCCGGAATATGGTCGATGGGCGAGTTGCTGTCGCGCACTACACCACTGACGCGGTACAGAAAGCGGCCTTCGTCGTCGATCTTGCCAGTGCTGTCGAAGTTGATCTGCTTGTGTTCGTTGCTGCCGACCTGGGCTTCGATCTGGTTGGCGCTCTCGGCTTGCGGGCGGCGGCTGACCATGTCGAGCATGCCGCCTGGCGGGGTCTGGCCATACACCGACGAGGCCGGACCACGCAGCACAGTGATGCGTTCAAGGTTCCACGGCTCGACCTTGGGGTTGGCGAACGAACCCTTGGGCAGCGGCAGGCCGTCGAGGAACTGGGTTGGGTCGAAACCGCGCACGCGCAGCCAGTCGGCACGCGAGTCGGAGCCGTAGCCGCTGCTCTGCACGCCAGCGGTGTAGCGCAGGGCGTCGTTGAGGTTGAGTACCTGACGGTCGTCCAGTTGCTGGCGGGTAATCACGCTCATCGAGCGTGGCGCCTCGACGATTGGCGTATCGGTCTTGCTGCCCGCGGCGGTGCGAGTGGCTACGTAGCCGCTGGATGCACCCCAGGCGCTTTCATAGTCGCTGTTGGCGTTGATCGCGGTTTCCGGCAGCGCCAGGCTGCCGTCTGGGGTGGCAACCAGGCTATAGCTGCCAACGCTGCTCTGTTGCAGTTGCAGGCCGCTGCCTCGCAGGGCAGCTTGCAGGGCGCCGATGGCGTCGTACTGGCCGCTGACCGGGGCCGAGGTACGGCCGCTGACGATCACCGGATCAATGGCCAGGGCGATACCGGCTTGGCTGGCGATCTGGTTCAGCGTGGTCGCCAGTGGCGCGCTAGGCAGATCATAGGCGCGTACGGACTGCTCGGCGGCGTAAACGGCAGGGCTGGCAAACGGCGCGGCCAGGGCGATGGCCAGAGCCATCAGGCTGGGGCGCAGGAAACAATCAACAGCACGGGACATGCAGCGGCTCCTCGACGGATAAGTGCTAACTGCTTCCTTGCCGAACGAGATTTGAAAAGTGACAGGGGGCTGTCGAGATTATTTTTGGTCAATCTGCCAGGTGTACAAACGCGCAAGGCGCTGGCTGCGTGGGAACTGGCTGCGTGGAGTGGGCTGCATGAATGCCTGCGTGAGCTTGCCCCGCTCCCCCGCAGCCAGCCCCCCGCAGCCAGTCCCACCAAGCTAGCCCCACACAGCCCGCGCACCTGTTGCCTGCTCCATGCAAATCCGTTGCGGGGCGTGCCACCCTTACTTGGCAACCACCGTCACCCACCAGGGCGTATGCCGCTCGACCTTGACCGGCAGCGCCGGCAGCAACGAGGCCAGCGCCAGATCGATGTCGGTCAGGGGGAAGCTGCCGGTCACGCGCAGGTTGGCCACTTCATCGGCTACGCCCAAGTGCCCGCTGCGATAGCGGCCAAGCTCGGCGACCAGGTCGCCCAGGCGCACGTTGTCCACCACCAGCATGCCGCGGGTCCAGGCATCGGCCCCAGCGACCACGGGGCTGATCTGGCCCAGGCCATTGGCATTCATCAGCACCTGCTGACCTTCGTGCAAAACTTGCTCATCGCCACTGTTCGACGGCATCGCCGCCACTTGCGACTGCAACACCTCAAGGCGCGTGCCGTGTTGTTCACGCTTGACCAAAAAGCGCGTGCCAAGGGGCCGCAGCCGACCATCGTCGGTGCGCACCAGCAGTGGCCGCAGGTCCTGATGGCCGGTTTCCACGGAAATCTCGCCCTGATGCAAGACGATCAGCCGTTCGTCACCCTCAAAATCGATATCCACTGCGGTGTGGGTATTGAGGCTCAGCAGGGTGCCGTCTTCCAGGCGCAGCGTGCGCAGTTCGCCGGTTGCGGTGCGCTGGTCTGCCAGCCAGTAGCCGGGCGACAGTGACGGCGCGCCGATTTGCAACAGCAGCGCGCCGACCAGCAGCATCCCTGCCAAGCCGCCGCCCAGCTTGCCAACCCGTCGGCGCAGGCTGATCCGCGACTGCAGCAGGGCTTTACGCGCAGGCCCAGCCGCAGCACTGACGCGCTGGTCGAGCATGCCTAGCTGGCGCCAGGCGCGGGCGTGCTCTTCGCTGGCGGCATGCCAGCGGATGAATTCGCTGCGCTCCTCGGGCGAACCGCTGCCTTCGTCCAGGCACAGCTTCCAAGCGATTGCGGCGTCAAGCACTTGATTCGAAACCGGAGCGGCGCTCACGTCGGTTCCCCATACAGGGCGATGTAGCACTGGCGCAGGCCTTGGGCCAGGTACTGGCGTACCCGCGAGACCGAAACCCCCAGGCGCTCGGCAATCTCGGCATGGCCCATGCCATCCAGGCGGTTGTGCAGGAACGCGGCGCGAGCCTTGCTCGACAGCTTGCTGAGCAATCGGTCGATGGCCTTGAGGTCTTCAAGAATCAGGTGTTGGAATTCCGGGGAAGGGTGTTCGGCCTCGGGAATCAGCGCCAGTTCGGCCAGGTAGGCCTGCTCCAACGCGGCGCGGCGAAAGTGGTCGAACAACAGGCCCTTGGCCACTGCCACCAGAAATGCCCGTGGCTCACGCGGAGTACTCAGCTGCTCGCGGCCGAGCAGGCGCACGAAGGTGTCCTGGCTCAGGTCTTCGGCGCGTTGACGGCAGGCGGTGCTGCGTTGCAGCCAGGCCAGTAGCCAGCTGCGATGATCGCGATACAGCGCTCCGACCAGCTCGGCGTGTGGGCTCTGCGCAGACGACAAGAAACGTTCCCCGAAAACAATGCGTTAACTAACGATAATTATTCGCGATTGTTGCAGAGGCGGGGGGCGTGGTGCAATCGACGCTTATCGGATTGCCATTACAAACCGTGACTATGGGCCTTGCGCCGGCGCCACTGTTGCAGGCGCAGGTTGAGCTGCAAGGGGCTGTCGAGCTGCTGGCGGCGGGCCTGGCTGAGCAGGATCAGCGCGAGTTCTGCAGTGACCTGAGCGTCGGCACTGGCATTGTGGCGCTCATCGACCTGCAAGCCGAAACGTGCCACCCAGTCGTCCAGGCTGGCTTCGCGCAACACCGTGTCGGGGTTGAGCATTGGCGCCAGCTCAGCGACGTCGAAGAACGGATGCTGGAGGCGGTAGCCGAGGCTGTCTTTCAGCGCCCTGGCCAGCATGCGCTGGTCGAAGGGGGCGTGGAAGGCCAGCACCGGGCTGTCGCCGATGAACTCCATCAAGTCCAGCAGCGCCCCGGCCGGATCGCAGCCTGCGGCCAGTGCGTCTGGTCCCAGGCCATGGATCAGCACACTGGGGGTGGTCTTCTGTGCAGGGCGGTGCAGGGTACGTTCGAACTGCTGGCTGAAATCGATCGCGCCATCCTCGATGGCTACCGCGCCGATCGACAACACCTGGTCGCGGTTGAGGTTCAGGCCACTGGTTTCCAGGTCGAGCACTACCCAGCGTTGTTCGCGCAGCGACAGCACACTCAGGGCGCTGGGTTTGGCCAGGTTGGCCAAACGCAGGCGCAGGTCGTCGTCCAGTGCCGGCAGGGCTGGGCGTAGCCAGGCGAACAGGCTCATAGTTGATACCGCAGGGCCAGGCTGCTTTGCAGGCGCTGAGCCTGGCGCAGCGACTCGCGCAGGATGCGTCGGTCCAGGTGATTGAGGCTGTCCGGGTCAACCCGGTTGGAGTAGGGCAAGTTATCTCGGCTCTGGCGCTGGTGCTGTTGCATACGGGTCTGCTGGATGAAGTGGTAGGCCTCTTCGAACGCTGCGCCATCGAGTTCATCGATGATGCCCTTGGCCACCAGCTGACGCAGACGCTCGAGGGTGTTGCAGGCGCCAATGCCATTGGCCAGGGCCAACAGCCGTGCGCCGTCGACAAAGGGCGTCAGGCCCTGGACCTTGAGGTCGAGGGTGGCAGCCTTGTCGTTGCCCTGGCGCGTCAGGACGAACTCACGCAGGCGGCCCACGGGCGGGCGTTGGCGCAGGGCGTTATCGGCCATCATGCGCTGGAAGATGCGGTTGTCCTGAACCTGGGCGAGCATGCCCTGGCGCAATTGCTCGCAGGCCTGTTCATCGCCCCAGACCACGCGCAGGTCGAAGTAGATGGTCGAACCCAGCAGATTCTCCGGGCTGGCCTCCCTTACGAAGCCGGCGAAGCGCCGCGCCCATTCACTGCGCGACAGGCACAGCTCAGGGTTGCCGGCCATGATGTTGCCCTTGCACAGGCTGAAGCCACATTGCGCCAGGCACTGATTGATGTACTGGGCCAGGGGCAGCAGCTTCTGACGGATCGCCTCGGCTTCTGCGCTGTCGGCAGCTTCGAACAGGATGCCGTTGTCCTGGTCGGTGTGCAGGGTCTGTTCGCGGCGGCCCTCGCTGCCAAAGCACAGCCAGCTGAACGCCACCCCCGGATCGCCGCGCTCGGCCAGGGCCAGTTCGATCACCCGGCATACGGTGTGGTCGTTGAGCAGGGTGATGATTTGGGTGATCTGGGTAGAGGAGGCGCCATGGGCGAGCATGCGTTCGACCAGTTGGCCGATTTCGCCGCGCAGAGATACCAGCGTTTCCAGGCGCGGCGCGTGGCGGATCGTTCGCGCCAGATGCACCAGGTCGACCCGTTGCAGGGAGAACAGGTCGCGCTCGGAGACCACCCCACACAAGCGCTGGTTGTCCACCAGGCAGACGTGGGCGATGTGCCGCTCGGTCATGGCCATGGCCGCATCGAAGGCGCTCGCCTCGGGCGCCAGGTAGAACGGCGCAGGGGTCATGTACTGCGCGATCGGCGCGCTCAGCTCAGCGCCGGCATCGGCCACCACCTGGCGCAGGTCGCGCAAGGTGAAGATGCCGATCGGAAAGCGCTGTGGGTCGATGATGACGATGCTGCCGACTTGCTGGTCGTGCATCTGCCGCACGGCATCACGCAATGGCGTGGCGGCGGTGCAGACCACAGGATGGCGCATGGCCAACTCACCCAGGGGCGTGTTCAGCGAGTATTGGGTGCCCAGGGTTTCAACCGCGCGCTGGCGCACCTGCTGGTTGACCTGATCGAGCAGGCTGCTGACCCCGCGCAGGGCGAAGTCACGAAACGCTTCGGACATCGAGAACAGGCGGATGAACGCGGCCTTGTTCAGTTGCAGGCAGAAGGTGTCTTCGCCGGCCACGTGTTCAGTGCGGGTCGCCCGCTCTCCGAGCAGGGCAGCCAGTGGGAAGCACTCGCCGCTGGTAATCTCGAAAGTGGTTTCCACCCCAGGCTTGGTGACGTGCTGGCGTTCGCCGACCACCCGTCCTTGCTTGACGATGTAGAAGTGCTCGACCGGGCCATCGGCGGGCTTGATGATGCTCTCGCCGCTGGCGTGGAAGCGCAGCTGACACTGCTCCACCAGGTAGGCCAGATGGCTGTGTTCCATCTGGTTGAACGGTGGGAAGCGCTGCAGGAACTGCAGGGTGCCTTGGATATTCTGCAGAACCGCAGTTCTGCCAGCCTGGCTGTAGGCGTCCTTTTTACTCATGAACTGACCGCATCGCTATGCCGATCTATATATCTCTATCTATATATAGTGATATCGGACTTTGTTGTTCTCGGTCCCCATGGTCGGCTGGCGGCCAGGTTGTGCCCATTGGACGTAAGTCTATGAGGGCATTGGGCCGTTGACACGTGTCAAGGATCCGACGAAAGGCAGGCTGCATGGCGGCGGTTTTGCGGTCCTAACTGAGGCACGGAATTTTTTTGACGAGATGACCATGGCTGAGCATGACCAGATCCTGAGTGACGCCGAGAAAGAGGCGTTGGCCATGGTGACTGCACCCCCGGCTGAACCGCAGCTGGTACTGGTGGTGGATGACAACCCGCTGAACAGCGAGGCGTTGGCGCTTTACCTGAAAACCAAAGGGATCGAGTGCGATATCGCTGACGGCGCGCAGGCGGCGTTGAACAAGCTGCGGTGTGAGCCACGTATCGGCCTGATGATCACTGATCTGCGCATGGAGCCAAAGGATGGCCTGGAGTTGATCCGGCAGATTCGTGAGTCGGAGCGGGCGGCGTTGTCGATCATCGTGGTGTCGGGCGACACCGATGTGAAGGAGGCGGTGGATGTGATGCACCTGGGAGTGGTGGATTTTTTGCTCAAGCCGGTGGATCTGGCTCGGTTGCTGGAGCTGGTACGCAAGGAGTTGCGGATCGAGTGATGGGGGGCTGTTTGAACGCTATCGCGGGGCAAGCCCGCTCCCACGCTGGCCTACATAGGCAGGCCTATAGAGGTAGCGTGGGAGCGGGCTTGTCCCGCGATCTTTTGGCTTACAGCCCGTTACGCGCCTTGAACTCGCGGCGACGACGGTGCAGTACTGGCTCGGTGTAGCCGTTCGGCTGCTTGGCGCCTTCGACCACCAACTCCACCGCCGCCTGGAAGGCGACGTTGTCGTCGAAGTTCGGCGCCATTGGGCGGTACTGGGCATCGCTGGCGTTCTGCTTGTCGACCACCGCCGCCATGCGCTTGAGGCTTTCCACCACCTGCTCCTGGCTGACGATGCCATGGCGCAGCCAGTTGGCCAGCAACTGGGCGGAAATACGCAGGGTGGCGCGGTCTTCCATTAGGCCGACGTTGTTGATGTCCGGCACCTTCGAGCAGCCCACACCGTGGTCGATCCAGCGCACAACGTAGCCGAGGATGCCCTGGGCGTTGTTGTCCAGCTCGTTGCGGATCTCTTCGGCAGACCAGTTGGTATCAGCCGCCAGCGGGATGGTCAGGATGTCGTCCACCGAAGCCGGGGTACGCTTGGCCAGTTCTGCCTGACGCGCTTGCACGTCGACTTTGTGGTAATGCAGCGCGTGCAGCACGGCGGCGGTCGGCGACGGCACCCAGGCGGTGTTGGCGCCGGCCAGTGGGTGGGCGATCTTCTGTTCGAGCATCGCCGCCATCAGGTCGGGCATGGCCCACATGCCTTTGCCGATCTGCGCCCGGCCTTGCAGGCCAGTGGCAAGGCCGACGTCGACGTTGTTGTTCTCGTAGGCGCCGATCCACTTCTCGTTCTTCATGGCGCCTTTGCGCACAACGGCGCCGGCTTCCATCGAGGTGTGGATTTCATCGCCGGTGCGGTCGAGGAAGCCGGTGTTGATGAACACCACGCGCTCGGCGGCAGCCTTGATGCAGGACTTGAGGTTGACCGTGGTGCGGCGTTCCTCGTCCATGATGCCGACCTTCATGGTATTGCGCGGCATGTTCAGCACGTCTTCGACGCGGCTGAAGATTTCTGCGGCGAACGCCACTTCTTCAGGGCCGTGCATCTTCGGCTTGACGATGTACAGGCTGCCGGTGCGGCTGTTCTTGCGGCTGGTGTTGCCGTTGAGGTTGTGCAGGGCGATCAGGCCGGTGAACAGGCCGTCCTGGATACCTTCCGGGATTTCGTTGCCCTGAGCATCGAGGATCGCCGGGTTGGTCATCAGGTGGCCAACGTTACGCACGAACAGCAACGAGCGCCCGTGCAGGGTTACGCTGCCGCCGTTAGGCGCGGTGTATTCGCGGTCTGGATTCATGGTGCGGGTGAAGGTCTTGCCGCCCTTGCTCACGCTTTCGGCCAGATCGCCCTTCATCAGGCCCAGCCAGTTGCGGTAGACCACGACTTTGTCGTCGGCATCGACGGCAGCGACCGAGTCTTCACAGTCCATGATGGTGGTCAGCGCCGACTCCATCAGGATGTCTTTGACGCCAGCGGCGTCGGTGCTGCCAACTGGGGTGCTGGCATCGACCTGGATTTCGAAGTGCAGGCCGTTGTGCTTGAGCAGCACGGCGGTCGGGGCCTTGGCGTCGCCCTGGAAGCCGATCAGTTGCGCATCGTCACGCAGGCCGCTGTTGCTGCCGCCCTTGAGCGCGACCACGAGCTTGCCGGCTTCGATGCGGTAGGCGGTGGAGTCGACGTGGGAGCCAGCGGCCAGTGGCGCGGCTTCGTCGAGGAAGGCACGGGCGAAGGCAATGACCTTGTCGCCGCGGACCTTGTTGTAGCCCTGGCCTTTCTCGGCGCCGCCTTCCTCGCTGATGGCGTCGGTGCCATACAGCGCGTCATACAGCGAGCCCCAGCGGGCGTTGGCGGCGTTCAGGGCGAAGCGGGCGTTCATCACCGGCACCACCAGCTGCGGGCCGGCCATGCGGGCGATCTCTTCGTCCACGTTCTGCGTGGTGGCCTGGAAATCGTCGGCTTGTGGCAGCAGGTAACCGATTTCCTGGAGGAATGCTTTGTAGGCTGCGGCGTCGTGGGCCTGGCCTTGGCGCGCCTGGTGCCAGGCGTCGATCTTGGCTTGCAACTCGTCGCGCTTGGCGAGCAGGTTTTTGTTCTTTGGAGCGAGGTCGTTGATGATCTTCTCTGCACCGGCCCAGAACTGCTCGGCGACGATGCCGGTCCCCGGAATGGCTTCGTTGTTGACGAAGTCGTACAGGACCTTGGCGACCTGAAGGCCACCGACTTGAACGTGTTCAGTCATTGCTTGCCTCACTCTGCTCAGCTATTTCGCTCATCGTATTAAGCCTGTAGCGCTTCTCTAAACACGCACCAGTTCATGCCCGAGGGCGGCTGGGTGCGGCCTGCCAGACCAGCCGGCGGGCAATTTGCGTATTTTCACAGGCGCCATGGCAGACATCCAAACGACGTTTTGTAGTCCGCGTCGGGGCATACTACATGAAGCAGCAGGCGAGTGAACATCAGACCAAAAGCGTCGCTGCGCGACCAATTGGTCGCATAGGGTCACGCTGGGAGCCTGTATGTTCGCAAATTATCGGTAGATTGTTCCAGATAAATCTTGAAACAGTACACGATTGGTCGTGCGGATTGCCCTGCGGCAGGTTGCCGCGCCTTGCCTATACTGATTCGATCCCCAGGTTTCACGCCGCGTGCGGCGTGGCATTCAGCAGAGGAACGCGCAGTGGACCACCTCGTATTGACAGTGATCGCCCCCGACAAGGCTGGGCAGGTCGAGCGCATCGCCCAGTGCATCGCCGAACATAATGGCAACTGGTTGGAGAGTCGCATGTCGCGCATGGCGGGGCAATTCGCCGGCATTCTGCGCGTGGCGGTGCCGGCAGAATCCTACGACGAGTTGGTCGAGTCGCTGCAAGCGCTGGGCAAGTACGACATCCGCGTGTTGATTGCCGAGAGCGGCATCGAGCCATCGTGCACCTGGAAGCCGATTGCCATGGAGTTGGTGGGTAATGATCGGCCTGGGATCGTGCGTGACATTACCCGATTGCTGGCCGAGCTTGGGGTGAACCTGGAGCGTTTCACCACTGAAGTACGACCAGCGCCGATGAGTAGCGAGCCGTTGTTTCATGCCGATGCGTTGCTGGCGTTGCCGTTGACCTTGTCCCTGGATGACTTGCAGGGGCGCTTGGAGGCGCTGGCAGATGATTTGATGGTCGAGCTCAAGCTGCGGCCGGAGGATTAGTGCTCATTAGGGCCGCTTCGCGCCTGCGACGCTCAGAGGTTATCCCTGATTTAAGGGGACGGCCCTGTGGATAACCTGGGGGTTCACCCCGCCAGCCCACGAGCGTCGCAGCCTCCAGCCATCTGCACAAAAAACATCCAGAAATCAGACGCTTGTGCACAAACCACGGGGACCAGGGTGTGGATAACCTCTGGAGATGTCGCTGTAGGCCACGCCAAACCTGGCCTACAGGGATTCGATCAATAATTGATCAGCTGCGTTTGCGCAGCGACAGCCAGGCATCGACGCTGTACAGCGCCAACCCTGCCCAAATGAACACGAACGCCAACAAGCTGCTCGACGATAAATGCTCATCGAACAGCAGTACTGCCTGCAGCAACACCAGGGTTGGCGCCAGGTACTGCAGGAAGCCCAAGGTGGTGTACGGCAGATGGCGGGCAGCGGCGTTGAAGCACACCAGCGGCACCAGCGTCACCGG
Organism: Pseudomonas sp. BT-42-2; assembly: GCF_025847435.2. Taxonomy (NCBI): domain Bacteria; kingdom Pseudomonadati; phylum Pseudomonadota; class Gammaproteobacteria; order Pseudomonadales; family Pseudomonadaceae; genus Pseudomonas; species Pseudomonas sp. BT-42-2. Next base: position 279,169 of record NZ_JAOYTM010000010.1, read on the forward strand.
GCCTGCGGCAATCAACCAGAGCGCTTGGCTGGTGCTGAAGAAGTCGCCTTGCACACTGCTCGCAGCCGGGTGCAGGAGCAGCCAGCCAATCGCCAACGGCACCAGCATCCAGGTTTCCACCACCAGCCCCGGCAGCGCCGCTACCGGCGCCTGCTTGCGGATCAGGCCATAGAAACCAAACGACAGCGCCAGAACCAGCGACACCCACGGCAGGCTGCCGACCTGCCACACCTGCTGTGCCACGCCCACCGCCGCCAGCCCCACCGCCAACCATTGCAGGCGGCGCAGACGCTCGCCCAGGAGCAGCATGCCGAGCAATACGTTGACCAGCGGGTTGATGTAATAACCCAGGCTGGCTTCGAGCATGCGGCCGTTGTTCACCGACCAGACATAGGTCAGCCAGTTACCGGCGATCAACGCGCCGCTGAGCGCCAGAATCGCCAGTCGGCGGGGGTTGTCGCGCAGCTCGCGCCACCAGCCAGGATGTTTCCACACCAGCAGCAACAGCGAGCCGAACAGCGCCGACCAGAGCACCCGGTGGACGATGATCTCGACCGCCGGCACGCTCTGGATAGCTTTGAAGTACAGGGGGAACAGCCCCCAGATGATGTAGGCGGTGAGGCCCAGGATGTACCCGCGACGCGGGTTGGCGGCGTGCATGCAGAATCCTTGCTTAGGTAGCTAAATAAAGCGACGCCTATTGTAGACAGACCCTCACAGGGTTCTAGAACAATTTCAGTGGTTGTTCATCCAGGGCGGCAATCTGCTCACGCAAGGCGAGAATCTGGTCGCCCCAGTAACGCGGCTGGCCAAACCAAGGGAAGCTGCGCGGGAACGCCGGGTCGTCCCAGCGCCGTGCCAGCCACGCGCTGTGGTGCAGCTGGCGCAGGGCGCGCAGCGGTTCGATCAGGGGCAGTTCGCGGGGGTCGAAGTCATGGAACTCGTTGTAGCCGTCGATCAGCTCGGCCAACTGCCCCAGGCGCTCTTCGCGGCTGCCGGCAAGCATCATCCACAGATCCTGCACGGCCGGGCCCATGCGGCAGTCGTCCAGATCGACCACATGGTAGGCCTCGTCGCGGTGCATCAGGTTGCCCGGGTGGCAGTCACCGTGCAGGCGGATCAGCTGATGGGGGGTACGCGCGTAGATCGCCTCGACGCGTTTGAGCAGGTCGCGGGCGACCGATTCGAAGGCGGGCAGCAGTTCCTTGGGGACGAAGTTGCCTTCGAGCAGAGTGTTCAGCGACGCGTGGCCGAAGTTGTCCACAGCCAGGGTTTCGCGGTGTTCGAAAGGCCGGGTGGCGCCAACCTTGTGCAGGCGGCCGAGCAACTGCCCGAGACGATACAGCTGGTCGAGATTGCCCGGCTCCGGGGCATGGCCACCACGCCGCGGGAACAGCGCAAAGCGAAAACCACCGTGCTCGAACAGGCTACGCCCTTGGTGCTCGATGGGGGCGACCACCGGCACTTCGCAATCGGCCAGTTCCGCAGTGAAGCTGTGCTCCTCATGAATCTGCGCATCGCTCCAACGGCCTGGGCGGTAGAACTTGGCGATCAGGGGCTGCTGGTCTTCGATACCCACCTGATAGACACGGTTCTCGTAGCTGTTGAGCGCCAATACCCGCGCGTCGCTGAGAAAGCCGAGGCTTTCTACGGCATCCAGGACCAGGTCGGGGGTGAGGGTGTCGAAAGGGTGGGACATTGGAGCTCCAGAGGGGCGTCGTCGTGGCGACCATGGTATCGCATTCACCTGCGACACATCGGTAATCAGCGCCGGCCCCATCGCCGGGCGCGCAGCGCTCGGCCAGGCTAAACCGGCACTCCGAGCAAAACGAAGGAGGGATGAAACTGCACCCGCAGCTCACTGCCCGGCCCAACCTTGCGCTGCTGCAGCCATTGAGCCTCAGCAAACGCACACAGCGTCTGCCCGTTGCCCAATGCCAGGCGGACCTCGCTGCTGCCGACCTCGTCGACCAGCACTTGCTCAACCCTGGCGCGCAGGCAATTACTCCCTGGCTCAGGCGGTTCTTCATCGCCAAGCAGCTGCACCCAACCGGCTTTGAGCAACGCCACCACCATGCTGCCCAAGGCCAACTCCAGCCGCTCAGTGCTGTCGCGGGTAATCAATGCCTCGATCTCCAGCCCGCCACCCAAGGCCAGGCTGACGCGATCGTGCCGGCCTTCTCGGCGCAACCCGCTGACTTCGCCTTGCAACTGATTGCGCGCACTGGTGCGCAACATCAGCCGGCCAAGCAAGTCGAGGTCGCTGGTTTGTTCGGCCGCTTCCAGGATTTGCGCCTGCAACCCTTGCAGGCGTTGGTACAGGCGCAGCACCCGCTCGCCTTCCTCGGACAACCGAGCGCCGCCACCGCCGCGTCCGCCCGTACTGCGCTCCACCAGCGGCCGCCTGGCGAGGTTATTGAGCTCGTCGATGGCATCCCAGGCGGCCTTGTAGCTAATCCCGGCGGCCTTGGCAGCGCGGGTGATCGAGCCCTGTTCGGCGACATGCTGCAACAGCGCAATACGTTGCGGTCGACGGGCGATGTGTTGGGTGAGCACGGTGGGTAACGACATGGGGGCTGCCAGAGGTACACAAAGTTGCTGCGACGTTGCCGCCCACGCCTTGCCGAGTCAAGCCTGGCCTGGTTTGGGGGTACGCGCCAAGCAGTAGATATCCACCTGCCGCGCCCCGGCCTGGCGCAATAGTTGGGCAAGCGCTTGGGCGGTGGCGCCGGTGGTCAACACATCATCGATCAGCGCCAGGTGCTGGCCTTCGACGTCCGCCTTCGCTGCCAGGCAGAACGCCTGGCGCAGATTGTGCCGGCGCACGCGCGCGCTGAGCAGCTGTTGTGCTGGAGTATCTCGCGTTCGTTGCACGAGACCTTCATCGCAGGGGATACCCAACTGCCTCGACAGCCAGCGCGCCAACATCCCCGCCTGGTTGAACCCCCGCTGGCGCAGTCGACGTGCGGCCAGTGGTACAGGCAACAATTGGTCAGGCTTTGCCAGCCCTTCGGCGAAGCGATGCTGCAGCTCATGCCCCAGCAGTTGCGCCATTAGCCGCCCCAGGGGCCATTGGCTGCGGTGCTTGAATCGGCTGATCAGCGTGTCGATCGGAAAGCCGAAGTGCCAAGGCGCCACCACTTGGGTAAAGGCGGGCGCGTGCCGGCTGCACTGGGCGCAGGTCAAGTCCGCCATTGCTAGCGGCAAGGCGCAGCGCAGACACTGTTCCTCCAACCAAGGCAGCTCGTGCTCGCAGCTGGTGCACAGTGGATAGGCTTGATGCGCCGGTTCATCGCACAGCAAACAGCTATGATCAATATTTGTACACTTGTAAACCAGCTGTCTTATGAGTGGTTGACAGTCCATAGGCCTTCCGTAACTATTGCCGCTATCCGTGATGCGCTGGCGGCTTTGCTGTCCCCGCGCCAGTCAGAGCCTAGATAAGGAAACGCCGATGAGCGCCAGCACAACTGCAACAACACGTCACGACTGGGCCTTGGCCGAAGTGAAGGCACTGTTCCAGCAACCGTTCAATGACCTGCTGTTCCAGGCGCAGACCGTACACCGCGCGCACTTCGACCCGAACCGCGTGCAAGTCTCGACGCTGCTGTCGATCAAAACCGGCGCCTGCCCGGAAGATTGCAAATATTGTCCGCAGTCCGGTCACTACAACACCGGCCTGGAAAAACAGAAGCTGATGGAAGTGCAGAAGGTGCTGGAGGAGGCTGCCCGGGCCAAGGCCATCGGCTCGACCCGCTTCTGCATGGGCGCGGCCTGGAAGCACCCGTCGGCCAAGGACATGCCGTATGTGCTGGAGATGGTCAAAGGGGTCAAGGCCATGGGCCTGGAAACCTGCATGACCCTCGGTCGCCTCGATCAGGAGCAGACCGCAGCGCTGGCCCAGGCGGGCCTGGACTACTACAACCACAACCTCGACACCTCGCCGGAGTTCTACACCAGCATCATCACCACCCGTACCTACAGCGAGCGCTTGCAGACTTTGGCCTACGTGCGTGACGCCGGGATGAAGATCTGCTCGGGCGGCATCCTCGGCATGGGCGAGTCGCTCGACGACCGCGCCGGCCTGCTGATCCAGCTGGCCAACCTGCCGGAGCACCCGGAGTCGGTGCCGATCAACATGCTGGTCAAAGTCGCCGGGACCCCGCTGGCCGAAGAAGAAGATGTCGACCCGTTCGACTTCATCCGCATGCTGGCGGTGGCGCGCATCCTCATGCCTAAATCCCATGTGCGTCTGTCGGCTGGCCGCGAGCAGATGAACGAGCAGATGCAGGCCCTGGCCTTCATGGCCGGTGCCAACTCGATTTTCTATGGCGAGAAGCTGTTGACCACTGCCAACCCGCAGGCCGACAAAGACATGCAACTGTTCGACCGCCTGGGGATCAAGCCCGAAGCGCGCGAAGAGCACGCCGACGAAGTGCACCAGGCGGCCATCGAACAAGCCCTGGTCGAGCAGCGCAGCAGCGAGATGTTCTACGACGCAGCGTCTGCCTGACTATGGCCTTCGACCTGACGGCGCGCCTGGCCGAACGGCGCGCAGCCGACCTGTATCGGCAGCGCCCGCTGCTGCAAAGCCCGCAGGGGCCGGAGGTGGTGGTCGATGGCCAACCGCTGCTGGCCTTCTGTAACAATGACTACTTGGGCCTGGCCAATCACCCGGAGGTGATCGCCGCCTGGCGCGCCGGTGCCGAGCGCTGGGGTGTCGGCGGCGGTGCTTCGCACTTGGTCATTGGCCACAGTACCCCGCACCACCAGCTCGAAGAAGCCTTGGCCGAACTCACCGGGCGCCCGCGCGCGCTGCTGTTTTCCACCGGCTACATGGCCAACCTCGGTGCGATTACCGCGCTGGTAGGGCAGGGCGATACCATTTTGCAAGACCGCCTCAATCACGCCTCGCTGCTCGATGGCGGGCTGCTCAGTGGGGCGCGCTTCAATCGCTATCTGCACAACGACGCTGACAGCCTGGCCAAGCGCCTGGACAAAGCTACCGGCAACACCCTGGTGGTCACCGATGGCGTGTTCAGCATGGATGGCGACCTCGCTGACCTGCCTGCACTGGCCGAGACCGCTCGGGCGCGGGGCGCCTGGTTGATGGTCGATGATGCCCATGGCCTGGGCACGCTGGGCGCCACCGGTGGCGGCATCGTCGAGCACTTCGGTTTGGGCCTGGACGACGTGCCGGTGCTGATCGGAACCCTGGGCAAGGCTTGCGGCACGGCTGGGGCTTTTGTCGCTGGCAGTGAAGAACTGATCGAGGCGCTGGTGCAGTTCGCCCGGCCCTACATCTATACCACCAGCCAGCCACCAGCCCTGGCTTGTGCCACGCTCAAGAGCCTGGAGTTGCTGCGCCGCGAAAGCTGGCGCCGGGAGCATCTGGCTGCGCTGGTCCGCCAGTTCCGTCAAGGCGCCGAGCAGATCGGCCTGCAGCTGATGGACAGCCCCACCCCGATCCAGCCGATCCTGATTGGCGACAGCGCGCGGGCCTTGCGCCTGTCGCGCATGCTGCGTGAGCGCGGGCTGCTGGTGACGGCCATTCGTCCGCCGACCGTGCCGGCCGGCAGCGCGCGTCTGCGCGTTACCTTGAGCGCCGCGCACAGTGAGGCCCAGGTCCAGCTATTGTTGAATGCATTGGCCGAGTGTTATCCACAGCTGGAGTCCGCCGATGCGTAACCGACTGATTCTCTTGCCCGGCTGGGGCCTGGGCACTGCTGCACTGGAGCCGCTGGCTGCCAGCCTGCGCGCCCAAGACTCACGCCTACAGGTCGAATTGATGCCGCTGCCGGAGTTGCCCGAGGGCGATGTGCAGGCGTGGATCGACTACCTGGACCGCAAGCTGCCCACTGACACCTGGCTGGGCGGCTGGTCGCTCGGCGGCATGCTCGCCAGCGAGCTGGCGCACAAGCGTGGCGACCACTGCTGCGGGTTGCTAACCCTGGCCAGCAACCCCAGCTTCATCAGCCGAGCGGACTGGCCCCACGGCATGGCGCCAGACACTTTCGGCACCTTTCTCGATGGCTGCCGCAGCCATCACCAGGTGACCCTTAAACGCTTTCGCAGCCTGTGTAGCGAAGGCGCGCAGATGCCGCGCACCCTGTTGCGCCAACTTGGCGTTGGGTTGCCGGACACCGACCCGCTGTACCTGGCCAGCGGCCTTGAGGTGTTGGCCAAGCTCGATACCCGTACAGCCCTGGAACAGTACGCCGGCCCACAGCTGCACCTGTTCGCTGGGAGCGATGCGCTGGTGCCGGCAGCGGCGGCCAAAGCCTTGAGCGAGTTGTTGCCGGATGTCGAGGTCGGTTTGGTCGAAGACAGCTCCCACGCCTTCCTGTTGGAATACCCGCAGGAGCTTGCGGCGGGCATCAAGAGTTTTTTGCATGAGAGTGGTGATGACTGATCTTTCCCAGCCAAGCCTGCCCGGCAGCTTGCCCGACAAGCGCCAGGTGGCGGCATCGTTTTCCAAGGCGGCAGCCAGCTATGACAGTGTCGCGGCGTTGCAGCGGGCGGTCGGCGAGGCGTTGCTGGAACTGCTGCCCGCTGATCTGACGCCGTCGAGCTGGCTCGACCTAGGCAGCGGAACAGGCTACTTCAGTCGCGCCCTGGCCGAGCGTTTTGCCGCAGCACTGGGGGTAGCGGTGGACATCGCCGAAGGCATGCTTGGCCACGCGCGCGGCCAGGGCGGTGCTCAGTTTCATGTGGCCGGCGATGCCGAGCGCCTGCCCTTGCAGGCAGAAAGTGTCGACCTGGTGTTCACCAGCCTTGCCGTGCAGTGGTGCAGCCAGTTCTCCAGTGTGCTCAGCGAAGCGCAGCGGATATTGCGCCCAGGCGGGGTGCTGGCGTTCAGCAGTTTATGCGTGGGCACTCTGGAGGAGCTGCGCACCAGCTGGCAGGCCGTCGATGGCATGGTCCACGTCAACCGCTTCCGCCATTTTGAGGACTACCAGCGCTTGTGCGGCGAGAGTGGCCTGCACCTGCTTGGCCTTGAGCGCCGCGCCCATGTCCTGCATTACCCGGATGTACGCAGTTTGACCCATGAGCTCAAAGCCCTCGGCGCGCACAACCTCAACCCTGGCCGCCCCTCGGGATTGACTGGGCGGGCGCGCATGCAGGGTTTGTTGCAGGCCTACGAGCAGTTCCGCCAGGCACAGGGCCTGCCTGCCACCTATCAAGTGGTTTATGGTGTGCTGCGCAAGCCATTGCAGCCTGGGGAGTGACATGAGCAAGGCCTATTTCATTGCCGGAACCGACACCGACGTCGGCAAGACCACCATCGCCGCCGGCCTTTTGCATGCGGCTCGGTTGCAAGGGCTGAGTACCCTGGGTGCCAAGCCGGTGGCGTCCGGGTGTGCGGTGACTGCCAAGGGGTTGCGCAATGCCGATGCGCAGGCGCTGATCGACGAAAGCACGTTCAAGCTGGCCTATGAGCTGGTCAACCCGTTTGCTTTCGAGCCGGCCATTGCTCCTCACCTGGCGGCACGGGAAGCTGGAATCGCGCTTGGCGTACCTGCGCTGCTGGCGCCTATGCAAACGGTGCTCAAGCAGGGTGCGGACTTCACCCTGATCGAGGGCGCGGGCGGCTGGCGAGTGCCATTGTCTGATCACGCCAATCTGTCCGACCTGGCGATTGCCCTGAAGCTGCCAGTGATTTTGGTGGTGGGGGTGCGTTTGGGCTGCATCAACCATGCGCTGCTCAGTGCCGAGGCGATTGCTCGGGATGGGCTGCAATTGGCCGGGTGGGTGGCCAACATCATCGAGCCGCGGACTTCACGCTTGGAAGAGAATCTTGCCAGCCTGGCCGAGCGGTTGCCGGCGCCTTGTCTGGGGCGGGTGCCCAAGCTTAAGCAGGCCAGTGGTGCTGCGGTGGCTGAATACCTGCAGTTGGATTTGCTGGATTAGCTTGGGCAAGGCTAGGCTGCGGAGTTTGGCGGATATGCCTCGGGTCTATCAGCTGGCACTAGGCTATTAGGGATTTAAACGGGCCTTTTCGCCCTAGGGCTGCTTTAATGAAGCCTGTTCGTTATCCAGCGTCATTGGAGTTTTGACATGGAAATCACCGGTAGCTCTGCCTACTACGCGGGTCTCGGCGCCATCCAGGCCGGGCAGAACCGCGTCGATCAGGCCGCCAGCCAGATCGCCAACCAAAGCGTTGAACGCAACGCCACCAGCCAGTCCAGCGACTATCAAGCCGAGCGCCTGCGCGCTGTCGATCGCAGTCAGCAAATGGATCTGGCCACCAGCACCGTGCAACTGGCGCTGGGCAAAAACGAAGTCGAACTGGGCGTCAAAGTCGCCAAGGCTTCCGATGAAATGCTCGGTAGGTTCATCGACACCTACGCCTGATTGCAGATACCACAACTTTCTCGTGGGAAACGTTCTCGTGGGAGCGGGCTTGCCCCGCGATTGCGCCAGCCCCGATCACGTGGTCGAAGGCTCGGATGTCATCGCGAGCCAAGCCCGCTCCCATGTTTGTTTGGGCGTGGCATAAATGCCCTGTTTCGCGACGTAAATGGCACCATAGTCCCTCCTTGACATTACCGGCCCCTAAACGTAAGTTTCAAACAACTGTTTGACCGAAAGCCACCAAGAGCTGGTCGGTATCAGCGGTCACCCCACCGGACTCCTCAAGAGGTTCATCGCAATGCCTGAATACAAAGCCCCCTTGCGTGATATTCGCTTCGTTCGCGACGAGCTGCTCGGCTATGAAGCGCACTATCAAAGCCTGCCGGGTTGCGAGGACGCCACGCCCGATATGGTCAACGCGATTCTTGAGGAAGGCGCGAAATTCTGTGAGCAGGTGCTGGCCCCGCTGAACCGCGTGGGTGACCTGGAAGGCTGCACCTGGAGCGAGTCGGGCGTCAAAACCCCGACCGGCTTCAAGGAGGCCTACAAGCAATTCGTCGAAGGTGGCTGGCCGAGCCTGGCCCATGACGTCGACCATGGCGGCCAAGGCTTGCCTGAGTCGCTGGGCCTGGCGGTGAGCGAGATGGTCGGTGAGTCGAACTGGTCGTGGGGCATGTACCCAGGCCTGTCGCATGGCGCCATGAACACCATTTCCGAGCACGGCACCGCCGAGCAACAAGAGACCTACCTGACCAAGCTGGTGACTGGCGAATGGACCGGCACCATGTGCCTGACCGAGCCACACTGCGGTACCGACCTGGGCATGCTGCGGACTAAAGCCGAGCCACAGGCTGATGGCTCCTACAAAGTGTCCGGTACCAAGATCTTCATTTCCGCTGGCGAGCACGACATGGCCGATAACATCGTCCACATCGTCCTGGCCCGCCTGCCCGATGCCCCAGCGGGCACCAAAGGTATCTCGCTGTTCATCGTGCCCAAGTTCCTGCCGACCGCCGATGGTGGCGTGGGCGAGCGCAATGGCGTCAGCTGTGGTTCGCTCGAGCACAAGATGGGCATCCACGGTAATGCCACCTGCGTAATGAACTTCGACAGCGCCACCGGCTACCTGATTGGCCCAGCCAACAAGGGCCTCAATTGTATGTTCACTTTCATGAACACCGCTCGCCTGGGTACCGCGCTGCAAGGCCTGGCCCACGCTGAAGTGGCGTTCCAGGGTGGCCTGAAGTACGCCCGTGACCGCCTGCAAATGCGCTCGTTGACTGGCCCCAAGGCTCCGGACAAGGCCGCCGACCCGATCATCGTCCACCCAGACGTGCGGCGTATGCTGCTGACCATGAAGGCCTTCGCTGAAGGCAACCGGGCGATGGTCTACTTCACCGCCCAGCAGGTCGATATCGTCAAGTACAGCCAGGATGAAGAGGCCAAGAAAAAGGCCGACGCCCTGCTGGCGTTCCTGACTCCGATCGCCAAGGCGTTCATGACCGAAGTCGGTTTCGAAGCCGCCAACCACGGTGTGCAGATCTACGGTGGCCATGGCTTCATCGCCGAGTGGGGGATGGAGCAGAACGTGCGCGACAGCCGTATCTCGATGCTGTACGAAGGCACCACCGGCATCCAGGCCCTGGACCTGCTCGGCCGTAAAGTTCTAATGACCCAAGGCGAAGCGCTCAAGGGCTTCACCAAGATCGTCCACAAGTTCTGCCAGGCTCAAGAAGGCAACGAGTCGGTCAAGGAGTTCGTCGAGCCACTGGCGGCGATCAACAAGGAATGGGGCGAGCTGACCATGAAGATCGGCATGGCCGCCATGAAGGACCGTGAGGAAGTCGGTGCCGCTTCGGTCGACTACCTGATGTACTCCGGCTATGCCTGCCTGGCGTACTTCTGGGCCGACATCGCCCGCTTGGCCGCTGAGAAACTGGCTGCTGGTACCAGCGAAGAGGCGTTCTACACCGCCAAGCTGCAGACTGCGCGCTTCTACTTCCAGCGCATCCTGCCGCGTACCCGCACCCACGTCGCAGCCATGCTGTCCGGCGCTGGCAACCTGATGGCGATGGACGAAGAGCATTTCGGCCTGTCGATCTAAGCCCAGCGGCTGTACGAAAAACCGCCTGCCCTCACCGGCAGGCGGTTTTTTGCTTTCAGGCCTGCGGCCGCTGTTGTATCTGGTAATGAGAAAACCTCAAGGAGTAGGGCCAATCTGCCGTTAAACACCCGGTGTATTCATCTATTCATGTGCGCTGCCGATGAACTAAAGGCACAATGCCATTATTGATCTGCCGGGTCGGAGATTACCCTTGTTTCAACTATCCGCTGTACGCGTGAGCCATTTCCTACCGTCGCTGGTGTTGCTGGTGTCGGGGCTCGCGGCGGCTTACGTGCGAGACCTCAGCGTCTTTTTCACGTCGCTGTTCAATGTCCTGCCCACCTTGGTCCTGTTGCTGGGCGGTGCCTACTGCGCGGTGTACCGCCGCCAGCGGGAACTGTTCCTGATGGTCACGGTGTACATCGCTTACTTCTTGCTCGATACCCAGACCGACTTCTACCGCGATAACGGCCGGGTACGTGAAGACGCCGCCGTCATCTTCCACTTGGTCTGCTTGTTGTTGCCCGCATTGTTCGGGCTGTTTGCTGCCTGGCAAGAGCGCACCCATCTGGCTCAGGACATGCTGGCCCGGTTTGCCGTGCTGTTCGCGGTCGGCAGTGTAGCGGTGGCGCTTGAGCAGAGCTTTCCGGACGCCCTGCTGGCCTGGCTGGCAGAGATTCGCTGGCCCTCGCTGCATGGTCAGTGGATGAGTCTGATCCAGCTGGCCTACCCACTGTTCTTCGGCGTGTTCATCTTGTTGGTGGTGCAGTACCTGCGCCAGCCGCGGCCACTGCATGCGGCGCAGATCATTGGCCTGATCGGCATTTTCTGGATGCTGCCCAAGACCTTCATCCTGCCGTTCACCCTGAACATCATGTGCAGCCAGGTGATGCTGATGATCGCTGCGGCGGTTTCCCACGAGGCCTACCAGATGGCCTTCCGTGACGAGCTGACCGGCCTGCCGGGTCGTCGCGCGCTTAACGAACGTATGCAACGTCTTGGCCGCAACTATGTGATCGCCATGACCGACGTCGACCACTTCAAGAAATTCAACGACACCCATGGCCACGATGTCGGTGACCAGGTGCTGCGCCTGGTCGCCAGCCGTTTGTCGAAAGTCACCGGCGGCGGTAGGGCTTATCGCTACGGGGGCGAGGAGTTTGCCTTGGTGTTCGCTGGCAAGACTGCTGAGGAGTGCATGCCGCATCTGGAAGCGGTGCGCGAGATGATCGCCAACTATGCTATCCAGCTGCGTGACCAGAACAATCGCCCGCAGGATGATTCGGCAGGGCGCCAGCGCCGTGCTGGTGGGGCCAACAGTACAGTGTCGGTGACCATCAGTATTGGTGTCGCCGAACGCCTGGTCGATCACCGCAACCCAGAAGCGGTGCTCAAATCGGCGGATGAAGCGCTCTACAGCGCCAAGGGGGCGGGGCGCAATTGCGTGATGATGTTCGGTCAGCAATCGCGGCGCGGGGCCGTGCGAATGGCGTGACTACGGCTGACTTATGGGTCATGTGATGACCCTATGTCTCGCAAAAGTTGTTCGGTTACACTGCTTTCAACCCAGTGCCGCGGTCCTGCGTGACCGCCCCGACCCTACTAGCGAGAGGTTGTCATGGCTGACTATAAAGCGCCCCTGCGCGATATGCGCTTCGTTCTCAATGAAGTCTTCGAAGTGGCCAAGCTCTGGTCGCAGCTGCCCGAACTTGCCGAGGCGGTCGATCAAGACACGGCCATGGCCGTGCTGGAAGAAGCGGGCAAGGTCACCAGCAAGTCCATCGCGCCCTTGAGCCGCTCTGGCGATGAAGAGGGCTGCCATTGGGACAACGGCGCAGTGCGCACCCCAGCCGGTTTCATCGATGCCTACAAGACCTACGCCGAAGGCGGTTGGGTCGGCGTCGGCGGCGACCCGCAGTTTGGCGGCATGGGCATGCCCAAGGCGATCTCGGCCCAGGTCGAAGAAATGGTCAACGCCTCCAGCCTGGCTTTCGGCCTGTACCCGATGCTGACGGCTGGCGCATGCTTGTCGATCAATGCTCATGCCAGTGAAGCGCTGAAAGAGCAGTACCTGCCCAACATGTATGCCGGCGTTTGGGCCGGCTCCATGTGCCTGACCGAGCCCCACGCGGGCACCGATCTGGGGATTATCCGCACCAAGGCCGAGCCCCAGGCCGACGGCAGCTACAAGGTCAGCGGCACCAAGATCTTCATCACCGGCGGCGAGCACGACCTGACCGAGAACATCATTCACCTGGTGCTGGCCAAGCTGCCAGACGCCCCGGCCGGGCCCAAGGGCATCTCGCTGTTCCTGGTGCCGAAGTTCCTGGTCAATCAGGATGGCAGCCTGGGCGCGCGCAACCCGGCCACCTGTGGCTCGATCGAACACAAGATGGGTATCCAGGGCTCGGCTACCTGCGTGATGAACTTCGACGAGGCGGTCGGTTACCTGGTGGGTGAGCCCAACAAAGGCCTGGCGGCGATGTTCACCATGATGAACTACGAGCGCCTGGGTGTTGGCATTCAGGGCCTGGCTTCGGCCGAGCGCTCTTACCAGAACGCCGTCGAGTATGCCCGCGACCGCCTGCAAAGCCGCTCGCCCACGGGCCCGCAAGCCAAGGACAAGGTGGCCGATCCGATCATCGTCCATCCGGATGTGCGGCGCATGCTGCTGACCATGAAGGCACAGCTCGAAGGTGGCCGAGCGTTCTCCACCTATGTCGCGATGCAGTTGGACAGCGCCAAATACAGTGAAGACCCCGTCACCCGCAAACGCAGCGAGGAGCTGGTTGCGTTGCTGACCCCGGTGGCCAAGGCCTTCCTCACCGACCTGGGCCTGGAGTGCACGGTGCACGGCCAGCAGGTGTTCGGCGGGCACGGCTACATTCGTGAATGGGGCCAGGAGCAGTTGGTGCGCGATGTGCGCATCACGCAGATCTACGAAGGTACCAATGGCATTCAGGCGCTCGACCTGATGGGGCGCAAGGTGGTGGGCAGCGGCGGCGCGTTCTATCGCCTGTTCGCTGACGAGATTCGTCAGTTCATCGGTACTGCCGGGGCAGATCTGGGCGAGTTCACTCAGCCGTTGGGCGCTGCCTTGGAACAGCTCGATGGGCTGACTGAGTGGGTACTGGAGCAGGCCAAGGCTAATCCAAACGAGATTGGTGCGGCGTCGGTGGAGTACCTGCACGCCTTTGGCTATGTCGCTTACGCCTACATGTGGGCGTTGATGGCGCGGGCTGCCAAGGCGGGTGAGGGGGATGAAGCGTTCTATGGCGCCAAGCTTGGCACTGCGCGGTTCTACTTTGCCCGATTGCTGCCGCGGGTGGATTCGCTGGTGGCTTCGGTGAAGGCCGGGAGTGAGTCGCTGTACCTGCTGGATGCTGCGCAGTTTTGATAATTCTGGGTCCGCTGCGCGGCCCTTCGCGGGACAAGCCCGCTCCCACAGGTACAGCGGCGACCGTCAGAGCGGCCCTATCCCTATGGCAGCGGGCCTGGCCCGTGAAGGGCCGCGCAGCGGACCCAACATCAGGACTGACAACAAATGACTTACATTTGTAAGCATTCTCTTACGCAACGTGGTGACTTTTCGCCCCTTTCTTAAGATTGGATCCACGGTTAATCTTTCTTACATGGACGGAGCGTAGGAAGCGCAAAGGACAGAACAGGGACACGTAGGAATTCCTGCCAGGATGGCGGGACGATAGGGATGTCAGGGAAACAGTCTGGAAAACCCCGCTTCGGCGGGGTTTTCTTTGTGCGCGTGTTTTTATCCCAGCACGTCCAATGGTGAAACGCCCAGCGCGCGGGCGTCGGTTTCTTCCTCCAGCAGCGTGCGCAGCAGCTCCACAGAAGCCTGCTGGCGCTGGGCATCGCGAAACACCAAGCCAACCTTGAGCGGTACTCGTGGCTCGCTCAACGGCTTCCACAGCAGCTCCTGATCGTCTTCGGCAGCGTCCTTGGCGCGCCCTGGCAGAATGGTCGCCAGCGAAGTGTGCGCCAGGCTGTCGAGAATCCCGCCCATGTTGTTCATCTCGGCCTGCACCTGTGGCCGCCGCCCCTGGTTGGCCAACTGCTCTTTCCAGATCTGCCGGATCTGAAACTCCTCGCCCAGCATCAGCATGGGCAATTCGGCGGCTTGTCTGATCGAGACCTTCTTGAAGTCTTTCAAGGGATGGGTATTGGGAATGACCAGCTGCAGCTCATCTTCGTACAGCATCAAGCCATGCAAGCCTGGCTGCCGTGGTGGCAGATAGCTGATGCCGATATCCAGGTTGCCATTGAGCAAGCGCCGTTCGATCTCCAGCCCCGACAGTTCATAGATCTGCACGACCAAATGCGGCTGGGCCTTGCGTACCCGCTCCAGCAACTGCGGCACCAGGCTTGGCCGCACGGTCTGCAGCACGCCGATGGCCAGGGTGCGCAGCGACTGGCCCTTGAAGTTGCGCATGGCCTCATGCGCCCGCTGCAAGCCATCGAGCAGCGGCTGCGCATGGTTGTACAGGGTGTGCGCGGCAAGGGTCGGCAACAGGCGCTTGTTACTGCGCTCGAACAGGCTCAGGTCGAGGCTGTGTTCCAGCTGGCGGATCTGTTGCGACAGGGCGGGTTGCGACAGCGACAGGCGCTCGGCGGCACGGCCTACGTGGCCTTCCTCATACACCGCGACGAAATAGCGCAGTTGGCGAAAATCCATAAGTAACACTTATCGAAAAAGCTGGAAAAACGAAATGGCCGCTTGGCCGCTAAGCCCCTAGTCTATCGCCGTATTCAAGCGCTACACAGCGATCATTTAATCGATTGTTACCGCTGATGAAAAACACTTTTGATAGGCAAGGCTAAAAGATCAGTTTTTGACCTGATCATACTTTCCGGCAAATGACCGGACCTTGACCGCCATCTTGCGTGATGAGTTGGAGCCCTGATGAACCTGTTCAACCTGCGCCGCTCGGCCGCTGTCGTTGCCGAGCCCAAGCGTGCAGCGGCAATCGAGCCGCAGGCGGCAACGCTGTCTCGCGAGCGGTTGATGCCGAGCGCCGAGCGCGCGCCGCAGGTGTTCGTGCGTGGGCAGGGTTCCTGGCTGTGGGACGACGACGGCCATGCCTATCTGGATTTCACCCAGGGCTGCGCGGTCAACAGCCTCGGCCATAGCCCTAGCGTGTTGGTCAAGGCACTGGGCAACCAGGCCCAAGCGTTGATCAATCCCGGTGCGGGCTTTCACAGCCGAGGTTTGCTGGAACTGGTCAATCGCCTGTGCCAGAGCACCGGCAGCGATCAAGCCTACCTGCTCAACAGTGGCGCCGAGGCTTGCGAGGGCGCGATCAAGCTGGCGCGTAAGTGGGGCCAGCTGCATCGTAACGGCGCCTACCACATCATCACTGCCAGCCAGGGCTGTCATGGTCGCAGTCTGGGCGCGCTGTCGGCGTCCGACCCACTGCCCTGCAACCGCTGCGAACCCGGTCTGCCGGGCTTTAGCAAGGTGCCGTTCAACGACCTGGCAGCGCTGCATGCAGCCGTCGACTCGCGCACCGTGGCGATCATGTTGGAGCCGATCCAGGGCGAGGCTGGGGTCATCCCGGCCACCCGTGAGTACCTCAAGGGGGTCGAACAGCTGTGCCGCGAGCTGGGCATCCTGCTGATCCTCGATGAAGTGCAGACCGGCATTGGCCGTTGCGGCGCCTTGCTGGCCGAGCAAACCTACGAGGTGCGTGCCGACATCATCACCCTCGGCAAAGGCCTGGGTGGCGGCGTGCCGCTGGCGGCCTTGCTGGCCCGGGGTACTGCCTGCTGCGCCGAACCTGGCGAGCTGGAAGGCAGTCATCATGGCAATGCGCTGATGAGCGCCGCGGGCCTGGCGGTGTTGCGTACGGTGCTCGAACCGGGGTTCTTCGAGCACGTCCAGGACAGTGGCCGGCACCTGCGCGAGGGCTTGAGCCGCCTGGCCGGCCGTTATGGCCAGGGCGAGGTACGCGGGCAAGGCTTGCTGTGGGCGTTGCAGCTGCAAGAAGACCTGGCTCAGGAGCTGGTCGAGGCGGCGCTGCACGAAGGCTTGTTGCTCAATGCGCCGCAGGCGGACGTGGTGCGCTTCTCTCCGGCGCTGACCGTGAGCAAAGGCAATATTGACGAGATGCTGCTGCGCCTGGCTCGGGCTTTCGCCCGCCTGCATGCGCAGCAGCATAACCGCCGCGAGGTGCCGGCCTGACCGGCCACCCGGACATACAGAATTTCAACGAACCGTCTCGCGTTCCTGCGCATCGCCCTTGGCCTGCTTCATTTGGCCCGGGGCGTTTTTTTGCCTGTCGATTGTGTGTGGAACCTCTGGGCAGGGCGGCTAGTCTTTGTTTAAACCCTTTCACGGAGAGACCTGCATGGACTTCATTCGCATCATCATCGCGATTCTTCTGCCGCCGCTGGGGGTGTTCCTTCAGGTTGGGTTTGCCGGGGCGTTCTGGCTGAATATCTTGCTGACCCTGTTGGGTTACATTCCGGGCATCGTGCACGCGGTGTACATCATCGCCAAGCGCTGAGTCAGCACGCGTGACTTCGCAGGCACAGCGCGGTTCCCGGAGGGGCTGGCTTGCCTGCGAGCGGCTGTGCAGCCACTGCAAAACCTACAAGCCCAACACCCGGCAATAAAACTTCCACTCCTCTTCCAAGGCATGCGCCAGGTTCTCGGCCTTACGGAACCCGTGCCGCTCCCCAGCATAAAAATGCCCTTCGGCCTCAACCCCATTGGCCTTGAGCGCCGCCAACATATCCCGGGTCTGGGCGGGCACCACGACCGCATCCAGCTCGCCCTGGAAGAAGATCACCGGCGCCTTGATCTGATCGGCATGCAACAAAGGCGTGCGTTGCCGGTAGCGCTCGGCATCGATTTGAGGATCACCAATCAGCCAGTCCAGATAATCCCCTTCGAACTTGTGCGTCGCCCGCCCCAATGCCAGCGGATCGCTGACCCCGTACAGGCTGGCACCGGCGCGGAATACATCGTGGAAGGCCAGGGCGCACAGGGTCGTGTAGCCGCCGGCGCTGCCGCCACGAATGAACGCCTTGTGCGGATCGATCAGGCCTAGCCCTGCAAGGTGAGCCACCGCCGCACAGGCATCCTCCACATCGATCTCGCCCCAGCGCAGGTGCAGGGCCTGGCGATACGCCCGCCCATAGCCACTGCTACCGCGATAGTTGAGATCGGCCACGGCAAAGCCGCGCTGGGTCCAGTACTGGATGCGCGCATCCAGCACGGGGTAGCACGCTGAAGTCGGGCCGCCATGGATGAACAGCACCAACGGCGCGGCGCCTTCGCCACGCATGGCAGGATAGAAAAAGCCATGGGCCTGGCTATCGCCGCTGGGATAGCGCAGTGGCTGAGGACGGCTGACCCGTTCGGCAGGCAGCGGCAAACCGCCGCCAGCGAGGACGCGAATCTGTTGGCTAGCCCGCTCGATCGCGATGACCGCAGGCGGACTGATTGGCGATGCCGCGATGGCATAAAGGTAACTCTCATCCATCGCCAGGCTGCGAAAGCGTGTGTAGTCGCTGGCGTAGCGCTGTAGCTGATGGCCATCTGTGCGCAACCCAAGGTGACCGAAGCCTTCTTCGAACCAGGTGGCCAGGTAGGCCTCAGGGCCGAGCGCTATCCAGGTGCTGGCGCCCAGCTGCCAGGGCGCGGCAGCGTGGTCGGCAGCCTTGGCGGGCAAGGCTTGCCATTGGCCGTCGAGCTCAGCCCAGGGTTGCCAGAAACCATTACGATCACACAGGCAATAGAGCTGGCCTTGCCCATCGAAGCGCGGTTGCTGCAGTGACAGGTCCTGGTCGCCATCACCGGCTACGCAACGCGTCGAACCCCAGCCACCCTGGCTATCGCGCTCACGGCACATTAGCCGGGTGCGGGTCCAAGGCTGGGCGGGGCGATCCCATTCAATCCAGGCCAGGCGCTGGCCATCGTCGCTCAAGGTCGGCGAGGCATAGAAGTCGGCGCCCTCTGCCAGCACGTGTCGCGCTTCGCCATCGAGGCTGACCAGGCGATGCTCGACGCTTGCCGCGTGCAACTCCTCGACTGCCAGCAGGCGATCATCGCGCCACAGCACATCACCATAGCGACAGTCCGCCGCTTGAGTGAGTGCTCTGGGCGCTGAGCCATCGAGCGCCTGGGTGTAGACCTGTTGATCGGCCTCGTTGACGAACACCAGCCCATCGCCACCCAGGCAGAAGCTGCCGCCGCCATACTCGTAGACCCGGCTGCGCACGCTGAAACCCTCTGGAGTCAGGCAGTGAGCCTGTCGATTGCGCCAGTGCCACAGCCGGCATGCACCATCGGCGGGGCGAAACTCGTTCCAGAACAAGCCGGCGGCGCCGACCTTGAGGTCAGCGAAGTCGGTACCGGCCGCTACGGCCTGGGCGGCGCTGAAGTCAGCCGCGGACGATGACACGTGAGTTGCGCTCATTGCGGAAAGTCAGCTCTTCAATGGCCAGTTGGGCGTGCTCGGCGTCTTCGCGTGCCTTGAGGATGATGCTGTGATCAGCTGACTTGGCACACACCGGGTCGGCGTTGCTGGCATCACCTGTGAGCATGAAGGCCTGGCAGCGGCAGCCGCCGAAGTCCTTTTCCTTTTCATCGCACGAGCGGCACGGCTCGGGCATCCAGTCGTAGCCGCGAAAGCGGTTGAAACCGAACGAGTCGTACCAGATGTGCCTGAGGTCATGATCGCGCACGTTGGGGAACTGCACCGGCAACTGGCGCGCGCCGTGACAGGGCAGGGCGGTGCCGTCCGGGGTGACGGTGAGGAAGATGCTCCCCCAGCCGTTCATGCAGCCCTTGGGGCGTTCTTCGTAGTAATCGGGGGTGACGAAAATCAGCTTGCATGGGTTGCCGGCAGCCTTGAGCTGGTCGCGGTATTGATTGGTGATGCGCTCGGCCCGCTCCAGCTGCGCGCGAGTGGGCAGCAGGCCAACCCGGTTGAGGTGGGCCCAGCCGTAGAACTGGCAGGTGGCGAGCTCGACGAAGTCGGCCTCCAGGGCAATGCACAGTTCGATGATGCGGTCGATCTTGTCGATGTTATGCCGATGGGTGACGAAGTTGAGCACCATCGGGTAGCCGTGGGCTTTGACTGCCCGGGCCATCTCCAGCTTTTGCGCGAAGGCCTTCTTCGAGCCGGCCAGCAGGTTGTTCACCTGTTCGTCGCTGGCCTGGAAACTGATCTGGATATGGTCCAGCCCGGCTTGCTTGAATTCAGCGATGCGCTGCTCGGTCAGGCCGATACCAGAGGTGATCAGGTTGGTGTAGTAGCCCAGGCGCCGCGCCTCGCCGATCAGTTCGGCCAGATCCTGGCGCACCAGCGGCTCACCGCCGGAAAAGCCCAACTGAGCGGCGCCCATTTCGCGCGCCTCGGCCATCACCTTGAACCACTGCTCGGTGCTCAGCTCCTGGCCCTGGGCAGCGAAGTCCAGGGGGTTGGAGCAGTACGGGCATTGCAGCGGGCAGCGGTAGGTCAGCTCGGCCAGCAGCCACAGCGGCAGGCCGACGGGCGGTTTCGCCGGCACCTCAGGCGAGGACGATCCAGTGTTCGGCACGGGCCACCTCCATGAACTGCTCGATGTCATCGGCGACTTCGGGCACGTCGGGGAACTGCTGCGAAAGCTCGGCGATGATCGCCGCCACATCCCGCTGGCCATCGATCAGCCCGCCGATCAGCGCGGCGCTTTCATTGAGCTTGATCATGCCCTCGGGGTATAGCAGGACATGGCCTTTTTGCGCCGGCTCGTACTGATAACGATAGCCAGGGCGCCAGTTGGGAACCAGTTGGCGATTGAAGCTCATAGGGCAATCCCCTTGTGCCAGACCCGCTCGCGGGTGACGGAGTGATAAGGCGGACGGTGCAGTTCGTAGGCCATGCTCATGGCATCGAGCATGCTCCAGAGGATATCCAGCTTGAACTGCAGGATCTCCAGCATGCGCTCCTGACCTTCGCGGGTGGTGTAGTGCTGCAAGGTGATCGCCAAGCCGTGCTCGACATCGCGGCGCGCCTGGCCCAGGCGTGTGCGGAAGTACTCATAGCCGGCAGGATCGATCCACGGGTAGTGCTGTGGCCAGCTGTCCAGGCGTGACTGGTGGATCTGCGGGGCGAACAGCTCGGTCAGCGAACTGCTGGCCGCTTCCTGCCAGCTGGCGCGGCGGGCAAAGTTGACATAGGCGTCGACCGCGAAGCGCACGCCCGGCAGCACCAGCTCCTGGGAGCGCAACTGATCTGGGTCGAGCCCGACCGCCTGACCTAGTCGCAGCCAGGCCTCGATGCCACCGTCTTCACCCGGAGCGCCGTCGTGGTCGAGCAGGCGCTGGATCCACTCGCGGCGTACTTCGCGGTCTGGGCAGTTGGCCAGGATCGCCGCATCCTTCATCGGGATGTTGACCTGGTAGTAGAAGCGGTTGGCCACCCAACCCTGGATCTGCTCGCGGCTGGCGCGGCCTTCATACATCGCCACGTGGTAGGGGTGATGAATGTGGTAGTAGGCGCCCTTGGCGCGCAGGGCCTGCTCGAACTCGGCAGGGGACATCGGCGTTGCGTCGCTCATCAGGGCCTCCTACAGCTCGATGCTCATGCCGTCGAAGGCGACTTCAACGCCCCGGCGGACCACCTCGGCCCGCTCGGGCGAGTCTTCATCGAGAATCGGGTTGGTGTTGTTGATGTGGATAAGTACCTTGCGCTGGCGGGCGAAGCCATCGAGCACCTCGAGCATGCCGCCGGGGCCGTTTTGCGCCAGGTGGCCCATCTCGCGACCGGTGCGCGTGCCGACACCGCGGCGCTGCATTTCATCATCCTCCCACAGCGTGCCGTCGACCAGCAGGCAGTCGGCGCCGTGCATCATCTCCAGCAGCTTGGCGTCGACCTGTCCCAGCCCCGGGGCGTAGAACAGCTTGCCGCCGGTGCGCCGGTCTTCGACCAGCAGGCCGAGGTTGTCGCCGGGGTGCGGGTCGAAGCGATGCGGCGAGTAGGGCGGGGCGGCGCTGCGCAGCGGGAACGGGGTGAACGTGAGGTTGGGGCAGGCGTCGATGACGAAGCTGCCTTCGAGCTCGATGCGGTTCCACACCAGGCCGCCGTTCCAGTGGCTGAGCATGTTGAACAGCGGGAAGCCGGTGGTCAGGTCCTGGTGGACCATGTCGGTGCACCAGACTTGATGCGGGCAACCTTCGCGCAGGCTGAGCAGGCCAGTGGTGTGGTCGATCTGGCTGTCGAGCAGGACGATCGCGTTGATCCCGGTGTCGCGCAGGGCGCGCGCCGGTTGCATCGGGGCAAAGGCTTGCAGCTGGGCGCGGATGTCCGGCGAGGCGTTGCACAGGATCCAGTGCTCGCCGTCATCGGACAGGGCAATCGATGACTGGGTGCGCGCCGTGGCACGCAGCGAGCCGTCACGAAAACCCTTGCAGTTGACGCAGTTGCAGTTCCACTGGGGGAATCCGCCACCGGCGGCGGAGCCGAGAATCTGGATGTACATGGCTGCTCTCTATCCGAACTAGCGGAAAAACCTGTAGTGAAAAAACGCGAACGCCCCGGCGGACCGAGGCGTCGAACCGCAAGCAGGGCTTAGCGGTTGGCGAAGTACATGGTCACTTCGAAGCCGATACGCAGGTCAGTGTAAGCAGGTTTGGTCCACATGGGATTACTCCTTCCGGATGGGTCTGGGGGGTTGTCAGCTACTTATTTGGTGCCGCCTTGCGCAGGAGGTTCCATTGGCTGGGATTGCGCTATCTTACAAGAAAAATTTGTACCGAAAGGTTAATTCTTTGAAAAGCGCCCTTGCGGCTAAGGTAACAATCGGCCTGTCGTTAATCCCACTGTGCGCTTGGCGCCGCAGCGTTGGCCAAGCACAACCAGCCGTGATCGGCCGCAAGCAGCGCTTGGCGCAACTCATCCAGTTGCGCTTGAGTGGTGCTGAGAATAGACCTGCGGATTGCACAAAGGTCGGGCGCTTCTGTCGCCAGATATGTCTGCCATGCCCAGTGCGCGACATCAGCGTTGGGCATGGCAGTTTCTGCGAAACTGTCGGCCAGGGCCTGTTGCGCAGGGCCATCGAGCATCAGCTCTTGATTCAGCAGCGCTAGCAGGTGTTCGAGTATCTGCGTTGGCGTGGCGTGGGGCGATTGCACACCGAACAGCAGCCCGCCGACCCCATCGAACTGACGAAAGGCACTGAATACGGCATAACCCAGCTGCAATTCGACGCGCAGGCGCTGGTACACCGGGCCTTGCAGCAATTGCGCAAGCAGTCGGCCAGCACCTTGCAAGGCAGCGGGCAACGGGCAGAACAGCAGCAGTGCGTGCTCACTCCCGGCAACCTCGACCGGCACCCAGCGCCGGCCACGCTCGCCTCCGGTAGGTGCGGACGCAGGGCGGCCCCAGGATGTGTGTTGCAACACCGCGCCCAAGGCCGCCTGCTCAGCAGCGCCAAACCCTACTGCCAAACCCTGCCACTGCGCCGAATGCCAAATCTGGTCGAGCATGGCCTGATTCGCCGCACAGGCGGGAATCGGCTCCGGCTGCGCTAGCGTCAAGGCATCAGGCAGTCGCTTGAGCAGGGCCCTGATCGGTATCAAGGCGGGTTCATCCGGGGCTGGCGCTTGCCAGCTGCTTTGAGGTGGGCGGTGCAACACCTGCAACGCCTCGCCAACGGTTCGAATCACCGCCGCTGGCAGCCCGGCGCAGCGCAGTTGCCAGTAGCGTTGACTGACGCTGAAATCCAGCTGCACAGATGCGCGCTCGGCGCGTTGCGTCAAAGGCCGTAAAGCGTGTTCGAGTACTGCATGCAAGCGTGTTCGCAACGGCGAGACGATCTGCCAGCGCAGGTACAGCGCTGCGAATTGGCAATCGCTTGGCAAGCTATCACTGACGCTCAGGCCTTCAGGCAGTGGCGCCCTGGCGGCAGGAAGTTCGTCTTGCAGGAGTGGATCGGCGCCCGGCACATGCCAGTCTCCGTGGCTGTGCAGGGGCAGGCTATCCAGTAGAGCGGCGAAGGCTTTCAGGCCTTGCCCATCGAGTGCCTGGAAAGCGCGGCCGGTACTGTCTCGGCGTGCCAGTTCCAGGGCACCGGCGGCTTGTTCTCGGCTGCGTTGCAAGTGAGCGAATGCTTCATTCAATGGCTGGGTGTCTGCTTCGCGGATGAACTTCAACCAGCCATTGAGTAGGGCTCGCACCTCATCCTGATCCGCGTCCTCGCTGAGGTGCAGACGCACATGCCAGAGCAATTGACCGGCGAAGGCGTGCAGGGTGTCGACTTTGCATGCCTGTAACCAGCCGCGCTTACGCAGCTGCGCTAGCCAGCCGCCCTCCCGACTATCGCTCAGGCAGGCAAGTAATAGCTCAAGTGCGGATTCCGCGCCCGCAGGTAGATTCTGGTGAGCAAACAGCAGATCCATTTGACCGGCGCTGGCAGGCGGCTGTCGCAGTGGCCCATTGAGCAAGGGTGGCGGCAGGGCTTGGGCGACCCGCTGGCCGCTGGCAAACAGGCTGCCGAACTGGCGGCCGAGCGCTTCCAGCTCATCCAGCGGCTGCGGGCCGCTCAGGCTCAAGACAATCTGGCCAGCCTGATAGAAGGTCGCGTGAAAATTGCTGAGCGCCTGCTGAAAGGCCGGATCCTGCAAGGCCAGGCTATGCCGGTTGCCTGCGTGGAAACCACTCAGGGGATGCTGCGCAGACACTGCCTGGAGCAGGGCGAATTGCTGCTGAGCTTCAGGGTTGCGTGACCAGGCAATGAACTCGGCATGGATCACTTCGCGCTCACGGCGCTGGCGCTCGATGCTCAGGTCGGGCTTGGCCAGCATCTGGCACAGACGCTCCAGGCCGCCAGACAGTGCAGCGGGCGGCACCTCGAAGAAGAAGTCGGTGGTGCGCTCGCGGGTACTGGCGTTGACCTGGCCGCTGACACGCTGGACGTAGCGCATCAGGCCGTCTTGCAGCGCAAAGCGGGCGGTGCCGAGAAAGAACAAGTGTTCGAGAAAGTGCGCCAAACCAGGCCATCGTGAAGGTGCGTCATGGCTCCCCGCATGCACCCGCACCGCAGCGGCCGCACGCTTGAGGCGCGGGGCGTGGCGCAGGGTCAGCTGCAGGCCGTTGGTAAGGGTCAGGTGGCGGGTGGCGTCAGGCATGCGGGCTCCGGTGGCGAAGCATCATGCTAGCGCATATCCAAGTCGTTGATCAGCAGAGGGCCGGGAGCGAGGCCCTGTGGGAGCTGGCGCAGCCTGCGATGAGCAGGGTGATTTCCCTTCAGCCCTGTCGAGGCAGATGCAACTCCCGACGCAGATCGGCCAGGTAGGGAAACGCCTCGCGCCCCTGCACCACTCGCTCGCGCTCCAGCTCTGCCAGCAGCTGGCACTCATCGCGCCCGGCCATCGCCAGCAGGCTGCCGTCGGGGCCAATGATGCTGCTCTGTCCACAGTAGTGGATTTCATCCTCGGCACCGCAGTAGTTGGCGTAGACCAGATAGCACTGGTTCTCCTGCGCACGCGAACGCACGGTCACCTGGCAGACGAAATCGTAAGGCGTCATGTTGGCTGTCGGCACCAGGATCAATTCGGCGCCATCGAGCGCCAAGCGCCGGGCATTCTCCGGAAACTCGATGTCGTAGCAGATCAGCATGCCGACCTTCCAGCCGTCGAGCTCGACCACCGGAAAATGATCCGCACCGGGGCTGAACATGGCCCGATCCAGCTCACCGAACAGATGAGTCTTGCGGTAGTTGCACAGGCTGCTGCCATGGGCGTTGATCAACTGTACGCTGTTGTAGACCGCGCCGTCTTCGCCGCGCTCTGGGTAGCCATAGGCGATGGCAATGCGATGGGCCTGGGCGATCTCGACCACGGCCATGGCCGATGGGCCGTCATCGGCCTCCGCCAGGCGTTCGACGTGCTCGCTGCCGATGTTGTAGCCGGTCAGGTACATCTCCGGGCACACCAGCAACTGCGCGCCGCGAGCTGCTGCCAGTTGCGCCTGGTATTGCAGGCGCTGCAGGTTGCCGGGCACGTCCAGTGGTCTGGGTGGCCCCTGGAACAGGGCGATGCGCATGCTGCCTCCTTGTCTCAGTCGGCCAGGGCGATCGGCCCGATTTCATCGAACACGTCGCCAGGGCCGGGGTTGTCCGCGTGGGTCTTGCCACCAAAGTGATTCATGATACCCCACACGGCATTGAGCGAGGTCTGCACCGCGCCTTCCACCCAGGCCGGGGTCCACGACACGTCGTCGCCGGCAATGAAAATACCGCGCTGCTCGACGGGCATCTGTGCCTGCATGAAGTGCGCGTACATCCGCTGGTTGTAGCGGTAGTGGCCTGGCAGCGCGCCTTTGAACGCACCGAGGAAGTGCGGGTCGGCTTCCCAGGAAATGGTGATCGGATCGCCGATGATATGCCCGGCGATATCGGTTTTCGGGTAGATCTTTTTCAATGCATCGAGTGCCAGCTGTACGCGTTTTTCCACCGGGTGCGGGAGCATCTTCAGCGCATCGCTCATCCACGCATAGGATAGGCAGATCACCCCTGGTTTATCGTCGCCGTTATCGAACAGGTAGGTGCCACGGGTCAGCCGGTCGGTGAGGGTCATGCTCATCAGGTCGCGACCGGTTTCTGGGTCTTTGTCTTTCCAGAACGGCCGGTCGACCATGACGAAGGTTTTCGACGACTGCATGTAACGGGTGCGGTCCAGGGCCATCCACATCTTCTGCGAGAACAACGACTCTTCACAGTCGATCTGGGTGGTCAGCAGCCAGCTCTGGCAGGTCGTCAGCACCGCCGCGTAATGGCGGCAGTCGCCCCAGTTGTCGGTGACTGCCAGGCGGCCGTCGCTGGCGCGGGCAATGCGCTTGACGCCGGTGCGCGGAGCACCGCCGTGCAGCGAGCTCAGGCTGGTGCCTTCGGGCCAGTGCGCACACCGCTCCGGCACATGGCGCCAGATGCCCTGCGGCACTTGCTCGACGCCGCCGACCACCAGGTGTTGGTGGTCGTCGCAGTTGGTCATCACCACACGGAAGATTTCCAGCATCGAGTTAGGGAAGTCCGAGTCCCAACCACCAGTGCCGAAGCCCACCTGGCCGAACACTTCGCGGTGCTGGAAACTCAGTTTGGCGAAGGCTTTGGAGGTGGCGACGAAGTCGTAGAAAGTGCGGTCGTCCCACAGCGGCACCAGGGTGTTCCACAGTTCTTTCAAGCGAGGCACGTCGCGGTCACGGATAGCCTGCTGGATGTCACCAAAGCGCGCACCGCTTTCCAGGGCATCGGCCCAGGCATCGGCAACTTCCTGGAACAGGGCCGGCAAGTCGGCGGCTTTTTCCGCGTAGTAGGTCTGGCCTTCCAGATCGATCACGGTGCTACGCGAGGCAGGGGTGAGCGGGTTGGGGAAGGGTTTGGTTTCCAGGCCCAGCTTGTCGACGTAGTGGTAGAACGCCGTGGATGACACCGGAAAGCGCATTCCGCCCAACTCGGCGATGATCCCGTCGGTGCCGTTGAAGGCCTGCGAGCGCAGCCGCCCGCCCATCTTCGACGCTTCGTAGACCACCGGTTTGAGGCCCAGCTTCATCAGCTCGTAGGCCGCCACCAGCCCGGCGATGCCGGCGCCCACGATCGCCACTTCTTCACCATGACGCGTGGCCGGGATGCTACCCAGGCCAGCCGGGTGTTCCAGCCAATCATCGAAGGCAAAAGGGAAGTCCGGGCCGAAGATGGTGATCGGCTTTTTACCGTCGGCGGGGTGGCGATTTTTGTTGTTCATGTGATGACCTTGCCAGGGGCTGCGCGAGGGGCGGAGCCTGAGTATAGGAAATGCCTGGAGGTGATTTTAGAGGGGAGGTAGTTCGTAATTAAGACTCAACATGATGTCGATATGATTGATTTATCGTCATTTAGACGTGGAATTGGTTTTAATGACGAATGTGGATGAGGGTCTTGATGAGGAGGGTTTACCTTTGGATTGCAGCTTCTCTTTGCGATTCGCATTGCTACGTCCTCGTGTGCAGAGGGGGCAGGCGTAACGGCAAAATGGCCTCGAAAAATTTCCTGTTGCCCAGCTGTGCCTAGTGGTGAAACGCACTCACCTAGGAAGCGTCTTACAGACTGCAAAAAATTCAGGACGTATCCTACGCGCGCTATCGCCTCGGTCTGGCTGTGCGGGAAATGGTTCATCGCTAACTTCCTGCAGTCACCGCAAATTCGGTGACTGGGCGTGAGAAACCCATCCCCCAACTTCGCACCAGGCTTGTTTCATGGCAGCTGTGCGCGGGCAGGCTTTTGCCTGGCCGGATTTCCAAGTTGGCCGGTTTCTCACCCCGCCCATGGCTGCCACCCTTTTCCTGTGAGAAAGAAAATAGGGGCAGTTTTCCAGAACCAACTTGGAAGCTGAATAGTGAAAAAGATCGTTCCCGATCCACCCCTCAAACTCAACCCGACCACCGAACAACCTTTCAGCACCTGCGAAGCCAGCCATCCGCCAGTGTTCCACGTAAGCTCGGGTATCGACGCCGCTGACGCCTTGGTCCACGCCAGTCTGTTGGCCAACGGTATCCGCCAGATCGCCGATGATTACGCCCAACACCATGCTTCGGAATCACACAGCGGCCTGATCTGGACGATCCATCATTCAGCCGAGGCGATCAGAGCCTTGACTGACGCGGTGCTCGACGCGATGGAGCGTTGAAGCCCAGGCGCAAGTAGTCAGCCCGGCTGCCCGCGGTCCACTTTGCTGCTGAGGATGATCGAGGTGGTGGTTTTCTCCACGCCCTCAAGGCTGCCGATCTGATCGAGCAGTTGGTCCAGTTGTTCGGGAGAATCGCTGTGCAGCCACGCCACATAGTCGAACTCACCACTCACCGCGCACAGCTGTTGCACCTGGCCCATGGCGCTCATGCGCCGCACCACATCCTTACCCGAACGCGGCTGCACCTTGATCCCGACATAGGCCTGCAGACCACCGCCTATCAGGCGCTGGCCCAAGCGCACGCCATAACCGGTTATAACCTTGCTCTTCTCCAGCCGCGCCAGGCGCGAATTGACCGTGGTGCGGGCAATGCCCAGGTGGCGAGCGAGGGTGGCGACGCTTTCACGGGCGTTAATTTGCAGTAACGCGATTAGCTGGCGGTCGATTTCATCGAGGGCGATTTGGCGGGAGTCTGGCATGACGGCTCT
Organism: Pseudomonas sp. BT-42-2; assembly: GCF_025847435.2. Classification (NCBI taxonomy): domain Bacteria; kingdom Pseudomonadati; phylum Pseudomonadota; class Gammaproteobacteria; order Pseudomonadales; family Pseudomonadaceae; genus Pseudomonas; species Pseudomonas sp. BT-42-2. The sequence continues at coordinate 307,784 of NZ_JAOYTM010000010.1, forward strand.
CTGTTCAGAAGGCCATAGACTAGTCAGCCCTTCGCACCTAGAGCAAGGCGGTTGAACCGCGCTTATACCGCATGAGTTGGCCTATCCAACGAGAAAAGTTGCTTTCAGGTCTAAGCTCAGAAGGTAGGCCTGTTTGCCACACAGGTCTTTGCCAGGGAAGTCGTCGCAATGTTGCAGGCGTCACAGATGGAGTAGAACGACGCCGGCAGGCCTGAAGTTAAGCAATACAGTGAGCAGGTCGACTGGAGCAAATCGTGGCCCGAGGCGCTTTAGCGTCGGCAAAGATTCACCTGTTCGAGAGATGGAAGGGATGACCAAACACAAGGACCTGAGCCGTCTGCAGATCGACGGCGTTTTCTGCATCAGCCTCAAGGAACGCAGCGACCGTCGCGAGTTATTGCAACGCGAGTTTGCTGCAAGTGGGCTGGATATCGAGTTCATGCTGGTGGATCGCGACCAATACAGTCCCGAGCGCGGCTGTTTCGACTCTCACATGAAATGCGCCAGAGCGGCGCTCGACCGCGGCTACCGGCGCACCCTGATTCTTGAAGATGACGCCACCCTGCTTACCTTCGACCCGATCCAGGTCGAGCAGATCAACAAGTTTTTCCAGCGCCGCGACCCTGAGCTGTTCTACCTCGGCGCCAACCTGGGCAAGGTCTGGCTAACCTGGACCCGCGGCATCGCCCGCGTACGCGCCAGGGGCACCCACGCCTATATCCTCTCTGCCCGTGGCTGCGAGCGTCTGCTTGAAGAGGCGCCGTTCAATAACGTCGCTATCGACCGCGTGCTGTCCAAACGCTTCAAAGCCTATATGGCCTTCCCCATGCTCAGCCAGCAGCAGCCTGAAGAAATCGCCTCCAGCGACATCATTGCGGTGCGCTGTCTGGATGGCAAATACCCCGATGCGGCGTATTGGCGGGATAACTGGCGCCGGCAGTACAGCCAGGCACTGCGTAACTTTGGCAAGACGCTGTTGTTACGCGATCTTTAACGCAGGCGCTGGTGCCGTGAGCCGATTAGATGCGTTATTCGGCTCACGCGAGGCTCTTGAACAGCAACTACGACAAAGCCGCGCAAATGCGCGGCTTTGTCGTTTGTTTGGTGGGCCCACACGGACTCGAACCGTGGACCAAAGGATTATGAGTCCTCTGCTCTAACCAACTGAGCTATAGGCCCCAGAAGGTGCCGGGATTATAGCGAGGGATTTGAATGGGTGCCATCCGAAAGATCCGATAGTGCTATACGAAGAAAGGTCTCTGCGAACTTCTCTGGCGGTAGCGGCAGGCTGACGATGTAGCCCTGGATTTGCTCGCAACCTTCAGCTGCAAGGAAGTACTGCTGGGCTTGGTTTTCCACGCCTTCGGCAATGATGGTCAACTGCATGCTGCGCCCCAGGGCGATGATGGCTCGGGCGATTGCGGCGTCGTGGGGGTCTTCCGGCAGGCCGCGGATGAACGATTGGTCGATCTTGAGGATATCCAGGGGCAAGCGCTTCAGGTAACTGAGCGAGGAGTAGCCGGTACCGAAGTCGTCGATTGCCAATTGCACACCCAGTTGCTTGAGCTGATGCAGTACGCTCAGGGCTTCTTCGGCCTGGCTCATGATGAAGTTTTCGGTGATTTCCAGCTGCAAGTCTCCCGCTTGCAACTGATAGGTATTGAGCAGGCTTTCAATGCGCTTGGCCAGGTTTGGCTGACGCAACTGCGCACCGGCCAGGTTGATCGACAGGGGGCCGAAGGGCTGGTAGGTGGTCTTCCAGTCGTGCATCTGCCGGCAGGCTTGTTCCAGCACCCAGTCGCCAAGCTGGAGGATGGTGCCATTCTCTTCGGCCAGGTGAATGAAGTGCTCGGGCGGGACTTCGCCCAGGGTCGGGTGGCTCCAGCGGATCAGCGCTTCGGCACCGACCAGGTTCTGGGTCTTGAGGCTGAACTTGGGTTGGTAATACAGGCTGAGCTCGTTGCGTTCGATGGCCCGGCGCAGTTCGTGCTCCAGGGCAATGCGTTCACTGGCCTGGGCGGTGAGATCGCGGGTGTAGGCTTCGACCCGGTTGCGGCCTTTGGCTTTGGAGCGGTACATGGCGGCATCGGCATTGCGGATCAGGCTGGCGACGTCGCTGCCATCTTGCGGATAGAGGCTGATGCCGATGCTGGCGCTGGTGAAAAACTCATGTTCGCCGGCCTGGAAGGGGGCGTGGAAGCAGGCCAGCAACTTGTTGGCAATGCTGCTAGCGTCACTGGGCTTGTGCAGGCCAGGTAGAAGAATGATGAACTCGTCGCCGCCCAGGCGGGCCACGGTGTCGACATCGCGTACTTGTTCCTTGAGGCGCTGGGCAATGCCTTTGAGCAGCAGATCGCCAACCGGGTGACCGAGGCTGTCGTTGATGTGCTTGAAGCGGTCCAGGTCGAGGAACAGCACCGCCCCCTGGCGGTTGGAGATCTGCGCGCAGGTGAGGGCGGCCTGCAAGCGGTTTTCGAACAAGGCGCGGTTGGGCAGGCCGGTCAGTGGGTCGTGGTGGGCTTGGTAGTCGAGCTTGGCTTGAGCGTGCTTGAGGCTGGAGATATCGGCAAAGACGGCAACGAAATGGGTTATTTCCCTGTCGCTATTGCGTACCGCGCTGATGGTCAGCCAGCTGGGGTAGAGCTCGCTGTTCTTGCGCTTGTTCTGGATCTCGCCTTGCCAGTGGCCTTCAGCTGTCAGCTGGTGCCACATCGCCGCGTAGAACGCGCTGTCGTGCTGGCCTGAGGCAAGCAGGCGGGGTGTCTGGCCCAGGGCTTCGATCTCGCTGTAGCCGGTAATCTCGCTGAAGGCGCGGTTGACCGCGCTGATGCGCTGGTCGGTATCGGTGATCAACACGCCTTCGGCGGTGTTCTCGAACACCGTGGCTGCCAGCTGCAGTTTCTCCTGCATCAGGTGGCGTTCGGTGATGTCGCGGGCGATGGTCAGCATGCAGTCGATGCCGCCAATCGGCAGGGGCCGCGCAGACAGCTCGCACAGGCGGATCTGTCCGTCGCTGCGGCGGATATGGCAGCTGAAGTCGCGTACGAAGCCATCACGCTGGAGCTGGTCGACCATGCGCTTGCGCTCGTTGAGGTCGACCCAGATGCCCAGGTCCAGCGAGGTTTGGTCAATGGTTGGGTTGAGGTCGTAGCCGGTCAGGCGGCAGAAGCCTTCGTTGACCTCGATCAGCAGGCCATCGCTCTGGCGCGACAGCAAAAGACCGTCCGGCGAGGCGTGGAAGGCTTTGGCAAATTTTTCTTCGGAGGTTTGCAGCTGTTGCTGGGTCTCTTTCAACTGGCTGATATCGCGCACCGCCACCACCAGGGCGGGAATGCCGTCCAAATCAAAGGTCTCGGCCGAGGTCAGGCCGGTGAACAATTGGCCGTTGCTTCGGCGGAAACTCATTTCCAGGTTGCGAATGCCGCCGCGATGCAGGCGTTCAAGCAAGGCCGGACCGCTGCCACTGACGCCCCACAAGCCCAGCTCGGTCGCTGTGCGGCCGACGACTTCGCTGGGGCTCAAGCCGATTTGCTCCTCGAAGGCCTCATTGACCTCAAGCAGGCAGCCGTCGCTGTGCCTGGCGATCAGTAGGATGTCGGGGCATTGCTGGAATACCGAAGCGAACTTCTGCTCCGACAGGCGCAGGGCATCTTCGGTGTGTTTGGCCTCGCTGATGTCGATCATCAAGCCGCGCATCAGCGGTCGGTGGCCGTGTTCGATCATGCTGACGATGTTGCGCACCCACAGGGTATGGCCATCGGCGCGGATCACCCGGTAATCGAGGCTGTGATCGCGTCCCGCTGCGGTCTCGCTTTCGCAGTAGGCCTGCGCCCATAGCGCGTCCTCAGGGTGCAGGATGCTGCGCCAGAAGCCAGGCTTGAGCCACTCATTGGTGGCAAAACCGAGTAGGTCTTCGGCATGCGGAGACACATAGCTGTACGTGAAGTCGTTGGCATCTGCCTCCCAGGCGATCGCCGACAGGCTCTCCACCAGGCTGCGGTAGTGGTACTCGCTGCTGCGCAGTTCTTGCTCCAAGGCGATGCGCCGCGAGATTTCCGAGCTCAGGCGGCGGTTGACACGGATCATCGCAGCGAGGATCGCTACCAGCAGCAGTACGCCCGGCAGGCCATACAGGAGCATGTCGTGCCAGAAGCTTCTCTGGTCGACCACGTTACCTACCCAGCGCTGCTGGATGTGGCTGATTTCCGCACTGCTCATGTCGGCCAGGACCTTGTCCAGAATGCCGACCAATTGCTTGTTCTCGCGTGGCACAGCCATGGCCAGTTGATAGCGATAGGGCGTTTCGCCGCTGACGTACAGACCATCGAGTTTGAGCTGGCGCAAGCTCCAGATACTTGAAGCGAGATCACCGACCACCGCGTCGACTTCATCAGTGGCTAGCGCTTGCAGAGCCGAGCTGACATTGGGCAGGGCCACCAGGTTGAGGTCGGGGTGGTGAGTGCGCAGTAGTTCGTGGGGGGCGTAGTCTTGCACCACGGCGATTTTCAGGCCGTACAGGTCCTTGAGGGTGCGCGGTTGCGGGCCGCCCTCATGGGCGAGGATGACAATCGGGAAGTCCAGGTACGGGCGGGTGAACGATAGGTAATTCTGCCGTTCCGGAGTCGACATGATGCCGGGCAGCAGGTCGAGCTGGTTATGCCGCGCCTGTTCCAGGACCCGACTCCAATTGGTGGGCTCGATCGGCTTGAGCGTCACACCCAGGCGCTCCTGGATCAGGGCGATGTAATCGGCGGCCAATCCCTGGTAGCGGCCCTCCTGATCGCGGAACTCGAACGGGGGCCAGGAAGCGTCGACACCCAGCCGCAGCTGTGGGTGTTCGCTGAGCCAGGCTTTCTCTTCGTCGGTCAGGGTAAGGGCGCCGGCCGTTGCGCTCCAAATGGATAGGATCAGCAACAGAATGGCCGGCATTATCGGCATGGCTGCCTCTCGGTCAGATGGTCTGAATTCGAGTGTAGACGGGCATCGTGCGGGCAGTGGCGGGGGAGGTGATTTAAGTTTGATCGCGCTTGCAGTGTTGCGCCCAAGAAAAACCCCGGCCTGGGCCGGGGTTCGTCATCACTCGTCGAGGAAGGAGCGCAGGTGCTCGCTTCGGGTCGGATGGCGCAGCTTGCGCAGCGCCTTGGCTTCAATCTGACGGATCCGCTCACGGGTCACGTCGAACTGTTTGCCGACCTCTTCGAGGGTGTGGTCGGTGTTCATGTCGATACCGAAACGCATGCGCAGCACTTTGGCTTCGCGTGCGGTCAGGCCGCCGAGCACGTCACGGGTGGCTTCCTTGAGGCTTTCGACCGTGGCTACATCGATCGGGGACTGCATGGTCGAGTCCTCGATGAAGTCGCCCAGGTGCGAATCTTCATCATCACCAATCGGCGTCTCCATGGAGATTGGCTCTTTGGCGATTTTGAGCACCTTGCGGATCTTGTCCTCAGGCATCTCCATGCGCTCACCGAGCTCTTCCGGGGTCGGTTCGCGACCCATTTCCTGCAACATCTGGCGGGAAATACGGTTGAGCTTGTTGATCGTCTCGATCATGTGCACCGGGATACGGATGGTGCGCGCCTGGTCGGCGATCGAGCGGGTGATCGCCTGGCGAATCCACCAGGTGGCGTAGGTCGAGAACTTGTAGCCGCGACGGTATTCGAACTTGTCCACCGCCTTCATCAAGCCGATGTTGCCTTCCTGGATCAGATCGAGGAACTGCAGACCACGGTTGGTGTACTTCTTGGCGATCGAGATCACCAGACGCAGGTTGGCCTCGACCATTTCCTTTTTCGCGCGACGGGCCTTGGCCTCGCCGATCGACATGCGACGGTTGATTTCCTTGATCTCGGCGACGGTCAGGCCAGTCTCGGTTTCAAGGTCGACCAGCTTCTGCTGGCAGGCAACGATCGCGTCGTTCTTCTCGCCCAGCGCGGCGGCCCACTTGGTGCTGCGCTTGGACAGGTCACCGCTCCAGGTCTGGTCGACTTCGTTGCCTGGGAACAGGCGCAGGAAGTCGGCACGCGGCATGCGAGCGTCACGAACACACAGTTGCATGATCGCGCGCTCTTGCTGACGCAGGCGATCCAGGGCACCACGAACGCGCTCGACGAGCACTTCGAACTGCTTGGGCACCAGCTTGATCGGCATGAACAGATCAGCCAGGGCCTGCATGGCACCGATGCTTTCGGCATGGGTACGGCCGTGCTTTTTCAGCGCCTTGAGGGTGATGACGAGCTGGTCGGAAACCGCGCCGAAACGCTGGGCAGCAATGACCGGATCGGGACCGCTTTCGGCCTCTTCCTCTTCGTCATCGCCGTCCTTTTCCTCTTCTTCGTCGTCTGCCTCTTCCTTCGCAGCAGCGGCCTTGGCGCCAGGAATCGGCACTTCTTCGGTCGGTGCAGCGATATTGTCATCAGGGTCGATGTAACCACTGAGAACGTCGGACAGGCGGCCACCTTCGGTGGTGACGCGGTCGTATTCGCTAAGGATGTAGTCGACAGTACCCGGGAAGTGAGCGATAGCGCCCATGACTTCACGGATGCCTTCCTCGATACGCTTGGCGATTTCGATCTCGCCTTCGCGGGTCAGCAGCTCGACAGTACCCATTTCACGCATGTACATGCGCACCGGGTCGGTCGTGCGGCCGATATCGGTCTCAACGGCGGCCAACGCTGCGGCGGCCTCTTCGGCTGCGGCTTCGTCAGTGTCGGCTTCCGCCAACAACAGGGCATCCGCATCCGGAGCAGTCTCGAATACGTTGATCCCCATGTCGTTGATCATGCGGATGATGTCTTCCACCTGTTCAGGATCTGAAATATCCTCAGGCAGGTGGTCGTTGACCTCCGCGTAAGTCAGGTAACCCTGCTCACGACCGCGGGTGATCAACTCTTTGATACGAGATTGCTGTTGCGCTTTTCCGGACATAACACCCTATCCACTGAAGGTCTTGGCGGGCAAAAAACAAGCCGAGGATTATACCCGAGCTAGGACCTCACGCGCCAGATGAGGTCGGGTTTTGTGCGGGAACATTGCGGCTCAGCAGGGCTAAAAGCTGAGATTTTTCCTCTGTGCTCAACTCACTTTGACGTGCTTTGCGCATCAGATGTTCCAGGCTGCGCTCGCGTTGGCGGGCGGATAAACTAGTAATGGTGTCGAAAAACTGTTGTTCAAGGTTGTCGGCATCGATCAACCATTCCTTTTCTGCCAAAGCGCGCAGCAGGCGGCCTTGGTCAGTGCCGTGCCAGCGTGCAATCAGCTGCATTGAGCTTAGCTTAGGATTCTTCTGCGCGGCTTCGATCAGGGCCACCAGCAACTGGTTGTAAACATGTTCTTCGTCGGCGAAATGGCTGGCGTCTTCCACTTTGCCGGCCAGCAGCGGGTAGTGCAGTAGCGTGCGCAGGGCCGACAACATCGGCGGTTCAACCGGTGCCGGCACTCGCGGCGGCGCATCGCGTTGGCCATCGCGTTGCCAGGGTTTGCCACCCTTCTTGTCCCAGGGTTTGTTGTCCCACTGCTTCTTGCCGCCGCCCTGTTTGGGCGTCCATGGCCGTTGTTCCTGATGGCCTTGATGAGCTAGGCCATAGTCGGGCTGATGCTGATCGCCGTAGTCCGGGGTGTAGCTGGCCATGGCGTCGTAGTCGTAGCCAGGGTCGTAGTCCGGCACGCTGGGTGCTGGTGCGCTTTGCGCCAATTGCTCCATCTGCTGCGGATCGAGCCCGGTGATTTCCCGCAGGCGATTGCGCATTAGCTGGCGCAGGTTGGCGCCGGGGATTTTTTCGATCAACGGCGCGGCCAGAGTGGCCATGTGCGCCTTGCCTTCGAGCGAGCGCGGGTCGGCTTCGTTGCTCAATTGCTCGAAGAAGTAGTCGGCCAGCGGTTGCGCATGCTGATTGATGCGGGCCTGGAAGGCGTCAGTGCCTTCGGCGCGTACCAGGGTGTCTGGGTCTTCCCCCTCGGGCAGGAACAGGAAGCGTGCACGGCGCCCGTCCTGAAGGCTCGACAGGGTCGACTCCAGGGCGCGCCAGGCCGCCTTGCGCCCAGCCTGGTCGCCGTCAAAACAGAACAGCACGCTAGGCACGACCCGGAACAGGCGCTTGAGGTGTTCTTCGCTGGTTGCTGTGCCTAGCGTTGCCACCGCGTTGCGCAAGCCTTGCTGGGCCAGGGCGATGACGTCCATGTAGCCTTCGACGACGATGATCTCATCGAGGCTGCGGTTGTGCTTGCGTGCCTCGAACAGGCCGTACAGCTCCTGGCCCTTGTGGAACACCGGGGTTTCCGGCGAGTTCAGGTACTTGGGCTTGTCGTCGCCCAGCACCCGACCGCCGAAGGCGATCACTCGGCCACGGCTGTCGCGGATCGGGAACATCACCCGGTCGCGGAAGCGGTCGTAGCGCTTGCCGCTCTCGGCGTTCTCGATCAGTAGGCCGGCGTCGATCATCACCTTTTGCTGCAAGCTGTCGGCGCCCAGGTGCTTCATCAGGTTATCCCAACCTGGCGGGGCGAAACCCAAGCCGAAGTCGCGGGCAATCTCACCCGACAGGCCGCGGCCTTTGAGGTAGTCCACCGCCGCCTTGCGGGTCTGATGGCTACGCAGTGCCTGACGGTAGAACTCGGCAGCCGCTTCCAGCAGCGGATAAAGGGGCGAATCGGTGGGCTGGCGTGGCTTGTGCCCACGTCGGCCTTCTTCGCGCGGCACTTCCATGCCCGCGCTGCGGGCCAGTTCCTCGACTGCCTGGGGGAAATCCAGGTTGTCGTGGTCCATGACGAAGCCCAAGGCGTTGCCGCCGGCGCCGCAGCCGAAGCAGTAGTAGAACTGCTTGTCGGGGCTGACGGTGAAGGAGGGCGTCTTTTCCTTGTGGAACGGGCAGCAGGCGGAGTAGTTCTTGCCGGTCTTTTTCAGTTGGACGCGCGAACTCACCACGTCGACGATGTCGGTGCGGTTGAGAAGGTCGTCAATGAAAGTCTGGGGAATCAGCCCGGCCATAACAGTCTCGTCATCTGGCAACTGGCAAGTCTAATCGCTAACGCAAGTATGCGGGAGAGAGTGCAGCGGTACGGGAAAAGCGAGGGAGGTGTGCTCGTCGCCAGCCACAAGGGCTCGCCAGACAGGGACGGCACGACTGGTCTAGGACCAGCTCTGACGTGTTCAAGCTGCTTGCTCTACTGCAAGTCGCAGAGAGCGCCTCAAGCTGACGCTTAAGGTTTGAAACAACCGCTGCCATCGGCCCGGCGGTTAGCCGGGCAGGGCAGAAGCTTTGCGTTGAACGTCTGTATTAGTACAGACGAACGGCGCGGCGCTGTTCGCGCTGGACTTTCTTAGCGTGACGCTTAACTGCGGCTGCAGCCTTGCGCTTACGCTCGGAAGTCGGCTTCTCGTAAAACTCGCGGCTACGCACTTCAGCCAGTACACCGGCTTTTTCGCAGGAGCGCTTGAAACGACGCAGAGCTACGTCGAAGGGTTCGTTCTCTTTTACTTTGACGGCTGGCATCCAGGGCTACCTTCATTCGTTACCGGGGTAGACGTACTCCTGACAAAACACAGATGCGCTGGAGAACGTCGGTTTTCAAGGGTTGCGGATGTTAACGCTTAGCTAGCCGGAATGCAAAGCCTCTGATCGAAAACCGCTGGTCGGCACTGGGCACGGGGACTATCATGCGCGCCTTCGAATTCAGCCTCCACAAGGCACGGACCCATGCTAGTACTGGGATTGGAAACATCCTGCGACGAAACTGGCGTCGCATTATACGACAGTGAACGCGGCCTGCTGGCCGACGCGCTGTTCAGCCAGATCGACCTGCACCGCGCCTATGGCGGCGTTGTGCCCGAACTCGCCTCGCGTGATCACGTCAAGCGTATGTTGCCGTTGATCCGCCAGGTGCTGGACGAAGCCGGGGCGGTCGCCACCGAGATCGATGCCATCGCCTACACCGCAGGCCCTGGGCTGGTGGGCGCCTTGCTGGTGGGCGCTTCCTGCGCCCAGGCCATGGCGTTTGCCTGGGATATCCCGGCGATCGGCGTGCACCATATGGAAGGCCATCTGCTGGCGCCGATGCTCGAAGAGCAGCCACCGGAGTTCCCGTTCGTCGCTTTGTTGGTGTCCGGTGGCCACACCCAGCTGGTGCGAGTCGATGGCATCGGCCAGTACCAGCTGCTGGGGGAGAGCCTGGACGATGCGGCAGGCGAGGCGTTCGACAAGACCGCCAAGCTGATTGGCCTGAATTATCCAGGTGGCCCGGAAATCGCTCGGCTGGCCGAGCAGGGCGTGCCTGGACGCTTTGTCTTCCCACGGCCGATGACTGATCGCCCTGGCCTTGAGTTCAGCTTCAGCGGCCTGAAGACCTTCGCCCTCAATACCTGGCAGAAGTGCCGCGATGCTGGAGACGACAACGAGCAAACCCGTTGCGACGTGTCCCTGGCGTTCCAGCAGGCGGTGGTTGAGACTCTGACCATCAAGTGCAAGCGCGCGCTCAAGCAGACTGGCCTCAAGCGTCTGGTCATCGCTGGTGGCGTGAGTGCCAACAAGGCGCTGCGCGAATCGCTGGAAAGCATGCTTGCCGGGATCAAAGGCAACGTCTACTACGCGCGCCCCAGGTTCTGCACCGATAACGGTGCGATGATCGCCTACGCAGGTTGCCAGCGGCTGTTGGCCGGACAGAAACAGGATCTGGCCATCAGTGTTCAGGCACGCTGGCCGATGGAGCAGTTGCCGCCGGTTTGAGCTCGATGCCGCTCATGCGCATGGCTCAGAAATGTCGTTCGCGTCCGGCGAACAGGTCGCGTAGATTGCTGCGATGACGCCAGACGATCAGTATCGTGAGTACGGTCATGGGCAGCAGTGCTTCCGGCTCGCGCCAGGCCAGCAGTGGCAGGGTCAGCGGGGTGGCGATCAACGCAGCGAGCGAGCTGGTGCGGGTCAAGTAGAAGGTCAGGCCCCAGGCGACGATGGCCAGCAGTGCGGCAGGAAAGTACAGCGCCATGAGCATGCCGGCCGCCGTTGCTACGCCTTTGCCTCCCTTGAAGCGGAAATACACCGGAAACAGGTGGCCAATCACCGCGCATAGGCCAATCCAGGCTTGCTGTTGCAAGCCCAAACCGGCCAGGTCGGCCAGCAGCACTGGCAACATGCCCTTGCACAGGTCGCCCAGCAGGGTCAGGATCGCCATTTTGCGACCTGCCAAACGCAGCATGTTGGTCGCCCCGGCATTGCCCGAACCGCTTGAGCGAGGGTCGGGGCTGCCGCTGAGGCGGCTCAGGACGATGGCAAAGGACAGAGAGCCGAGCAGGTAGGCGAGCAGCGCCAATAACCAAAACATGCTAACTATTCCGGGCGAGGACGCCCTGATTCTAACGGCGCCAGTCGCCCTTGTCGTGCTGTGGAGAGAAGTGCTTGGACAGAGTGTTCATCGAAGGCCTGGAAGTCGATACCGTGATCGGTGCTTATGACTGGGAACGGGATATTCGCCAGTGCCTGCGCCTGGACTTGAGCTTCGCCTGGGATAACCGCCCAGCCGCGGCCGGTGACGACCTGAGCCTGGCGCTGGACTACGCCAGTGTGTCGGCGCGGGTGCAGGCGTTTGCCGAGCAGGCGCGCTTCGAGTTGGTCGAGACCTTCGCCGAGCGGCTGGTCGCGGTGCTGATGGAAGAGTTCCACATTCCCTGGGTGAGACTGAAGCTGACCAAGCCGGGCGCGGTCCCGGCAGCCCGTGGTGGTGTTGGCGTGGAGATCGAGCGCGGATGTCTTTGAGCACGGTTTACCTAGGGCTGGGCAGTAACATCGAGCGTGAGACGCACCTGTGCGCCGGGCTCGATGCCTTGGCGGGTTTTCTGCGAGACATGCGCTGCTCGCCGGTATTCGAAAGCCAGGCAGTCGGGATCAAGAGCGGCCCGTTCTTCAATCTGGTGGTGACTGGCCAAACTGACCTGCCGCTGCTGGAGCTGGATCGCCGGCTCAAGTTCATCGAGGCGGAAAATGGCCGCTATGCGCCGGATCGCAAGGGCTTGCCGTTGGATATCGATGTGCTGATGTATGACGATCTGCATGGCACATTCGATGGCTTGGTATTGCCGCGGGCGGAGATTCTGAAGAATGCGTTCGTGCTGTGGCCGTTGTCGCTGATCGCGCCGACATTGCTGCATCCGGGGGCGGGCAAGCGCATGGCGCAGCTGTGGCAGGAGGCGAGCATCGACCAGGTGTTGGTGCCAGTGCCGTTTGAGTGGCGTGGGTTGCAGCTGACCCGTCCGTGAGCTGAGCTGGAGTTGTTCTGGGCTTGTACTGGCGCTATCGCGGGGCAAGCCCGCTCCCACGTAGTTGCTCCTGCGCAGCCGCTTCCTGCTTATGCTTCAGCGATGACACTAGCGCAGGCGCTTCCTGCGTATGCTTCAGCGATAAGTTGGCGTTGGAGGGGACTGCGTGGGAGCGGGCTTGCCCCGCGATAGCATTCTCAAGCCTGGGTAAAGCGCTCTAGCGCCGCCAGTCGCTCAGCCTTGAGCGCCTCACCTAACGCCTGCCCGGTCAGGCCTCGTTCCACCAAGCCCTTCACATCCACCGCCTTGGCTGCCTGCGCTGCTGCACGTAGGTAGGCGCCCTGTGGATAGCCCTGTTCCTGTAGCAGTTGCCGCCCACGGGCAATCATCTCGCACGCCGCGATGTAGTCTTCGAAGCGCTGCGGCCTTCGATACACATCAAACTTCTGCAGCAACTCGAGCAGCTTCGATGCGCTGAGCGTGTAGGCCTGTTGGCAATAGCCGTGGCATTCGCCCACGAGCAAGGCCAGCTCCTGGCATTCTCGCGGCGCTTTGAAGCGTTGGTTGATGGCTTTGATCGCTCCACCCAGGTCATGCGTCAAGCAGGCCCAACGCACATGCAGGGGCTGCTGATGCAGGGCGGCCTGTTCGAGCACAGCCAAGGTTTGCTGGTCGCTTTCTAACAGGGTATCTAGCTCCGGCATCAGCTGTTTTAGCGCAGCACAATCACGCAGCACCTGAATGAACACCTGCGGCTGATCTTCCATCAGCGCGCGCTCGATCTCTTTCCAGCTACGCTCGGCAGTCAAAGCCTGCAATTCACCCGAATCGCTGATCTGTCGCATCAGCTCAAGGGTTTCTTCAGCCACCTTGAACCCCAGCGTGGCATAGCGAGCGGCGAAGCGGGCGACACGCAGAACCCTGAGGGGATCTTCGGCAAACGCAGGGGAAACGTGGCGCAATATGCGCTTATCCAGATCGGCCTTGCCGTGGTAGGGATCGCACAGGCTGCCGTGCTCATCCTCGGCCATGGCATTGATGGTCAGGTCGCGGCGAATCAGGTCTTGTTCAAGGGTTACCTCAGGGCTGGCATGGAAGGTAAAACCGCCATAGCCACGCCCGCTCTTGCGCTCGGTGCGCGCCAGCGCATATTCCTCGCCAGTCTTGGGATGAATGAAGACCGGGAAGTCGGCCCCGACCGGGCGATAACCCAAAGCTTGCATCTGTTCAACTGTGGCACCCACCACCAGCCAGTCGACATCGCTGACAGGACGCCCGAGCAGGCGGTCACGCACCGCGCCGCCAACTTTGTAAATCTGCATGTGAAATCTCCGTTGCTGCCCACAGGATAACCTGTCGACAGCAAGGGAGGGGCTTGGCTAGAGGTGATGAACCACGGCCAGGTCCATGCGTCCGTAGTCGCCGGCCTCGCCATGCTCGCCGCGTGGCGGCATGTGATGGGTTTTCATGATCTGGTCGCCCTGTACGGTTTCCAGATGGATGTCGAAGCCCCACAAGCGGTGCAGGTGCTTGAGCACCTCCTCGGTAGAGTCGCCCAGCGGTTTGCGGTTGTGCTGCTGGTGGCGCAGGGTCAGCGAGCGGTCGCCTCGGCGGTCGATACTCCAGATCTGCACGTTGGGTTCGCGGTTGCCCAGGTTGTATTGCGCAGCCAGTTGCTCGCGGATGACTCGATAACCGGATTCGTCGTGGATCGCTGGCACCAGCAAGTCGTCGCGTTGATCGTCATCGAGGATGCTGAACAGCTTCAGATCGCGGATCACCTTGGGTGACAGGTACTGCAGGATGAAGCTCTCGTCCTTGAAGCTGCTCATGGCGAACTTGATGGTAGAAAGCCAATCACTGCCGGCAATGTCGGGGAACCAGCGGCGATCTTCCTCGGTTGGATGTTCACAGATGCGGCGAATGTCGGTGTACATGGCAAAGCCCAGGGCATAGGGGTTGATGCCGCTGTAGTACGGGCTGTCGAAGCCGGGTTGGAACACCACGCTGGTATGCGACTGGAGGAACTCCATCATGAAGCCTTCGGTTACCAGGCCCTCGTCGTAGAGGTCGTTCATCAGCGTGTAGTGCCAGAAGGTGGCCCAGCCTTCGTTCATCACCTGGGTCTGGCGCTGTGGATAGAAGTATTGGGCGATCTTGCGCACGATGCGCACTACCTCGCGCTGCCAGGGTTCGAGCAGCGGAGCGTGTTTTTCAATGAAGTAGAGGATGTTCTCCTGCGGTTCGGCGGGGAAGCGTGCATCGTCGCGGTCGCTGCCCTTCTCAGCCCCTTTGGGGATGGTTCGCCACAGGTCGTTGATCTGTTTCTGCAGGTGTTCTTCACGCTCTTTCTGCCGGCGCCGTTCCTCTTCGGCGGAAATCGGGTAAGGCCGCTTGTAGCGGTCTACGCCGTAATTCATCAGGGCATGGCAAGAGTCGATCAGGTCTTCCACGGCATCGATGCCGTGGCGCTCTTCGCACTGGGCGATGTACTGCTTGGCGAACACCAGGTAGTCGATGATCGAGCTGGCGTCGGTCCAGGTGCGGAACAGGTAGTTGCCCTTGAAGAAACTGTTGTGCCCATAGCAGGCATGGGCAATCACCAGTGCCTGCATGCACATAGTGTTCTCTTCCATCAGGTAGGCGATGCACGGATCGGAGTTGATCACGATCTCGTAGGCCAGGCCCATCTGGCCGCGGCTGTAGGATTTTTCGGTACTGAGGAACTGCTTGCCGTAGGACCAGTGGTGATAACCCAACGGCATACCGACGGAGGCGTAGGCATCCATCATCTGCTCGGCGGTAATCACTTCGATCTGGTTAGGGTAGGTGTCCAGCGCGTAACGCTCGGCCAGCCGGCTGATTTCCCGGTCGTAGGTCTGGATCAGGTCGAACGTCCACTCGGACCCGGTGGATATGGGGTGGCGTCTCTGTGCTCTGGCGGTCATGTGGCTAACCTGCGCTGGAAGAGTTCACGGAAGACCGGATAGATATCGCCGGCCGAAACCAACTGCTGCTGGGCGAAGGTGTCAGGGAAAGACTCGCCGATGCGCTCGTACTCGTACCACAGCGCTTGGTGTTCGCGTGGGGTGATCTCCACGTAAGTGTAGTACTGCACATGCGGCATGATCTGTTTGGAGAGGATCTCGCGGCAGATCGGTGAGTCGTCGTTCCAGTTGTCACCGTCCGATGCTTGCGCCGCGTAGATGTTCCAATCGTTGGTCGGGTAGCGCTCGGCCATGATCTCCTGCATCAGTTTCAGCGCGCTGGAGACGATGGTGCCGCCGGTCTCGCGGGAATAGAAGAATTCCTCCTCGTCGACCTCGCGGGCGCTGGTGTGGTGGCGAATGAACACCACTTCGATGCGGTCGTAATTGCGCTTGAGGAACAGGTACAAGAGGATGAAGAAGCGCTTGGCGATGTCCTTGGTGGCCTGGGTCATCGAGCCGGACACGTCCATCAGGCAGAACATCACCGCCTTGGAGCTGGGATTGGGTTGTTTGACCAACAGGTTGTACTTGAGGTCGAAGGTGTCGAGGAACGGCAGGCGGTTGATGCGGGCGCTGAGGCGCTCGATCTCGGCCTCTACGGCTTGAATGTCGGTGAAGTTATCAGGCTCTTCGACTTTCAGTCGAGCCAGCTCGGCCTTGGCCTCGCGCAGCAGTGCGCGGCTACTGCCGGTCAGCGCGATGCGCCGGGCATGGGCCGAGCGCAGGGTGCGGATGATATTGATGCGCGAAGGGTTGCCTTCGTTGGCAATCCCGGCGCGCACGGTCTTGAAGGTGTCGGTGCCGGCCAGGTGACGCTTGACCAGGTTGGGCAGCTCCAGGTCTTCGAACATGAATTCGAGGAATTCTTCCTGGGTGATCTGGAATACGAAATCGTCCATGCCCTCGCCGGAATTACCGGCCTTGCCGCGGCCACCTCCGCCACCCGCGCCACCTTGCGGGCGGGCGATGTGTTCGCCGGCGGTGAACTCCTTGTTGCCTGGGTGAACGATGGTCTGTTTGCCGCCGCGGCCATGGTGCAACACCGGCTCGTCGATATCGCGGCCGGGAATGCTGATCTGTTCGCCGTGCTCCATGTCCATGATGGAGCGGCGACTTACGGCCTCTTCGACGGCCTTTTTGATGTGGTCACGGTACCGGCGCAAAAAGCGCTGGCGGTTGACCGTGCTCTTGTTCTTGCCGTTCAGGCGTCGGTCGATAACGTAGCTCATGGTCTCTCCGCTAAAAACAGCTGCAAGCGTCAAGCATCAAGCTGCAAGAAACAGCAGCCCCCACCGCCGCAAGCTGTGGCGCATCGTCGTAACGTTGCGCTGGACAGCCCGCGGCTTGCGGCGTGCAGCTTGCCGCTTTATTGCGATTTCCTGACTCGCAGGTACCATTCCGACAGCAAGCGCACCTGCTTGTCGGTATAGCCACGTTCCACCATCCGGGTAACGAAGTCGTTGTGCTTCTGTTGATCCTCTTTGCTGGCCTTGGCGTTGAAGCTGATGACCGGCAGCAGGTCTTCGGTGTTGGAGAACATTTTCTTCTCGATCACCACCCGCAGCTTCTCGTAGCTCAGCCAGGTCGGGTTCTTGCCATTGTTGTTGGCGCGGGCACGCAGGACGAAGTTGACGATCTCGTTGCGGAAATCTTTCGGGTTGCTGATGCCGGCAGGCTTCTCGATCTTCTCCAGCTCCTCGTTGAGGGCAATGCGGTTGAGGATTTCGCCGGTTTCCGGGTCGCGGTATTCCTGGTCCTGGATCCAGAAGTCGGCGTACAGCACGTAGCGGTCGAAGATGTTCTGGCCGTACTCGCTGTAGGACTCCAGGTAAGCGGTCTGGATCTCCTTGCCGATGAACTCGATGTAGCGCGGTGCCAGGTATTCCTTGAGGAAGCGCAGGTAGCGTTCGCGCACCTCGGCCGGGAATTGCTCCTGCTCGATCTGCTGTTCCAGCACATACAGCAGGTGCACCGGGTTGGCAGCCACTTCATGGGGGTCGAAGTTGAACACCTTGGAGAGGATCTTGAACGCGAAGCGGGTCGACAGGCCGGTCATGCCCTCATCGACGCCGGCTGAGTCGCGGTATTCCTGGATCGACTTGGCCTTCGGATCGGTGTCCTTGAGGTTTTCCCCGTCATACACGCGCATCTTCGAATAGATATTCGAGTTTTCCGGCTCCTTGAGGCGCGACAGCACAGTGAACTGGGCAAGCATCTTCAAGGTGTCAGGCGCGCAATGGGCCTTGGCCAGGGAGCTATTGAACAGCAGCTTGTCGTAGATCTTGATCTCGTCACTGACGCGCAGGCAGTACGGGACCTTGACGATGTAGATCCGGTCGATGAACGCCTCGTTGTTCTTGTTGTTGCGGAAGGTGTGCCACTCCGACTCGTTGGAGTGGGCCAGCAGGATCCCGGAGTAGGGGATCGCACCGAGGCCTTCGGTACTGTTGTAGTTGCCTTCCTGGGTGGCGGTCAGCAGTGGGTGGAGCACCTTGATCGGCGCCTTGAACATCTCGACGAATTCCATCAGGCCCTGGTTGGCCCGGCACAGCGCACCTGAATAGCTGTAGGCGTCGGCGTCGTTCTGCGGAAATTCCTCGAGCTTGCGAATATCCACCTTGCCCACCAGCGCGGAGATATCCTGGTTGTTCTCATCGCCCGGCTCGGTCTTGGCCACGGCAATCTGGTTGAGGATCGAAGGGTACAGCTTGACCACTTTGAACTGGCTGATATCGCCCCCGAATTCGGCCAGTCGTTTGGTCGCCCAAGGCGACATGATGGTATTGAGGTAGCGTCGCGGGATGCCGAAATCTTCTTCGAGAATGGCCCCATCTTCGGTGGCGTTGAACAGCCCCAGTGGCGACTCGAAGACCGGCGAGCCCTTGATCGCGTAGAAAGGCACTTTCTCCATCAGTTGCTTGAGTTTTTCCGCCAGCGACGATTTACCGCCGCCTACCGGGCCCAGCAAATAGAGGATCTGTTTCTTCTCTTCCAGGCCCTGCGCGGCATGCCGGAAGTACGAGACGATCTGGTCGATGCATTCTTCCATGCCATGGAAGTCTTCAAACGCTGGATAGCGGCGAATCACTTTGTTGGAGAAGATTCGCGACAGTCGGGAGTTGTTCGAGGTGTCGATCAGTTCCGGCTCACCGATGGCCATCAACAGCCGTTCGGCCGCCGAAGCGTAGGCGCTGCGATCCTGTTTGCACAGCTCGAGGTACTCCTGCAGCGAGAGTTCTTCCTGGCGGGTTGACTCGAAACGTTGTTGGAAGTGGCTAAAGATACTCATGACGTCACCTCGCTCGATACGTGGAGCCGACGCCGGATCAGTCAGCTGATGCTGGCATGCAACCGGGTTCGCCGATTGCTGTATACCCCCCAGAACACCCTTGAAACGCTACCGATGACCCGCACGCCGGTGTACCGGCTCTCCCCTTTTTGGATGGCCTGGGCTTAAGGATAGTTGGTTCTACGAGAGGTCAAGGGCGCAAGGCCCAGAAGTTTGCCACGACCGTTCGTCAGGTCTGGCGCGAGCCCGCACGGGACGCGGGCTGCGAGGGAAATGAAAAATTTATTCGGCGCTGTCCTGGGCGATCTCGGCCGGATAAGTGCCACGCCACAGCTCAAAGCCGCCATCGAGGCTATAGACCTCGGAGAAGCCCTGGCCGACCAGGTAGGCGGCTGCGCTCTGGCTGGAGTTGCCGTGATAGCAGACCACCACGGTGGGCTTGTCGAGGTCGGCATTGCGGATGAAATCGGCGACCGAGTGATTATCCAGGTGCGTGGCACCACTGATATGGCCAGCGGCAAAGGCTTGCGGGTCGCGAATGTCGACGACCACCGCACCTTGCTCACGCAGGGTCTGGGCCTGCTCGGGAGGGATGCGCTTGAATTCGCTCATGGGGGCGGTTTCCTTCAGGACTGATCGTTCATTCTAGTGGGTTGTGCTGGCTGGCGTGGAGTGCCGTCGTCGGCGCAGTCACAGCGGTGCAGTTCGCCGCTGTCGACGTTGTACAAGGTCAAGGCACCGCCCCATACGCAGCCGGTGTCCAGGGCTACCACGCCGGGCGCATGAACACGCCCTTCGAGGGCCGCCCAGTGACCGAAGATGATCTTCACGTGGCGCGAGCGGCGGTCCTTGTGGGCGAACCAGGGCTTGTAACCTTTGGGCGCGGTGTCCAGGCCTTCCTTGCTCTTGAGGTCGAGCTTGCCTTCGGCGGTACAAAAGCGCATGCGGGTGAAGTAATTGGTGATTACCCGCAGGCGCTCGACGCCGGTCAGCTTGTTGCTCCACTTATTCGGCTCATTGCCGTACATGCCATCCAGGTAGAGCTTCAGGCGGGCATCGTCACGCAGCACTTCTTCAACTTCTGCGGCCAGCTCCAAGGCTTTGCCCAGGGTCCATTGCGGCGGAATGCCAGCATGCACCAGGGCAACGCCGCGGGGTTCGTCGTAATGCAACAGCTTCTGCTGGCGCAACCAGTCGAGCAGTTGGTCGGCGTCGGGTGCTTCGATGATTTCGCGCAGGGTATCGCTTTTCTTCAGGCGCTCGATATTGTGCCAGGCGGCCAGCAGATGCAGGTCGTGATTACCCAGCACGCACACCAGCGATTGGCGGATCGAATACAAAAAGCGCAGGGTTTCCAGCGACTCAGGGCCGCGATTGACCAAGTCACCGACCAACCACAGGCGGTCGACGGCGGGGTTGAAGTGCACACGTTCGAGCAGGCATTTAAGCGGTTGCAGGCAGCCTTGCAAGTCACCGACGGCGTACACAGCCATCAGTGCAGGGCCCCGGGTACGGCCAGGCGGAACGGCGCGATGGCGGCGTCGAAGCGTTTGCCGTCTTCGGCGAACATCTGGTAGCTGCCCTGCATGGTACCGACGCGGGTGCTGATCACAGCGCCACTGCTGTAGGTATGGCTCTGGCCCGGCTCGATCAGCGGCTGCTGGCCAACCACGCCTGAGCCGCGAACCTCTTCGACTTCACCATCACCGTTGGTAATCAGCCAGTGCCGGGACATCAGCTTGGCGGATACCGTGCCGTTGTTCTGTACGGTAATGGTGTAGGCGAAGGCGAAACGCTCGTTGTCGGGATCGGATTGTTCTTTGAGATAGCGGGTGACGACGCTGACGTCGATCTGATAGCGGGGGTCGGACATGCAAGGGCCTTGAGCAAACACGCAATTGCGGCAATGGATGCAGTCTAGGCCATTGGGGGGGCTGGAAGCCAGTTGTGGAACTGTTGCCCTTGGGCAGTCGATCGCGGGGCAGGGGCTGCCCCGCGATCAGTCGCGGTCAGTTGCTCGGCTGTTGCTCAGCCAGCTTGTCGGCCAGGCGCACGAACGCGGCCAGGTCGAGCTGCTCGGGACGCAGGCTGCCGTCTACCCCAGCGGCTTCGATGGCCTGGCTGTCGAGCAGGCCCTTGAGGGTGTTGCGCAAGGTCTTGCGGCGCTGGTTGAAGGCTTCGCGCACCACCCGCTCAAGCAGCAGCGGATCCTTGGCGGGGAACGGCAGCACTTCATGCGGGACCAGGCGCACGATGGCCGAGTCGACTTTCGGCGGCGGGTTGAACGCCCCAGGGCCGACGTTGAACAGGTGTTCGACCCGGCAGTGGTACTGCACCATGATCGACAGGCGGCCCCAATCACCGCCGCCTGGGCCTGCGGCCATGCGCTCGACCACTTCCTTTTGCAGCATGAAGTGCATGTCGCGAATCAGCCCAGCGTGGCTGAGCAGGTGGAAGATCAATGGCGTGGAGATGTTGTAGGGCAGGTTGCCGACGACCTTCAGGCTGCGCTGCGGCACGCCCAGTTGATTGAAGTCGAACTTCAGCGCGTCACCCTGGTGCAGGCGGAAGTTGTCGCGACCGGCGAACTTGTGCTGAAGAATCGGCACCAGGTCTTTGTCCAGCTCGACCACGTCCAGCTGCGCACCGCTGCCTAGCAGGCCTTCGGTGAGTGCGCCCTGGCCCGGGCCGATTTCCAGCAGGTGCTCACCGGGCTTGGCGTGAATGGCGCGCAGGATGCGGTCGATGATGCCGGCGTCGTGCAGGAAGTTCTGGCCGAAGCGCTTGCGCGCCCGGTGTTGGTAGTGCTCGTTCATGGTCGGTTCTCGGCCATCTGGTAGGCGGTGTGCAACGCGACGCGCAGGCTGCCGGTGTCGACCTTGCCAGTGCCGGCAAGGTCCAGAGCCGTGCCGTGGTCAACCGAGGTACGGATGATCGGCAGGCCCAGGGTGACGTTGACGGCCGCGCCGAAACCTTTGTACTTGAGTACCGGCAGGCCTTGGTCGTGGTACATCGCCAGCACCGCGTCGCAGTGCTCCAGATATTTGGGGGTAAACAGGGTATCGGCTGGCAGTGGGCCGCGCAGGTCCATTCCTTCGTTGCGCAGGCGTTGCAGTGCAGGCTCGATGATGTCGATTTCTTCGCGGCCCAGATGGCCGCCTTCACCGGCGTGCGGATTGAGCCCGCACACCAGGATGCGTGGCGTGGCAATGCCGAATTTGTCGCGCAGATCAGCATGCAGAATGCGCGTAACCCGCTCCAGGCGCTCGCCAGTGATGGCATCGGCGATATCGCGCAGGGGCAGGTGAGTGGTCACCAGCGCCACGCGCAGGCCGTGGGTGGCAAGCATCATCACCACTTGGCTGGTGTGGGTCAGCTCGGCGAGAAACTCGGTATGTCCGGAGAAGGCAATCCCGCTTTCATTGATCACACCCTTGTGGACCGGGGCGGTGATCATGCCAGCGAAGTGTCCGTCCAGGCAGCCTTGGCCAGCCCGGGTCAGGGTCTGCAGTACGAACGCCGCGTTGGCTTTGTCCAACTGCCCTGGCACCACCCTTGCGGCCAGTGGCGTATCCCAGACGTAAAGGCTCCCGGCAGGCGCTGCCTGGTCGGGCCATGTGTCGGGGGTTACCGGCAGCAGGCTGACCGCCAGCCCCAGCTGCGCGGCCCGCTCGGCGAGCAGGTCACGGCTGGTGATGGCAATCAGGGGATGAGGCTGGGCCTCGGTGGCGAGCAGTAGGCACAGGTCAGGACCTATGCCAGCGGGCTCGCCGGGCGTGACGGCGAAGCGCAGGGGCTTCACTGGGCGGCCTGGTCAGCGCCAGGCAGCTTGATCTCAACGTAGGCTTCGTCGCGGATCTGGCGCAGCCAGGTCTGCAGCTCTTCGTCGTATTTGCGGTTACGCAGGACGGTCAGGGCTTGTTGCTCGCGAGCCTGTTCAGTGCTGTCGGTGGCGCGACGGCCCAGCACTTCCAGCACGTGCCAGCCGTACTGGGTACGGAATGGCTTGGTGACTTGGCCTTGCTGGGCATTGGCCATTTGCTCGCGGAACTCTGGCACCAGGCTGTTCGGGTCGACCCAGTTGAGGTCGCCGCCGTTGAGCGCCGAACCGGGGTCTTCCGAGAAGCTTTTCGCCAGGGTGGCGAAGTCTTCACCGTTCTGGATGCGGTCGTAGAGTTTCTCGGCCAGTTGTTCGGTGGCCGCTTCGCTACGGATTTCGCTCGGCTTGATCAGGATGTGGCGCACGTGCACTTCGTCACGCAGCACGCTCTCGCTGCCGCCACGCTTCTCCTCAAGCTTAATGATGAGGAAGCCGCTAGGTATGCGCAGTGGCTGGGAGATGTCGCCAACGGCCATGCTGCTGAGCAGCTTGGCGAACTCTGGCGGCAGCTGGGCGGCTTTACGCCAGCCCATTTCGCCGCCTTCCAGGGCGTTCTCGCTGGCCGAATGCTGGATGGCCATCTGGCCAAAGTCCTTGCCTTGCTTGAGCTGCTGGTAAATATCGCCAACCCGGCCTGCGGCCGCCTGGATGGCTTGCGAGTTGGCGCCGTCCGGGGTTGGGATAAGGATATTGGCCAGGCGGTACTCTTCCGACATCTGCATCTTGCCCAGGTCCGAGGCGAGGAAGTTCTTCACTTCCTGCTCGGAAACCTGAATGCGCTCAGCTACCCGACGCTGGCGCACACGGCTGATGATCATCTCGCGCTTGACCTGCTCGCGAGCGTCATCGAACGACAAACCGTCATGGGCCAGGGCGGCGCGGAACTGATCCAGCGACATGCCATTGCGCTGGGCAATGGTGGCGATGGCCTGGTTCAGCTCTTCATCGGTGATGCGGATGCCCGAGCGTTCGCCAATCTGCAATTGCAGGTTTTCGACGATCAGGCGTTCCAGTACCTGTTGATCCAGCGCGCCTGGAGGTGGAGTGCCGCCGCCGCGCTTGGCGATGGTTTGCTCGACCTCACGGACCCGCTGGTCCAGCTGGCTCTTCATGACCACGTCGTTATCGACGATGGCCACGACACTGTCCAAAGGTTGTACCGCGGCATGCACCGCGCCACTCAGCATTACAGCGCCCAGCATCAGCGGGCGCAGGCGATCAATAAGCTTGGTCTTCACGTGTACGGTAACCTTGAATGCCTTTGTCGAGGAAGGTCTCGACCTTGTTGCCCACCACGCCACCGAGGCCTTTCAGCACGATCTGCAGGAAGACACCGTGGTCGCCTTTTTCGTTCTGTGGAACGGCCTGGCTGAAGTCGTCGTAGTCGATCCAGTAACGGTTGATCAGACGCAGTTTCCAGCAGCAGTTGTCGTACTCGAAACCGCCCATGGCTTCCAGGGTGCGGTTGCGGTTGTAGTCATGCTGCCAGCGTGCGATGACGCTCCACTGCGGCACGATCGGCCAGATGACCGAGAAGTCGTGCTGCTGGATCTTGTAGTAGTCCTTGATGTAGTTCGGGCTGCCAGGTGTACCGTAGTCACCGCCGCCCACTTGCCACTGACCGGTCGCCGAGTCGTAGCGCACCAAGTCGTTGCGGTAGCGGTAGCCGAGGTTGACGATCTTGTTCGGCTCGTCTTCTGGCTGGTAGTGGAACATCGCACTACCCGAACGTGGGCTGCGGCTGTCCGGATCCCAGTTGTAGTCGGAGTTGAAGCGCCAGTCGCGGTTGAAGGCGAATTGGTACTCGAGCGCGATAGGCGATACGTCGGACTGAGCATCCTCGCGGCCGCGCCAGTCGATACCTGGGAGCTGAACCTTGCGGTCTTTGAAGTACAGCGCCTGGCCGATGCTGAAGCGTTGACGCTCGAAGCCGTTTTCCTCGATCCAGCGGTTGGTTACACCCAGCGACAGCTTGTTCTCGTCACCGATCCGGTCAGAGCCGCTGAATCGGTTGTCGCGGAACAGCGAGGAATAGTTGAAGTAGGTTTCACCAGTATCGAAGACTGGAATGTCCTTCTGATCTTCGTAGGGAACGTAGAGGTAGAACAGACGCGGTTCGAGGGTCTGCCGATAGTCCTTGCCGAACCACTGGGTGTTGCGGTCGAAGTACAGGCCACTGTCGACGCTGAAAATTGGCACGCTGCGGTTTTGCGAGCTACTAAACTTGCCGTAGACAGGGTCAGCAGTAGCCGCTTGGCTTTTCCCTTGACCATCGAGGTCGAGGTCGTAATGGGTGTAGACGTACTTCAGCGTTGGCTTGATGTAGCCATAACTGGCCTCAAGTGGCAGGCTTATCGCTGGCGCAGCATTCAGACGGGTACCGTTGGCGCGGGCCAGGCCAAAGACGTTCTGGTCGATACGACCACCGTCGGCGCGAATACTGGTATCCAGTTCGCCATCTTCGTTGAAGACGCTACCGCTCTTGAGATCACGTTCGAAGCGCACGGCTTCGGTCTTGTAGCTGAAGTCCAGACCGCCCGGGTGGTACGGCAGCATGCCGTTGAGGGTGATCTGAGGCAACTTGTCGTATGGCGTGATACGAGAAATGGTGGCCATTTCGTAGGCGTGTGCATTCAGGCGTGCGGTGTAACCTTCGCCACGATAGGTCAGTGCGCCTTGCTGGTTGACCACCTCGCGGCTTTCCACGCCGATCTGATCCGTCTCCAGATCCTGGAAGTAGAACGGATCGCTGATATCGGTGTAGTCGACCTCAGTCATCAGGCGCTCATCGAGGCCGCCTTTGTGCTGCCAGTTGATCATCCAGCGCTGATCTTTGTAATCGGTCTGGTCTTTACGATCGTCGTTCTTGTCGTTCAGGTAGCCACCACCGAACTGGCCTTCGCTCGATTTGGTCAGGTAGCGGAACTCGCCTTCCATCAACAGGCCGCGTTTGGCCATGTAGCGCGGATACAACGTGGCATCGTAGTTCGGCGCCAGGTTGAAGTAGTACGGCGTGACCAGCATGAAGCCGGTGTCGCTGCTGGTGCTGAACGAAGGTGGCAGGAAGCCGGACTGGCGACGGTCGTCGATCGGGAAGTAGATGTACGGTGTGTAGAACACCGGGAAATCCTTGACCCGCAGGGTGACGTTGGTCGCGGTACCGAAGCCGGTAGCCGGGTTCAGGGTGATGTTGTTGCCCTTGAGCTGCCAGGCGTTGCTGCCAGGCTCACAGGTGGTGTAGGTACCATCCTTGAGGCGGATGATGGCGTTCTCGCCACGCTTGGCGTACAGCGCGTTACCGCGGATGCGCGACTTGTGCATCACGTATTCGGCGTTGTCGACCTGGGCTTCACCGGTGTCGAGCTGGATCTGCGCCTCGTCACCAACTACCAGCGAGCCGTTGTCACGGATCTTGACGTTGCCCTTGAGCTCGCCACGGTTCTCGGTCTGGTAGAGGTTGGCCTCGTCGGCTTCGACCTGCATGCTGCCCTGGCGCATGACCACGTCACCGGCCAGAGTAGCGATCTGCTGCTCTTGCTGGTACTTGGAGACCTTGGCATTGATGTAGGTCGGCGACTCGTCCTTGGGCGTGGTGTCGTCCATGCCTGGGCGGATCGGCTCGACATAGGCGCCAGCGCAGTACGGGCCAGTCTCGGCCAGCTGGGCAGCGGTGAGCTTCTCGCGCGGGACCCAGTCCAGATGGCTGTAGTCTTCGCTGCGGGTTTTCAGGCCACGGCCTTTGGCCTCGGTGACCAGCATCGGCTTGGGTTCGCCATCGGCGCCGACTTCAGTGGCCTGGGCTTCGGTGCCGGAACTGAGCGCAGCGCCATCGTGCACAGGGCGCGGCGGCAAGTTGCTGACAGAGGTTTTGGGCTTGCAGTCCCAACCACCGGAGGCGGACACTTGGCAGTCAAACTGCTCGGCAGCCACCACGTACGAGGTGGCCAGTGGTTGCAGTACCAGCAAACCGCCAGTGACCAACAACGGAAACTTTCTACGAAACGCGGGGGATTTCAATGCCATCTTATTAGTCCGGGCTTCCTGCGTGCCATCTGCCCGCGTGTGGGGCCGCACGCCTCTCGATGGTCTGAAAAAGATGCTGGATAATAAAGCATGACCCGCTTGACGGCTAGGGCCGTCGGAGACCCTTGTAATGCCCGATCATGATCTACGCCTTGAACTACTCAAAGACTGGCTCAAACAGCAACTGCTCGCCCTGTTCCAGATAAACGGCTGGGGCGAGCTGCCCGAAGGTACTCTGACCGCCGCCAGCAGTGACGCCAGCTTCCGTCGTTATTTCCGCTGGCAGG
Source organism: Pseudomonas sp. BT-42-2 (assembly GCF_025847435.2). NCBI lineage: Bacteria > Pseudomonadati > Pseudomonadota > Gammaproteobacteria > Pseudomonadales > Pseudomonadaceae > Pseudomonas > Pseudomonas sp. BT-42-2. The sequence goes on from NZ_JAOYTM010000010.1 coordinate 334,500, forward strand.
GCGCCAATCGCAGCTTTGTGGTCATGGATGCACCGCCGCCGCAGGAAAACTGCCGTCCCTTCGTCGAGATCGACCACTTGTTGGCCAGCGCCGATGTGCATGTGCCGCTGATTCATGCCCAGGACCTGGAACGCGGCTTCCTGTTGCTCGGCGATCTCGGCCACCAGACATACCTGGACATTATTAATCCCCAGAATGCCGATGGCCTGTTCGCCGATGCCATCGATGCCCTGTTGGCCTTGCAGCGCCTGCCCATGACCGCGCCGCTGCCCAGCTATGACGATGCCTTGCTGCGCCGTGAGCTGGAACTGTTCCCAGAGTGGTACGTCGGCCGCGAGCTCGGTGTCGCCCTGACTGCAACGCAGCTAGCAACCTGGCAGCGCGTCAGCCAACTGTTGATCGACAGCGCTCTGGCTCAGCCCAAGGTGCTGGTGCACCGCGACTACATGCCGCGCAACCTGATGCACAGCGAGCCCAATCCTGGCGTGCTGGACTTTCAGGATGCGGTCTACGGCCCAGTCACCTACGACATTACCTGCCTGTTCAAGGATGCTTTCCTCAGCTGGCCGCAGGCGCGGGTAGAGGGTTGGTTGGGTGATTACTGGGAGAAGGCGCGGGTCGCTGGCATTCCAGTGCAATCCGATTTCGCGGCATTTCACCGCGCCAGCGACCTGATGGGTGTGCAGCGTCACCTCAAGGTGATCGGTATCTTCGCGCGCATCTGCCACCGCGACGGCAAGCCGCGTTACCTCGGCGACGTTCCGCGTTTCTTCGCCTATATAGATGAAGTGATCGGCCGCCGGCCGGAATTGGCTGAGCTGGGTGCACTGATCGCTGAACTGAAGGCAGCTCGTCCATGAAGGCAATGATCCTGGCGGCGGGCAAGGGTGAGCGCATGCGCCCGCTGACCCTGCACACTCCAAAACCACTGGTGCCGGTGGCGGGACAGCCGCTGATCGAGTATCACCTGCGCGCCCTGGCTGCAGCCGGTGTCAGCGAAGTGGTGATCAACCACGCCTGGCTGGGGCAGCAGATCGAAGATCACCTGGGCGATGGCAGCCGCTTTGGCTTGAGCATCCGCTATTCGGCCGAAGGCGAGCCGCTGGAGACCGGTGGCGGAATCTTCAAGGCGCTGCCAATGCTGGGCGAGGCGCCGTTTCTGTTGGTCAACGGCGATGTCTGGAGCGACTACGATTTTCGCCAGTTGAATAAACCGCTCGAGGGTTTGGCTCATCTGGTGCTGGTCGACAACCCAGGGCACCACGGCCGGGGCGACTTCCGTTTGCAGGGCGCGCAGGTGGTCGATGGCGACGATGCCCCGGGGACGCTGACCTTCAGCGGCATCTCGGTGTTGGACCCGGCGTTGTTCGCAGGCTGCCAACCTGGCGCTTTCAAGCTGGCGCCGTTGCTTCGTCAAGCGATGACCCAGGGCAAGGTCACCGGTGAACACCATGGCGGCCTCTGGGTCGACGTCGGCACTCTGGAGCGCTTGGCCGAGGTTGAGCGCTTGATTGGCGAGCGCGCCTGACATGTGGTGGCCGAGCACAGTGATTGGTGCTGGAGCGGGCTTTGCAGTGGCCAGTATCCCTGGCGCATTGCTGGGCGCCTTGCTAGGTCAGGCCATGGACCGACGCCTGCGGCTGCGTGGTTGGGAGGATGTGCGCGAGCGCCTGGGCGGGCGCCCGGCGCTGCGCGATGAAGAGCTGTTGTTCGTGCTGCTCGGGCGGCTGGCCAAGAGCGATGGCCGGGTAGCGGACGGGCATATCCAGCAGGCGCGCCAGGAGATGGCCCGGCTGGACATGGCCGAGCCAGCCCGCTTGCGGGCGATTGCCGCATTCAATCGCGGCAAGTCCGGCAAGGACCGTCTCGGCCGCTATCTGCAGCGCATCAAGCAGCAGCCACATGCCGCTGAAGGCACGCTACGTGCGTGCTGGAGGATGGTGTGGGCCGATGGTAAGGCCGGGCGCCAGGAGCGTGATCTGGTCTTGGCTTGGGGGCAACAGCTGGGGCTGAGCCGGCGCCAGGCGCAAGCGCTGTCGCTGGAGTACGAGCCGCGCAAGACCACCGCCGAGGGCACGACCTTGACCTATGCGGCGGCGTTGCGCCTGCTCGGGGTTGAGGCGGATACCGCGGGGGACAAGGTCAAGCAGGCTTATCGGCGACTGCTGAGCCGGCACCATCCTGACAAGTTGGTGGGCAATGGCGCCAGTGAGGCGCAGGTGCGTGAGGCGACCGAGAAAACCCGGGAGCTGCATCAGGCCTATGCGTTGATTCGCAAGCGTCGTGGGTTGTAGGGCCTGGGTGTGAGGTGGTCGCTGCTGGCCTTATCGCGGGGCAAGCTCGCTCCCACGCCCCCCTGTATAGAAAATTCGGCGTGGGAGCGGGCTTGCCCCGCGATGAGGCCATTGAATCCGCCAGGTTACTCCTGCGGCGACAGCCATCCTCGAACCCGCCGGAACAGCTGCTCTTGCTCTGCGGCCTTGTTGCCTGGCATGGCAATCAGCGACAACTGCCGATACTGACTGTCCTTCTGCCGCTTGCTGGCTTGCAAGCGCAATTGGGCTGCGTGCCGGTCGCCAGTACGGGTGGCGTAATAGAGATCGGCGGCTGGCACCTTGAGCGTCGGCGTCAGGCTCTCCAGGTCATGCTCCACCCGGGCCGGGGTCTGCGCCGCGACCATCACCAGCTTCTGCACCTGCGGCGGTTGCTTTTCGCTCAGGTAGCGCGCCGCCCAATAGGCGCCGCTGCCGTTACCTAACAGCACGATGCTGCGGGCTTTCTGCTCCTGGGCATAGGCCACGGCCGCGTCCAGCCGGGCAAAGATCCGCTCGGCGTCGGCCTGATCGTTGTGTTCGCTGGCCTCGACCGCATCGGTGCTCTGCGCAGTATCGGCCTCGGGCGCGGTGGCCTGGGCGACGTTGGCATTGGCATCGGCAGGGGTGTCCTTGGCTGGAGCGCTTTCGCCAGTGCCTTTGTCAGGCTGCGGTGCAGGCGTGCTCTCGACGCGCGCCTGGGGGCTGTCGGCGAGCAAGTCCGGCAGACTCACGCTCAGGGTGTGCCAGCCCGCATCAGGGAATTTGCTTCGCAGAGGGCCGACCGTGGTTGGCCAATCGGCATTTTCTCCTGCGCCCGGCACGATGATCAGTGCACCTTTAGGGTCGCTGTCGTTGGCCGGTTTCCACAATGCCAGGAAGCTCTCGTTACCGGCCTGCAACGTTTGTTGCTCAGCTTTGGCCACCCGGCGTTCGAGCGCCTGGGCATCTTCCTGGCTACGTTCGAGCAGCGCCGCGCGCGGAGTGGGGACGGCAGCTTCAGCGGCCGGTGCGGACTTCTCGGCGTCTTCGGCCTGTGCGCCCAGCGGTAGGATCGAGGCCAGGCAGAACATTGCCAGCGTCGTGCGATAAAGTGTCAACATGAATCAACCCAAGGCCAGAATGATACCGGCAGCCTAATAGTATTTGTCCGCGACGGCCACGAGTGATGGCCGCGCTTGCCAAGACGAGCGTAGAGATGAAGCGAATGCGTCGCCTGTTGGTTATCGGCTGCTTGTGCCTGCCCTTGATCGCTTTGGCCAGGCCCTCGCCTGCGCCGACGGTGGCGCTGGAACCGGCCCAGCAGCAATGGCTGGAAGAACACCGCAGCCTGCGTGTTGGCCTGGTGCTGCAAGCGCCGTACGCGCAGTTCGACCGGCGCCTGCAGCAGCTGTATGGGGCCAATGTCGAGTTGGTCAACTGGCTGGCCCAGGCGCTGCGCCTGGATCTGACCTGGCGCAACTTCGCCGACCAGGCAGCCCTGGAGCATGCGCTGCAGGCCGGTGAGATCGATTTCGCCCCAGGCCTTACGCAAACTCCAGCCAGTCTGCGCTTGTGGTTGTTCAGCGACCCCTACATGCGCGTCCCGCAGTTGATGGTCGGCCCGCGTACCGGCGCGGTGGCGGTCGAGCTTGAGAAACTTGGCGCCGGTGAGCGGGTTGCGGTGCGCATGCCCAGCGCCCTGGCCGATTACCTGCGGGGCAACTACGCCAACCTCAACTTGCAGGGTGTACCTAACGAACGCCAGGCCCTGCAGTTGCTGCTGGGCGGACAGGCGAGCTATGCCGTGTTGGACGAGGCCCAGCTCAGCCGGTTGTCGCGCGAGAGTGAGTTCAGTGATCTGGCGGTGGTCGGCGATATCGGCCTGCCACAGTTGCTGCGGGTTGGCTCCAGGCGTGATTGGCCGTTACTGGCCGATGTGCTGGAGCGCGGTCTACAGGCCATGCCAGCCAAAGAGCTGGAGCAGTTGCACCAGCGCTGGCTGCAACCGAAGTATCCGCGCCTGAGTGACAGCACAGGCTTCTGGCAGAATTTGGCGCTGCTGTTCGGCATGCTGCTGCTGTGCGCCATCGCCACGCTGGTCTGGCAGCGTCGCCAGCAGCGGCAGTTGGAGCGCAGCCTGCTGGCGGCCAGGGATAACCTGCATGAACGCCAGGCGCGGGAAGAAGCGCTGCGTTTGAGCCAGTTCTCCATCGACCAGAGCACCGTGGGCATTCTCTGGGTCAATTGGGACAGTCATGTGCGCTACGCCAACCATGCCGCAGAACGCATGCTGGGGTATGGCGAAGGCGAACTGCTCGAGCGGCCGTTGATCGATTTCGAGCCGAATCTGCAAATGGATCGCTGGCTTGAACTGTGGAAGCGTGCCCGCACCGGTGATGGCGGCGCCCAGCAGTTCGAAAGCCAGTGCCTGCGCGCCGACGGCAGCCTGCTGCCGGTCGACCTGTCGCTGAGCTTTCTGCGTTTTCGCGATGCCGAGTACCTGGTGGTGTTCCTCACCGATGTTACCGAGCGCCGCCGTGCCCTGGCCGCCCTGCGCGAAAGCGAGGCGCGGCTCAAGGGCATCGCTGGCAACGTGCCGGGGCTGGTGTTCCGCCTGGAGCGTGATCCGGCCGAGGGCGATCTGGAGTTTCCCTACATCAGTGAAGGCAGCGAGGCGTTGGTGGGCTACGCGCCGGCAGCGATCCAACACCCTGAGATGGGCCTGCGTAACTTGGTCCATCCGCAGGACCGCGCCGACTATCACCGCGTCCAGGACCTGGCCCTGGCCAACAATCAGGACTGGTCCTGGCAGGGGCGCATCCTCACCCGTCAGGGCGAGCAGCGCTGGGCCGATATCAAGGCCAGTACCCGGCGCCTGGCCGATGGCCGGGTGGTGTGGGACGGTGTGGTCTGGGACATCACCCAGAGCAAGCGGGCCGAGCTGGCCCTGGCGCAATCCCAAGGGCAGTTGCGCGAGTTGTCGGCGCACCTGGAAAGCGTGCGCGAGGAAGAGAAGGCGCGCATCGCCCGAGAGGTACACGATGAGCTGGGGCAGATGCTCACCGTGCTCAAGCTAGAGGTGTCGATGTGCGAGCTGGCCTATGCCGAACTCGACCCTGAGCTCAACGAACGCCTGACCAGCATGAAGCGCCTGATCGCCCAGCTGTTCCAGCTGGTGCGTGACGTGGCCACCGCGTTGCGTCCGCCGATCCTGGATGCGGGCATCGCTTCGGCCATCGAATGGCAGGCGCGGCGTTTCGAGGCGCGCACGCAGATTCCTTGCCTGGTGCAAGTGCCGGAGCATCTGCCAGCCTTGAGTGACGCCAAGGCCACGGGGCTATTTCGCATCCTCCAGGAGGCATTGACCAACGTGATGCGCCACGCTCAGGCTCATACCGTGCAGATCGAACTGGTGCACGAGCATGACGTACTGCGCATGAGCGTCATCGATGATGGGGTAGGATTTTGCACCGATCAGGCCAGGCCAACGTCCTTTGGCCTGGTGGGAGTGCGCGAGCGGGTCCTGATGCTTGGCGGCAGCATGACCCTGGACAGTGAGCCAGGTGAAGGCAGTAGCCTGAGCGTGAGCATTCCTCTGGATTAGGAGAGTAAGCGTGATTCGAGTGCTGGTGGCCGAAGACCACACCATAGTTCGTGAAGGCATCAAGCAGTTGATCGGCCTGGCCAAGGACATGCAGGTGGCGGGGGAGGCCGGCAATGGCGAGCAATTGCTCGAGACCCTGCGCCACACCCCTTGTGAAGTGGTGTTGCTGGATATCTCCATGCCTGGGGTCAATGGCCTGGAGGCAATCCCGCGGATCCGCGCGTTGAACAACCCACCAGCGATCTTGATGTTGTCGATGCATGATGAAGCGCAGATGGCCGCCCGCGCCTTGAAAGCGGGCGCCGCTGGCTACGCCACCAAGGACAGCGATCCGGCGCTGTTGCTCACCGCTATTCGCCGGGTAGCCGGGGGCGGGCGCTATATCGACCCATCGCTGGCCGACCGGATGGTCTTCGAGGTTGGCCTGACCGAGACCCGGCCGCTGCATACCTTGCTTTCGGAACGTGAGTTCTCGGTCTTCGAGCGCCTCGCCCAAGGCGCCAACGTCAACGACATCGCCCAGCAACTGGCGCTGTCGAGCAAGACCATCAGTACCCACAAGGCGCGACTGATGCAGAAGCTCAAGGTCAACTCGCTGGCGGAGCTGGTCAAGTACGCCATGGAGCACAAGTTGGTGTGAGTGTTCTGCTTGCGACATGGCCAGGTTCCCGGCTTGCCCCCTACCTGTAGGAGCGGGCTTGCCCGCGATGGCTGAAAGCCAGGCATTAGAGGAGCCGCGCCGGCGTTATCGCGAGGCAAGCCCGCTCCGGCGTAGCGATTGATTTATCTGAGGGCGTCAGCCTTGTAGGGCAATCCCTACACACAATCTTCCAACTGGATGATGGCATTCTCTCAGCACCCCCGATTTGCGGGCACTTGCGCCTTCTCTAACCTTCACTCACGCAGTCATCCAACAAGAAGGTGCAGGCATGAGCGAGGCGAATTCGAACGCTGCCACCAGCGAGACGCTGGTCAGTTTCCGTGGTGTGCAGAAGAGCTACGACGGCGAATCGCTGATCGTCAAAGACCTCAACCTGGACATCCGCAAGGGCGAGTTCCTCACCTTGCTGGGCCCTTCCGGTTCGGGCAAGACCACCAGCCTGATGATGCTGGCCGGCTTCGAAACGCCCACCGCTGGCGAGATCCAGCTGGCGGGTCGCTCGATCAACAACGTGCCGCCGCACAAGCGCGACATCGGCATGGTGTTCCAGAACTACGCGCTGTTCCCGCACATGACCGTGGCCGAGAACCTGGCCTTCCCCTTGAGCGTACGCAACCTGAGCAAGACCGACATCAGCGAGCGGGTCAAGCGCGTGCTCGGCATGGTCCAGCTCGATGCCTTCGCCAAGCGCTACCCAGGCCAGCTCTCCGGTGGCCAGCAACAGCGGGTGGCCCTAGCCCGTGCGCTGGTGTTCGAGCCGCAGCTGGTGCTGATGGACGAGCCACTCGGCGCCCTCGACAAGCAGCTGCGCGAACACATGCAGATGGAGATCAAGCACATCCACCAGCGCCTTGGCGTAACCGTGGTGTACGTGACCCACGACCAGGGCGAAGCGTTGACCATGTCCGACCGTGTGGCGGTGTTCCATCAAGGTGAAATCCAGCAGATCGCCGACCCGCGCACCCTCTATGAAGAGCCGCGCAACACCTTCGTCGCCAACTTCATCGGCGAGAACAACCGCCTCAACGGCACCCTGCTGGCGCGCAATGGCGAGCGTTGCCAGGTGCAGCTGGCGCGTGGCGAGCGGGTCGAGGCGCTGGCGGTCAACGTTGGCGAGGCGGGCGATCCGGTGACCTTGTCGATCCGCCCCGAGCGCGTACGGCTCAATGGCCACAGTGAAAGCTGCGTCAACCGCTTCTCCGGGCGGGTGGCCGAGTTCATCTACTTGGGCGACCACGTGCGGGTGCGCCTGGAAGTCTGCGGCAAAGGCGACTTCTTCGTGAAGCAGCCGATTGCCGAACTCGACCCGGCCCTGGCCGTGGGCGATGTGGTACCGCTTGGCTGGGAGGTCGAGCACGCTCGCGCGCTCGACCCGATTGCCGAAGCCCACTGATGGTTCGCTTAACCAACCCTGTACTGTGGAGAGAATAATAATGCGCAAGCAGTTGAAACTGACCGCCCTGGCCCTCGGCCTGTTCGCCGCAGGCCAAGCCCTGGCCGCGGACTTGACCGTGGTGTCGTTCGGCGGGGCCAACAAGGCCGCCCAGGTCAAGGCGTTCTACGAGCCGTGGGAGAAGGCTGGCAAGGGCAAGATCGTCGCGGGTGAGTACAACGGCGAGATGGCCAAGGTCAAAGCCATGGTCGACACCAAAAGCGTGTCGTGGAACCTGGTCGAGGTCGAGTCGCCGGAGCTGGCCCGTGGTTGCGACGAGGGCATGTTCGAAGAACTCGACCCCGCGCTGTTCGGTGACGAGGCCGACTACGTGCCCGGCGCTATCCAGCCATGCGGCGTAGGCTTCTTCGTCTGGTCCACGGTACTGGCGTACAACGCTGACAAGCTCAAGACCGCACCCACCAGTTGGGCCGATTTCTGGGACACCAAGCAATTCCCGGGCAAGCGTGGCCTGCGCAAAGGCGCCAAGTACACCCTGGAATTCGCCTTGATGGCTGACGGTGTCGCACCCAAGGACGTGTACAAGGTGCTCGCCACCAAAGAGGGTGTAGACCGCGCCTTCAAGAAACTCGACGAGCTCAAGCCGAGCATTCAGTGGTGGGAAGCCGGCGCGCAGCCGCCACAGTACCTGGCCTCGGGTGACGTGGTCATGAGCTCGGCCTACAACGGCCGGATCGCCGCGGTACAGAAAGAGAGCAACCTCAAAGTGGTGTGGAACGGCGGCATCTACGACTTCGACGCCTGGGCCATCCCCAAAGGCGCCAAGGACGTGGAAGAGGCGAAGAAGTTCATCGCCTACACCGTGCAGCCCGAGCAGCAGAAGACCTACTCGGAGAACATCGCCTACGGCCCGGCCAACTCCAAGGCCGTACCGCTGCTGGCCGATGCCGTGAAGAAAGACATGCCGACCACGCCTGAGAACATCGCCAACCAGGTGCAGATCGACGTGGCCTTCTGGGCCGACAACAGCGAGCAACTGGAGCAACGCTTCAACGCTTGGGCTGCGAAGAAGTAACTGCGCCATCGGAGCGCCGGGCATCTCCGGCGCTCCCTGTTTCCCAGATTTTCGGAGTTCGCCATGGCCATTGCAGTGCCCCTTAAAGAAGGCGCAGGTCCAAACCTGAAACAGCGCCTCAAGCATGCCGAGCGGGTCAACCGCTGGAAGGCCCAGGCGTTGATCGCGCCGCTGGCGCTGTTCCTGCTGCTGGTGTTCCTGGTGCCGATCGCGGCGCTGTTGTACAAAAGCGTCGGCAACCCCGAGGTGGTCGCCGGCCTGCCGCGGACCGTCGAGGCGATCGAGCAGTGGGATGGCAAAAGCCTACCGGGCGAAGAGGTCTACAAGGCGCTGAGCCTGGACCTGCCCGAGGCGCGCAAGAACCAGACCCTGGGCGATCTGTCCAAACGCTTGAACATGGAGCTGGCCGGTTATCGCAGCCTGCTGTCGAAGACTGCGCGGGCGCTGCCGTTGAAGACTGAACCTGGCTCTTATAAAGAAGCACTGCAAACCCTCGATGAACGCTGGGGCGATCCGGCCTATTGGCAGGCGATCCGCCGCAACACCAGCACCGTAACCCCGTATTACTTGCTGGCCTCGGTCGACCATCGTATCGACGACCTGGGTGAGCTGGCCAAGGCCACGCCTGACCAGGCGATCTACCTGGATATTTTCGCCCGCACCCTGTGGATGGGTGTGGTGATCACTGTTATCTGCCTGTTGTTGGCCTACCCGCTGGCCTATCTGCTAGCCAACCTGCCAACCCGGCAGAGCAACTTGTTGATGATCCTGGTGCTGTTGCCGTTCTGGACCTCGATCCTGGTGCGGGTCGCGGCTTGGATCGTGCTGTTGCAGTCGGGTGGATTGATCAACAGTGCGCTGATGGCCATGGGCATCATCGATGAGCCGCTGGAGTTGGTGTTCAACCGCACAGGTGTGTACATCTCGATGGTGCACATCCTGCTGCCGTTCATGATCCTGCCGCTGTACAGCGTGATGAAGGGCATCTCGCCGAGCTATATGCGCGCCGCAATCTCGCTGGGTTGCCATCCGTTCGCCAGTTTCTGGCGGGTGTACTTCCCGCAGACCTATGCTGGCGTGGGCGCTGGCTGCTTGTTGGTGTTCATCCTGGCTATCGGCTACTACATCACCCCGGCGCTGCTGGGCAGCCCGAACGACCAGATGGTCAGCTATTTCGTCGCCTTCTATACCAACACCAGCATCAACTGGGGCATGGCCACTGCGTTGGGCGGGCTGTTGCTGCTGGCGACCGTGCTGTTGTACCTGATCTATAGCTGGCTGGTGGGCGCTAGCCGCCTGCGCTTGAGCTGAGGAGCCTTGTCATGCTGAGTCCATACATGTCGCCCGTGGAGCGGGTCTGGTTCTACAGCCTGCGGATTCTCTGCGGCTTGATCCTGTTGTTCCTGGTGCTGCCGGTGTTGGTGATCATCCCGCTGTCATTCAACAGCGGCAGTTTCCTGGTCTATCCATTGCAGGGCTTCTCGCTGCAGTGGTACCACGACTTCTTCGCCTCGGCCGAGTGGATGCGGGCGTTGAAGAACAGCATCATCGTCGCCCCGGCGGCGACCGTGCTGGCGATGGTGTTCGGCACCCTGGCGGCGATTGGCCTGACTCGCGGCGACTTCCCCGGCAAATCGTTGGTGATGGCGCTGGTGATCTCGCCGATGGTGGTGCCGGTGGTGATCATCGGTGTGGCCAGCTACTTGTTCTTTGCCCCGCTGGGGATGGGCAACAGCTTCATCTCGTTGATTCTGGTGCATGCGGTGCTGGGTGTGCCGTTCGTCATCATCACCGTGTCGGCGACCCTGCAAGGCTTTAACTACAACCTGGTGCGGGCCGCGGCCAGCCTGGGGGCGTCGCCGCTGACGGCGTTTCGGCGGGTGACCTTGCCGCTGATTGCCCCGGGGGTGATCTCCGGCGCGTTGTTCGCCTTTGCCACCTCGTTCGATGAAGTGGTGGTGACGCTGTTCCTGGCAGGCCCTGAGCAGGCGACCTTGCCGCGGCAGATGTTCAGCGGCATTCGCGAGAACCTCAGCCCGACCATTGCCGCAGCGGCGACACTGCTGATCGCGTTCTCGGTGATTTTGTTGCTGACCCTGGAATGGTTGCGTGGACGTAGTGAGAAGCTGCGCACTCAACAGCCCAGCTAAGCCCACATTACGTGGGGGCGGGCTTGCCCCGCGATAGCGATTGCGAATACTCGATCGCTATCGCGGGGCAAGCCCGCTCCCACGTATCTCCTAATGATGCCTCCGCTGTCGGATCGAGCGCCAACTCGTCGACACGGATTGATACCAATCAGCCCGTATCGATTTCCCTGAGTTACAATGCGCGCCACCGTGATTCTGCCAACAGGTGCGCCATGCAGCCCTACGCTATTGCCCCCTCCATTCTTTCCGCCGATTTCGCCCGTCTGGGTGAGGACGTCGACAAGGTGCTGGCCGCCGGGGCCGACATCGTCCACTTCGATGTCATGGACAACCATTACGTCCCCAACCTGACCATCGGCCCGATGGTCTGCAGCGCCTTGCGCAAGTACGGCGTGACCGCGCCAATCGACGTGCACCTGATGGTCAGCCCAGTCGACCGGATCATCGGCGACTTCATCGAAGCCGGCGCGACCTACATCACCTTCCACCCAGAAGCCACCACGCACATCGACCGCTCGCTGCAGTTGATCCGCGATGGCGGTTGCAAGGCTGGCCTGGTGTTCAACCCGGCCACTGGCCTGGATGCACTGAAGTACGTGATGGACAAGATCGACATGGTCCTGCTGATGAGCGTCAACCCAGGCTTCGGCGGCCAGAAGTTCATCCCCGGCACCCTCGACAAGCTGCGTGAAGCGCGTGCGCTGATCGACGCCAGTGGCCGCGATATTCGCCTGGAGATCGATGGCGGCGTCAACGTCAACAACATCCGCGAGATCACCGCCGCTGGCGCTGATACCTTCGTTGCCGGCTCGGCGATCTTCAATGCCCCGGACTACCAGGAAGTGATCGCCAAGATGCGCGCCGAAATGGCCCTGGCCCGCCCATGAGTGGCTTCGAGCAGCTGTTCCCGGGGACGCTGCCCAGGCTGGTGATGTTCGATCTGGATGGCACGTTGATCGATTCAGTCCCCGACCTGGCCGCAGCCGTCGACCGCATGCTGCTCGAACTGGGTCGCCCGCCCGCTGGCCTTGAGGCGGTACGCCACTGGGTCGGCAATGGTGCTCAGGTTCTGGTCCGCCGTGCCCTGGCCGGCGGTCTTGAACATGAACAGGTAGACGATCAGCTGGCTGAACAGGGCCTGGCCTTGTTCATGGAGGCTTACGCCCAAAGCCATGAACTGACCGTGGTTTACCCGGGTGTGCGCGACACCCTGCGCTGGCTGCGCAAGCAGGGGGTGGAGATGGCGCTGATCACCAACAAGCCGGAGCGCTTCGTCGCGCCGTTGCTCGATCAGATGAAGATCGGCCGCTATTTTCGCTGGATCATCGGTGGCGACACCCTGCCACAGAAAAAGCCTGATCCGGCCGCCTTGCTGTTCGTGATGAAAATGGCCGGGGTCGAGCCTGGGCAAGCGCTGTTCGTCGGTGACTCGCGCAGCGATGTCCTGGCGGCCAAGGCTGCCGGAGTGAAATGTGTCGGGCTGAGCTATGGCTACAACCATGGCCGGCCGATCCATGAAGAAACCCCGAGCCTGGTGATCGATGATCTGCGTGCCCTGTTGCCTGGTTGCGTAGTCACCGACACTGGGATAACGTTGGCGGACCTTCAAGCCTCACAAGACAGAGAGTCCACCGTGGCGGTTACTGGCAAATTCTGGATGAAAGTCATCAAGGCCCTGGCCCGTTGGCGTTGGCGCGCCTGACTTCTGCCCGCCGGCCCCTGCCGGCACGTCCGTTTGCCCGACCCCATTGCTGCTTGCTCCGAGGCTACTCATGACCCGCGAAGAATTCCTGCGCCTGGCTGCTGCCGGCTACAACCGCATTCCCTTGGCCTGCGAAACCCTGGCCGACTTCGATACCCCGCTGTCGATCTACCTGAAACTGGCTGACCAGGCCAACTCCTACCTGCTCGAGTCGGTTCAGGGCGGCGAGAAGTGGGGTCGTTATTCGATGATTGGCCTGCCATCGCGCACCGTGATGCGCGTGCATGGCTACCAGGTGAGCATCCTGCAGGATGGCGAGCAGGTGGAAAGCCATGAAGTGGAAGATCCACTGGCCTTCGTCGAAACCTTCAAGGACCGCTACAAAGTCGCTGACATCCCTGGCCTGCCACGCTTCAACGGCGGCCTGGTTGGCTACTTTGGCTATGACTGCGTGCGTTATGTGGAAAAGCGCCTGGGCGCCTGCCCCAACCCGGATCCGCTGGGTGTGCCAGACATTCTCCTGATGGTCTCGGATGCGGTGGTGGTGTTCGACAATTTGGCTGGCAAGATGCACGCCATCGTGTTGGTCGACCCCTCCGAGGAGCAGGCCTTCGAGCAAGGCCAAGCGCGCCTGCAAGGCCTCTTGGCCAAACTGCGTGAGCCGATCACTCCACGTCGCGGTCTGGACCTGAGCGGGCCAATGGCGGCCGAGCCTGCGTTCCGCTCAAGCTTTACCCAAGCTGACTACGAGCGTGCGGTCGACACCGTCAAGGAATACATCCTGGCCGGTGACTGCATGCAGGTAGTGCCGTCGCAGCGTATGTCGATCGACTTCAAGGCCGCGCCAATCGATCTGTACCGCGCGCTGCGCTGCTTCAACCCGACGCCTTACATGTACTTCTTCAACTTTGGCGACTTCCATGTGGTGGGCAGCTCGCCGGAGGTGCTGGTGCGGGTCGAAGATAACCTGGTCACGGTACGGCCGATCGCAGGGACCCGCCCGCGTGGTGCTACCGAAGAAGCGGACCGGGCGCTTGAGGAGGACCTGCTCAGTGATGATAAAGAGATCGCCGAGCACCTGATGCTGATCGACCTGGGCCGCAACGATGTCGGTCGGGTGTCTTCGACAGGCAGCGTACGCCTGACCGAGAAGATGGTGATCGAGCGTTATTCCAACGTCATGCACATCGTGTCCAACGTGACCGGCCAGCTGCGAGAAGGCCTGACGGCGATGGATGCGCTGCGGGCCATTCTGCCAGCCGGGACCTTGTCGGGTGCGCCAAAGATTCGTGCGATGGAGATCATCGACGAGCTGGAGCCGGTCAAACGCGGCGTCTATGGTGGGGCGGTCGGCTACTTTGCCTGGAATGGCAACATGGATACCGCGATCGCTATCCGCACCGCGGTGATCAAGGATGGCGAGCTGCACGTGCAGGCCGGCGGCGGTATCGTGGCCGACTCGGTGCCGGCGCTGGAGTGGGAAGAGACCATCAACAAACGCCGCGCCATGTTCCGCGCGGTGGCCTTGGCCGAGCAAACGCCGCAAGGCTGATTATTTTTGGGGCTGCACAGCAGCCCTTCGCGTCGGTTCGGCGCCGCCCTTCAGAGCGGCGCTATCCCTGTAGGAGCGGGCTTGCCCGCGAAGGGCTGCACAGCAGCCCCAACATCTCAAAAGTCCAGACTCACAGCCAGGCTCACCCCCTGCTGAGTCAACTCATCACTCTTGCGCCAGTTGTAGTTCCCACGCACATGCACCCCCGCGGTCAGCTCATGCGACAGTCCTAAGCTGGCCCGTGTCAGATTGCTCTGCGGCGTATACCCGGTCAGGGTGAAGTCGTTCGCCGGCAGACTGGTCAAATGCATCGTCACATCTTGCTGGTCATCCTCGAACTCATGCTCGCGAGCGACTTCGGCAAACACGCGCGTCGAAGGCGCGAACTGGTAGCTGCCTTGCAACCCCGCCCCGAGCCGGCGCGATGTACGTTCCTGATCATCGAAGCCCAGCGCAGTCGAGCGACCACTGTTCTCGTCATAACCATCCACCTTGACCCGCGCATAGTCGGCGCTGATGAACGGCGCAAGCTGCCAGGCACTCGCCTCGGCTGCCAGGTTGTAGCCCAGGCGCCCGGTCAGCGCCCAGGCTTCGCCATCGGTATCACCCTTTTCACTGCGATCATTCACCCCCAGGGCAAACGTGCGCTTGAGGTCGCGGTAGTCCAGATGCCCGGCGCTCAGCGCTGCATCCGCCCACCAACGATTGGCCCGGTACTGGGCGAACACCGAGGCCAGGTAACTGTCGAGCTTGTAGTCCGAATCCTGTTCGCCGGCCTCCAGCTTCTGCCGATAGACCCCAGCGGCTACACCCAGGCGCCAAGCCTCGTCGAGCCGGTAGCTGCCGCCCACGGTCAGGTTATAGCCACGGCCATCGCCACTGGCGCTGCTGCGCTGGTCATCGAAGTCCAGATCCTGAGCGCCGGTGGCAACGATCGCCTGCCACTGACCGGCCGCTTGCCAGGGCGTCTGCCACTGATTACGCAACTCGTCTTGATGGGCACGCAGGCTGGCGTGGGCCATTTCGGGTAGCAGGGTCAGTTCCCACGGCGCAGAGATGATCGAATAGGCGTAGTCGGCAATCAGTTGCTGGCCAGCGATGGTCGGGTGTACGGCATCGTTGAACAGCAGCTTGGTCGGATCCGGGCTGGCGCCGTTTTCGCCATAGACCGGGTTCTGGCAACTGCTGCCGCTATAGCAGCTGGCGACCAAGTTCTGATCTGTAGCCAGGCCGAATTGCGCTGGGTTGGCCAGCGCCTCGCTGAGCAGTACGGGAATGTTCAGCGGGATGATTTCGGCATCGATCTGGCTCAGCTGATTGACCAGTGCCTGATTGAACACGCTCGACAGCTGCGACAGCGGGCCTTGCTGGGGCGTGCCGCTGAAGTTTGGGGTTTGGCCGAGATCGGGCAACAGCCAGACCATGATGTAGCGAGCGCCTCCCTGCTGTAGTGCCTGGGCACTGGCGGCCAAGCGTGTGCCGGCTGCGGCGGCCTCGATGGGGCTGGTGACCAGCCCTTGCAGGAAGTCATTGCCGCCGCCGGTCAGGTAATACATGGCATTTGGATCGGCGCGCAGACCGTTGGCCAGATAGCCATCCCGTTCGCGCAGCACGAGCCCGGCACCGGGGTTGCCTGGTGGGATCACCGTCTTCGAGGTGTCTGTGATTGAGTCGAGGATCTGTTCGGTGGTGTAACCGCCCACCGCCCAGTTATTGCCATCGGGACGAATGCCCAGCGAGGTCGAAGGGTTGAGGTCGTCGGGTGCGATCCCCAACCGCCCGCCAAGGATCATCGGCGATACCGGGGCGTAGTTGCCGTTGGCATCGCGGTTGGTGAAGCGCATGCCGTTGGTGCCACCGGTGAGATCTGGGAACTGCCCGGCGTCACTGAGACTGTCGCCAAACACGATCAGCGTGGAGTAGGGCGACGGTGCAGCGATTGCCTGGCTGCAGGCCAGGGCGAGCGAGCAGAGGGAGTAACGCAACAAGCGAGAAGTGCGCATGGTAGATGTCCTTTTCATTGTTTTTATCGACACGAGTGAATGACCTTAGCAAAACCAAGGGCATGCAGGGCTAGTCCATTCGTTTCTCCATATTTACCGGCATATTGCGCCCATCGCCTCGGTAAGCTACTGTGCCGGAACGTATGAACGAGACCTACCCCGTGTTGATCGTCAGCAAACTCTTGATGCGCGTTATCAAGGCTCACGCCCGTTGGCGTTGGCGCGCCTGACTTTATCTCCTGCCGGCCCGCCCGGCTCGCTCCTGTCTGCCTTCCTTTTGCTTGATCCAGCGCCCCGTGCGCGATTGCCCGCGCCTGCGGGCGGCAGTGGAAGGCTCGAATCAAAAGTCAGTATTCAAGAGGTTTGCCCCAGATGTTACTGATGATCGACAACTATGACTCTTTCACCTACAACGTCGTTCAGTACCTCGGCGAGTTGGGTGCCGAGGTCAAGGTCATCCGCAATGACGAGATGACCATCGGCCAAATTGAAGCGCTCAAGCCTGAGCGCATCGTCGTCTCGCCAGGCCCATGCACGCCGAGCCAGGCCGGCGTGTCCATCGAAGCCATCCTGCACTTTGCCGGCAAACTGCCGATCCTTGGCGTGTGCCTGGGCCATCAGTCGATTGGCCAGGCGTTCGGCGGTGATGTGGTGCGTGCTCGCCAGGTCATGCACGGCAAGACCAGCCCGGTGCATCACCGCGACCTGGGTGTGTTCGCTGGGCTGAACAATCCGCTGACCGTGACCCGCTACCACTCGTTGGTGGTCAAGCGTGAAACCCTGCCTGAGTGCCTGGAAGTCACCGCCTGGACTGCCCTTGAGGATGGTTCGGTGGATGAGATCATGGGCCTGCGCCACAAGACCTTGAACATCGAAGGGGTGCAGTTCCACCCCGAGTCGATTCTGACCGAGCAGGGCCACGAGCTGTTCGCCAACTTCCTCAAGCAGACCGGCGGCCGCCGCTAAGGACCGAACATGGATATCAAAAGCGCGCTGAGCCGCATCGTCGGTCATCTGGATCTTTCCACTGAGGAAATGAGCGACGTCATGCGCCAGATCATGACCGGCCAATGCAGCGAGGCGCAGATCGGCGCGTTCCTGATGGGCATGCGCATGAAAAGCGAGAGCATCGATGAGATTGTCGGTGCAGTGTCGGTAATGCGTGAGCTGGCCGAGAAGGTCGAGCTGCAAAGCCTC
The DNA here is from genome assembly GCF_025847435.2 of Pseudomonas sp. BT-42-2. Lineage (NCBI taxonomy): Bacteria > Pseudomonadati > Pseudomonadota > Gammaproteobacteria > Pseudomonadales > Pseudomonadaceae > Pseudomonas > Pseudomonas sp. BT-42-2. The sequence continues at coordinate 352,131 of NZ_JAOYTM010000010.1, forward strand.
GATCAGGTGGTCGATATCGTCGGCACCGGTGGCGATGGCGCCAACATCTTCAACGTATCCACGGCTTCCTCGTTCGTGCTTGCCGCGGCCGGCTGCAAAGTGGCCAAGCACGGCAACCGCGCGGTTTCTGGCAAGAGCGGCAGCGCCGACCTGCTGGAAGCGGCCGGCATCTACCTGAACCTCACCCCGGTGCAGGTCGGCCGTTGCATCGACAGCCTGGGCATAGGCTTCATGTTTGCCCAGAGCCACCACAAGGCAATGAAGTATGCCGCAGGCCCGCGTCGCGAGCTGGGGCTGCGCACCCTGTTCAACATGCTCGGCCCGCTTACGAATCCGGCCGGTGTGAAGCACCAGGTGGTCGGCGTGTTCACCCAGGCCCTGTGCCGACCGCTGGCCGAAGTGCTGCAGCGGATGGGCAGCAAGCATGTCCTGGTGGTGCACTCCAAGGATGGCCTGGACGAATTCAGCCTGGCGGCACCGACTTTTGTTGCCGAACTGAAGAATGACCAGATCAGCGAATATTGGGTCGAGCCCGAGGACCTCGGCATGAAGAGCCAGAGCTTGCATGGCTTGGCCGTCGAAGACCCGCAGGCTTCTTACGAGTTGATCAAAGATGCCTTGGGTCGGCGCAAGACCGAGAACGGCCAGAAAGCCGCTGAGATGATTGTGCTCAATGCCGGCGCTGCGCTGTACGCTGCCGATCACGCAATGACCTTGGCCCAGGGCGTAGAGCTGGCTCATGACGTGCTGCACACCGGCCTTGCCTGGGAAAAACTCCAGGAGCTGGGCGCCTTCACCGCCGTATTCAAGCAGGAGAACGAAGCATGAGCGTGCCGACCGTGCTGGAAAAGATCCTCGCCCGCAAAGTCGAGGAAGTCGCCGAACGCAGCGCCCGGGTCAGCCTGGCAGAGCTCGAGCACCTGGCCAAAGCGGCCGATGCCCCGCGTGGCTTTGCCAATGCGTTGATCGAGCAGGCCAAGCGCAAGCAACCAGCGGTTATTGCCGAGATCAAGAAAGCGTCGCCGAGCAAGGGTGTGATCCGCGAAAACTTCGTACCTGCAGAAATCGCCGTCAGCTACGAGAAGGGTGGGGCGACCTGCCTGTCGGTGCTGACTGACGTCGATTACTTCCAGGGGGCCGACGCTTACCTGCAGCAGGCGCGTGCTGCTTGCCGCCTGCCGGTGATTCGCAAGGACTTCCTCATCGATCCCTACCAGGTGGTCGAAGCTCGGGCCTTGGGCGCTGACTGTGTGTTGCTGATCGTCTCCGCGCTGGATGACGTGCGCATGGCCGAATTGGCCGCAGTGGCCAAGGATGTCGGCCTTGATGTACTGGTCGAAGTGCATGATGGTGACGAGCTCGAGCGGGCGCTGAACACCCTCGACACGCCTTTGGTGGGGGTCAACAACCGCAACCTGCACACCTTCGAAGTCAGCCTGGAAACCACGCTCGACCTGCTGCCGCGCATCCCACGCGATCGTCTGGCGATCACCGAGAGCGGTATCTTCAATCGCGCTGATGTCGAGCTGATGGAAATCAACGAGGTGTATTCGTTCCTGGTCGGTGAAGCGTTCATGCGCGCCGAGCATCCCGGGCATGAGCTGCAGCGGTTGTTCTTCCCGCAGCGGCCGGTACAGAACACGGTTCAGGCGCTGGACTGATCGCATCGCAAGCCGGCTAACGCCGGCTTGTTTGTTTTGACTGCTATGGCCTCTTCAGCACAGGTGAATTGATGACCGACCAACCTCTGGCGTTGACCGTCGAACAAGGATTGCACGCCGAGCAGGAGTTGCTGGCAGCGGTGTGCCGTGGAGAGCGTGATGCTGGCGTGCTGTTCTGGCGACCGACCGACCACGCGCTGGTTATGCCGCGGCGCATGAGCCGATTGGAAAACTTCGAGGCGGCCTGCGCCGAGCTGGCGATTGCCGGTTGGCCGGTGCTGTTGCGTGAAACGGGCGGCGAGCCAGTGCCGCAGTCGCACTCGACGGTCAACGTTGCGTTGGTCTACGTGGCGCCGCGCAGCGAAGGCGATCATGGCCGTATCGAGAATGCCTACGAGCGTCTATGCCTGCCATTGTGCGATGTGCTGCGCGAGTGGGGTGGAGTGGCTTCGGTCGGCGAGATCGACGGCGCCTTCTGCGATGGGCGCTACAACGTCAATCTCAATGGTCGCAAGCTGGTCGGCACGGCACAGCGCTGGCGTCAGGGCTTGGGCGGCAAGCGCCCGGTGGTGCTGGTGCACGGGGCGCTGCTGCTGGACAACGAGCGCGAGTCAATGGTGGCGGCGGTCAACCGCTTCAATGAATGCTGTGATATCGACCAGCGTTGCCGGGCCGATAGCCATATCGCCCTGCACGAAGTGGCGCCGGCCGTGCCATGGTTCGAGCGCCTGTCCCAGGCCTATGCGCAGGTGATCGCGCAGCTGCCCAAAGATTAACGGGTGCCGTAGACCACCATGGTCTTGCCCTTGACCTGAACCAGGCTGCGTTCTTCGAGATCCTTGAGGACGCGGCCGACCATCTCCCGCGAACAACCGACAATCCGGCCGATTTCCTGGCGGGTGATCTTGATCTGCATGCCATCAGGGTGGGTCATGGCATCGGGCTGCTTGCACAGGTCGAGTAGGCAGCGGGCAACCCGGCCAGTGACATCGAAGAACGCCAGGTCGCCGACCTTGCGCGTGGTATTGCGCAGGCGCTGGGCCATCTGGCTGCCCAGGGCATAGAGAATGTCTGGGTCCTGACGGGCCACTTCGCGGAACTTGTCGTAGCTGATTTCGGCGACTTCGCATTCGGTCTTGGCCCGAACCCAGGCGCTGCGCTGCTGCTCTTTGCCGGTTGGCTCGAACAGGCCCAGCTCACCGAAGAAATCGCCGTCGTTGAGGTAGGCGATGATCATCTCGTGGCCGTTGTCGTCTTCGATCAGGATGGTGACCGAGCCCTTGATGATGAACGACAGTGTTTCAGCCCGGTCACCGGCACAGATGATGTTGCTCTTGGCGGTGAAACGGCGGCGCTGGCAGTGCACCAGCAGCTTGTCGATGTTCTTGATCTTGGCGGAAAGGGCGGAGACGACCATCACGAAATCCTGTTCGATGTAACGCAGAGGCTTTTTATAAAGGGTGCCTGGCACTATGCGCCAGTCATTTGGCGCCAGCTTATCAGACACTGCGCCAGGCATTGGTACAAATGCGCTGCGTGTTGAGCTTTTCCGACAGCGCTACAGGGCTTAAGCTGACACCCTTTTCAGAATCTAGGGAGTCCAGCAACATGAAGGCACGCATCCAATGGGCCGGCGAAGCGATGTTCCTCGGCGAGTCGGGCAGCGGCCATGTGGTGGTCATGGATGGTCCGCCCGAGGCCGGTGGCCGCAACCTGGGCGTGCGCCCCATGGAAATGCTCCTGCTGGGCCTGGGTGGCTGCAGCAACTTTGACGTGGTCAGCATCCTGAAGAAGTCGCGCCAGGCCGTGGAAAGCTGCGAAGCCTTCCTGGAGGCTGAGCGTGCCAGTGAAGACCCCAAGGTGTTCACCAAGATCCACCTGAACTTCGTGGTCAAAGGCCGTGCGCTGAAGGAAGCGCAGGTCAAGCGGGCGGTGGAGTTGTCCGCAGAGAAATACTGCTCGGCCTCGATCATGCTCGGTCGTGCCGGGGTGGAAATCACCCACAGCTATGAGATCGTCGAACTCGGCTGATTCGTTCAAGGCCCCACAACAGGGCCAGTCCGGGCGCCAGTGCCAACAACAGGCTGGGTAGGTTCACGGCCAATAGCCCGAAGATTTCCGCGTTGCTCCAGGTACTGCCGAAGGCTTCGGCAAACAGCTGGCACTGCAGCAGCGCGGTCGTCGTCGCAGCTAGCAGGTAGGCGCCGATAAGCAATCCGGGCCTGCGGAAAAAACAGCCAAGCAGGACGAATAGCAATTGCCCGGGGACGCAGAACAGCAACAGCTCGCGCCCGCTGTTGCTGTCAGGTTCGATCAGGCCGGGCAGTTCGAAGGCGAATGCCGATTGCCTGACACTGGCCGTCATCAGGCAGACGAACAGGTACGCCACCAGGACCAACCCTAGGCTTTGCAGCAAGCGCACGCCGAGCCTGCGCAACTTCAACGGCGAAGCCCTGGAAGCAACTGCAGCAAGCTACTGGGCAGTTGGGCGCGCAGGCGCTTACTCAAAGCTTCGCGATGCTGCTGGTAGAGTACGCCCAATCCGATCACGCCCAGGCCAATCAAGGTGAGCACCAGCGGGAACAGCAGCGACTCAGCAAACACCTCATACGACAGATAGCCCAGATACGCCGCTACGCCCATCGCGCCAAATACCATGAACACGGGGCGGCGCAGCAGCACCGCCACTGCCATCAGGCCAAAGTTGATCAGGCAATACAGCGCTTTGCCCAACTCACTGCCGCTGTCCATTAGGGTCAAGCCTCCCCAGAATGCCGCCAGCCCTGCCAGGTAACCCCAGAAGGCGTAATCTCTGCGAGTGCGTCCATCGACCACAAGAAAGACCAGCAGCAGGGCCAGGCCGAACCATAGCGAGACAATCCGGCGTTGCTCCCAACTGAACGGCGAGCCATAGAACCACTCGCTCAGGTCGATCGACATGAACCACAGCGCCAGGGCAATCGGCATGACGATGAAAGGGAAGGGGATCAGGCGCAGCATCAGCAGGCCGGCGAGCACGGTGGCCGCTTCCATCAACAGCCAGCCGCCCTGCACGTAGGTGTAGTACTGGTGGTAATCGGCTTGCGCATCGTCCAGTGGCCACCAACCGAGCAGGCGCTCGATGGCGAACACCGCAAGTGGCACGATGCTGACCGCAACCGCGCCGAGCACTCCGCCGGCGATCGGCTGGTCACGGTGCTGCAGGCCAACGGCGAAGAGGGTCAACAGGGTGATATAGAGAAGTGCGATCACCAGCAGGGCCCAGTCGCCAACCCGCATCCACGCTTCGGTCAGCAGCCAGCCCATCGCGCCCATGATCAGCAGGGCGCCAAAATAGAATGCGACGTGGGCCAGCTGGAAACTGCCACGGCTTTGCGGCTGTTGCTGCAAAAAGTTCAGCAGTGCTTGAGCTTGGCCCGGCTGGAGAATGCCTGCGTGTTCGGCCTGTGCCAGATCCTTGGCATCGAAACGTTCCGTCATGGCCTTGTCCCTAGATGCGGTAAGTGCTCTTGGTCATCACTTTAGCCATCAGGCTCATGCCAAAGCGTACCGGTGCGGGGAAGCGATAACCGCCCGCTTCGAGCGCCGATTCGGCATGGTGCTCTTCATCGACACGCATCTGTTCAAGAATCGCGCGGGATTTTTCGTCCTCGCTCGGCAGTTGCTCGAGATGTTCGTCCAGGTGCTTGCACACCTGATGCTCGGTGGCGGCAACAAAGCCCAGGCTGACTTTGTCACTGACCAGGCCGGCTAGCGCGCCGATGCCGAACGACATGCCATAGAACAGCGGGTTGAGCACACTGGGATGGCTGCCCAATTGGCGAATGCGTTGTTCGCACCAGGCCAAATGGTCGATCTCTTCCTCGGCGGCGTGCTCCATGGCCTTGCGCACTTGCGGCAGCTTGGCGGTCAGGGCTTGGCCTTGGTAGAGCGCCTGGGCGCAGACTTCACCGGTATGGTTGATGCGCATCAGGCCGGCGATGTGCCGGGTCTGGGTTTCATCCAGCTCGGCGTCCGGTTGGACGATGGCCGGGGAAGGGCGGGAAGGTTGGCCGCTGAAGGGCAGCAAGGTGCGCATGGCGGTATCGGCCTGCAGCAACAAGCGGTCGAGCGGCGAATAGTGACGTTCGGTAGCCATCGGGCACCTCCGCAAGAGTGATGCCCGACAGTTTACCGCAATCCCCTGGCCGGGGCTTGCCTTGGATCAGCCCGGTGGCCAGTGCATCTGGCGTTGGCCGAGCACGTGCATGTGAATGTGGTAGACCGTCTGGCCGCCCAGTTCGTTGCAGTTCATGACCACCCGGAAACCATCCTCGCAGCCCAATTCCTTGGCCAGGCGCTGGGCGGTGAAGAGGATGTGGCCGGCCAGGCCTTTGTCTTCTTCGGTCAGGTCGTTGAGGGTACGAATGGGCTTTTTCGGGATGACCAGAAAATGCACCGGCGCCTGTGGGGCGATATCGTGGAAGGCCAGAACCTGGTCGTCCTCGTAGATGATCTTGGCCGGGATTTCCCGGTTGATGATCTTGGTGAAGAGAGTCTCCACAGCACTTGCTCCATGGTGAGGGTCCGGGCCGAGTGTACTCAGCGCGGCGTCGCTCGCCCAGTGCTATTGCGCTTCGAGCGGGCTGTAGCGGCGATTGATGATGCCGGCCAGCTTGCGCGCCAACCAGCGCGGCAGCACCCGTGGCAGCCTTGCCAGCCAGCGATTGCGCCGACCGGGCATGATCAGCGCGCGGTTTTTATCCAGCGCACGCACGGTGTAGAGCGCGACTTCTTCGGCGCTCAGGCAGCGCTTGCCGGTTTCCAGGCGGGGAATGTGCCGCCTGGCTGAGCGGACCGGGCCTGGGCAGAGGACCGAGACTTTGATCCCGGTACGCCCCAGCTCTTCGCGCAGTGCTTCGGAAAAGCTCAGCACATACGCCTTGCTGGCGGCATAGCAGGCCATCCACGGGCCGGGAGCGGCACTGGCCAATGAGGCAACGTTGAGGATCTGCCCGCCGCCCTGTACTGCCATCAGGTTGCCGATGGCATGGCACAGCCGGGTCAGGGCCAGGATGTTGACCTCCAGCAGGTCCTGCTCGTCGGCCCATTCATGGGCGAGGAACGGGCCGTAGGTACGTTGGCCTGCGCAGTTCACCAGCAGGTCGATGCGCCGTTCGCCTTCTTCAAGCTCCAGGACGAAGCCAGACAGGCGCAGGGGCTGGCTGAGGTCGCAGGCGCGCAGCAGCACCTCGACGCCAAAGCGCTGGGTCAGCTCGATGGCCAGCGGTTCCAGGGTTTCTCGATGGCGTGCCACCAGGATCAGGTTGCGCCCGCGCCGTGCCAGGGCTTCCGCCAGGGCCAGGCCCAAGCCGCTGGAAGCTCCGGTGATCATGGCGTAACGGGTCATGCAGGGCTCCTGGGGCGGCTGAAGAGGGCGCCTAGTGTACAGCCTGTCCGGGCAAGTTGTTGCCTTTTGCGAGTGCGCTCAAAACGGCAGTTGGCGCGTGCGCGCAACGGCTTGACGGTACTCGTCATGCAGGCGTTCGATCAGTGCCTGAGTGGTCGGCAGGTCGTGGATTTCACCGACACCCTGGCCGGCGGACCAGACTGTTTTCCAGGCCTTGGCCTCCTCGTCCAGGGGCTTGAGGCGGGCCTGTTCATGGCTGCTCTTCAGGCTCGCCAGGTCGTAGCCGGCCTGCTCCAGACTTTGCCGCAGGAAGCTTGCCGGGACACCGGAGACAGCAGGGGTATGAATGATGTCGGCCGCCTGGGCTTCGATCAGCATGTTTTTGTAGGCACTTGGGGCCTGGCTTTCTTGAGTGGCGATAAAGCGCGTCCCCATGTAGGCCAGGTCTGCGCCCAGTAGTTGTGCGGCGAGTACTTGCTCGCCGTGGTTGATGCAGCCGGCCAGCAGCAGGGTCTTGTCGAAGAACTGGCGGATTTCAGCGGCCAGGGCGAATGGGCTCCAGGTGCCTGCATGCCCACCGGCGCCTGCCGCCACCGCAATCAGGCCATCGACTCCGGCTTCGGCAGCTTTCTGCGCGTGGCGGCGAGTGGTGACATCATGAAACACCAGGCCGCCATAACTGTGCACTGCGTCGACCACTTCCTTCACCGCGCCAAGGCTGGTGATGACAATTGGCACGCGGTGTTCGACGCACAAGGCCAGATCCGCCTGCAAACGCGGGTTGCTCGGGTGGACGATCAGGTTGACCGCATAGGGCGCTGGCGCCGACAAACTCCCCAGGCCTGCCTCGATTTCCTCCAGCCAAGCCTTGAAGCCAGCGCTGTCGCGTTGGTTGAGGGCTGGGAAGCTGCCCACCACGCCATTGGCGCAGCACGCCAGGACCAACTGTGGGTTGGAGATCAGGAACATCGGCGCTGCGACTACCGGTAGGCGCAGGCGTTGTTCGAGCAGGGCTGGCAATGACATGGCAGGATTCCTATGCGGACGGCTGATTTAGCTCAGAACGGTTTGACCACCACCAGAATTACGATACCTAGCAGAATCACCACTGGCACTTCATTGAACCAGCGGTAAAACACGTGACTGCGGGTGTTGGTGCCAGCGGCGAAGCGTTTGCGCTGCGCGCCGCACATGTGATGGTAGCCGGTCAGCAGGATCACCAAAGTGAGCTTGGCATGCAGCCAGCCTTGGCTCAGCCAGCCGGGGGTGAGGTAGAGCATCCAGATGCCGAAGACGAATGTGGCGATCATCGCGGGGTTCATGATGCCGCGGTACAGCTTGCGCTCCATCACGGTGAAGCGTTCTTGACTGATGCTGTCCTGGCTCTGGGCGTGGTAGACGAACAGGCGCGGCAAGTAGAACAGGCCGGCGAACCAGCAGACCACGCTGACGATATGCAGCGCCTTGATCCATAGATAAAGCATGGAGGGTGTTCCTTCAGGTTTTCACGGTCGTCAGATAGTAGTGGTGAAGCGCCTCCAGGTGCATCCCAAGAGTTGTTACAGGCGGCTAGCGCCCCTATTATCGTGCGCTTTCCAGTCGGATCGTTGATAAGGGGCAAGCGTTATGATCAAGGTCGGTATCGTCGGCGGCACGGGTTACACCGGCGTCGAACTGTTGCGTCTGCTGGCGCAGCACCCTCAGGCCGAGGTTGCGGTCATCACCTCGCGCTCCGAGGCCGGTGTGGCGGTTGCCGACATGTATCCGAACCTGCGCGGTCACTATGACGGCCTGGCTTTCAGCGTGCCGGACAGCAAGACCCTGGCTGCCTGCGACGTGGTGTTCTTCGCCACGCCGCACGGTGTGGCCCACGCCCTGGCCGGCGAACTACTGGCCGCTGGCACCAAGGTGATCGACCTGTCCGCGGATTTCCGTCTGCAAGACGCGGTTGAGTGGGGCAAATGGTACGGCCAGCCGCATGGCGCACCGGAGCTCCTCAAGGACGCGGTCTACGGGCTGCCTGAAGTGAACCGCGAGAAGATCCGCCAGGCGCGCCTGATCGCCGTTCCGGGTTGCTATCCAACCGCCACCCAGCTGGGTTTCCTGCCATTGCTCGAAGCGGGCCTGGCTGACCCTTCGCGACTGATTGCCGACTGCAAGTCGGGGGTCAGCGGTGCTGGCCGTGGTGCGGCGGTGGGCTCGCTATTTTGTGAGTCGGGCGAGAGCATGAAGGCCTACGCGGTCAAGGGCCACCGGCACCTGCCGGAAATCAGTCAGGGCCTGCGCCAGGCTGCCGGCCAGGACATCGGCCTGACCTTCGTGCCGCACCTGACGCCGATGATCCGCGGTATCCATGCCACGTTGTACGCGACTGTGGTCGATACCTCGGTCGACCTGCAGGCGTTGTTCGAGAAACGTTATGCCAACGAACCGTTCGTCGATGTAATGCCGGCCGGTAGCCACCCGGAAACCCGTAGCGTGCGTGGTGCCAACGTCTGTCGAATCGCTGTGCATCGCCCGCAGGGTGGTGATCTGGTGGTGGTGCTGTCGGTAATCGACAATCTGGTCAAGGGCGCGTCTGGCCAGGCTGTGCAGAACCTCAACATCCTGTTCGGCCTGGATGAGCGTATGGGCCTGTCCCACGCCGGCCTGTTGCCGTAAAGCACTGTATTGATGAAAAGCCCCGCCGAGTGCGGGGCTTTTCATTGGGGGCGACTAAAGCCGCACAATTGTTGACCGATTTTCTCGGAGAAGCGGATAATGCGCGTCATCGAGTTTTATGGCGGCACTGCGCCGGGAGAGTCAACATGAGCGTCGAATCCTTCACCCCCACGGCTTTGGAATTCACCCAAGGTGCTGCACATAAGGTGAAGACCCTGGTTAGCGAAGAGGGCAATGATCGTCTGAAGTTGCGTGTATTTGTGACAGGTGGCGGTTGCTCGGGCTTCCAGTATGGCTTCACCTTCGATGAAGAAGTCGCTGAAGACGACACCATCGTCGAACGCGAAGGTGTTTCGCTGGTGGTCGATCCGATGAGTTACCAGTACCTGGCGGGCGCGGAAGTGGATTACCAGGAAGGTCTGGAGGGCTCGCGCTTCGTGATCAAGAACCCTAACGCTGCTACGACCTGCGGCTGCGGATCTTCGTTCTCGATCTAAACATCGCTATGCAAAACGCCGCGCAATTGCGCGGCGTTTTGCTTTGTGCTGTTGCTTCAAGCTGGATAGATGGCGCCGAGAACGCGCAAACCCTTGGCCGCTGTCACGCTCGGGCGATTGGCGGGGATGCCTTCCAGGCAGCAGTGGGCAAGCCAGGCGAACGCCATGGCCTCGACCCAGTCCGGATCGATGCCATGCGCTGCGGTACTGGCAACCTGTACGCCGGGCAGCAGGGCGGCCAAGCGCCGCATCAGTGCGCCGTTGCGGGCACCGCCGCCGCACACCAGCATGGCTTCGGTGCCTGTCTGGGCGTTACGGAGTGAGTCAACGATGCTGCGTGCGGTCAGCTCGAGCAGTGTGGCCTGCACATCTTCGTCGCGATACGTCGTCAGCTCGGCCAGATGGCTGTCCAGCCAAGGCAAGTTGAACACTTCGCGGCCGGTGCTTTTTGGGCCGCTGCTGGCAAAGAACGGATCGGCCAGTAAACGACCGAGCAGGCTTTCGATCGCTGTGCCGCTGGCAGCCCATGCGCCGTCGGCGTCGTAGGGCTGGGCGTGTTTGCGTTCGATCCAGGCGTCCAGCAGAACATTGCCAGGGCCACAGTCAAAGCCATGCACTGGCGTGGCCTGGTCAATCAGGCTGAGGTTACTGAAGCCACCGACATTGAGCACCGCCAGCCGCTGGCCGATGTGGCTGAACAGCGCCTCGTGGAAGGCCGGTACCAGGGGAGCACCTTGTCCGCCGGCGGCGACATCGCGGCGGCGGAAATCCCCCACCACACAGATACCCGTGAGCTCGGCCAGCAGGGCTGGGTTGCCAATCTGCACGGTAAAGCCGCGGGCAGGTTCGTGACGGATGGTCTGGCCATGGCTGCCGATCGCGCGAATGGCCTCGGGCGCCAAGCCCTGTGCCGCAAGCAGGTGTTTGATGCCTTCTGCTGCGAGGCTCGCCCAGCGGTTTTCTGCCAGGGCAGCGCGGGCTATCTCGTCAGGGCCGCTGGCGCACAGGCCGAGCAGCTCCTGACGCAAATCGGCAGGCATGGGTAGATAGTGGGTGGCGAGCAGCCGCGGCTGCTCGTGGTGTTCGATCAAGGCGATGTCCAGGCCATCGAGGCTGGTTCCGGACATCACCCCCAGGTAGAGCGCCATAAGCTCAGCGCTTGTTCGCAGCGAGCAGGGTGGCCTTTTCCTGATCCATGCGAGCGATCAGCGGTTGGCTCTGCTGCATGAAACGTTGGCGCTCGGCTTTGGCGATTGGATCGGCCATAGGCACTTTCTGGCTCAGTGGGTCGACGTGCACGCCATTGACTTGGAACTCGTAGTGCAAGTGCGGTCCAGTGGACAAGCCAGTGGTGCCGATGTAGCCGATGATCTGCCCTTGCTTGACCGAGCTGCCGGTCTTGATGCCTTTGGCAAAGCCTTGCATATGGCCGTAAAGCGTCTTGTAGCGGTTGCCATGGGCGATGATCACGGTGTTGCCGTAACCGCCGCGACGGCCAGCCAGTTCGATCCGGCCATCGCCAGCAGCCTTGATTGGCGTGCCGCGAGGGGCTGCATAATCGACGCCCTTGTGTGCGCGGATCTTGTTCAGGATCGGGTGCTTACGCCCATTCGAGAAGCGCGAGCTGATCCGGGCAAAGTCCACGGGGGTGCGGATGAACGCCTTGCGCAGGCTGTTGCCATCGGCCGTGTAGTAGTTGGTGTTGCCCTGTTTGTTGGTGTAGCGCACGGCGGTGTAGGTCTTGCCGCGGTTGGTGAAGCGTGCAGAGAGAATGTTGCCGGTGCCGACCACCTTGCCATCCATGACCTTCTGCTCGTAGACCACATCGAATTCGTCGCCTGGGCGGATGTCTTGGGCGAAGTCGATGTCGTAACCGAGCACCCGCGCCATATCCATGGTCATGCTGTGCGACAAGCCGGCGCGTTGGGCCGAAGCCGACAGTGAGCTCTTGATCACGCCGTGGGCGTAGGCGGTGCGCACCACAGGCTTGCTGACTTCGCGGGCGAAGGTATAGCCCTTGTCGGTTTTGCTCAGGCGGATGGTTTCAAGGCTGCTGACTTTGCTGTGCAGGTTGGTCAACTGGCCGTCTTTGTCGAGTTCGAACTGCAGCACCTGGCCATGCTTGAGCTGGCTGAACTGCTTGGCTTGCTTGCCGCTGGCCAGCACGTCATGCACGACATTGGCTGGCAGGCCAACCTTGGCGAACAGGGTCGAAAGGGTATCGCCGCGGGAAACCACCACCTCACGATGACCTGGCGCCTTGGCCTCGGCTTCGGGCTTGCTTTCAACACTTGGAGCCTCGGCGGTTTTCGCGGCCGGGGCATCAGCGTTTTCAATCTGGGCGAAGGGGGAGCCTTGTTCGCCTTGAGTCTGCACCAGCGGTGCAGCGTTGGATTCGTCTGTGAGCTGCTCGGCTGGGGTTTCCAGCTCAAGGCTGAGGGTGGTTTTCTTGGCTTCCACTTCGCTCGAAGGGAACACCAGCAAGGCCAGGCTGAGGAGGGCGGCAATGCCGCTCGCGGCCAACAGATGGCTTTTCGGATAAAGCGGAGGCGCTTTAGGCGTTTCGTTGGTCATAGGAAGGTGACTTTGAAAAAGGTGAAATGGAAAAGATGAATGACATGATGAAGATGAAATAACTGTATAAAATATAACCAAATCCGGTTTCGCGCAAGGGCGCGTAGACGCCGCAAGGCGCCAGGTAGGTCACATTCCATTGCCAAACTTGTATTTGACGGCCGATCTTGTATGGTTGGCTCCCTTTGAATCTGAGCCTTGCGGGTCTTTCTATGAAGTCGGTTGAAGAGCAGCTGGCGCTTATCAAGCGCGGTGCGGAAGAGGTGTTGGTCGAGTCGGAGCTGGTCGAAAAGCTCAAGCGCGGTCAGCCGCTGCGTATCAAAGCGGGCTTTGACCCGACGGCGCCCGATCTGCACTTGGGCCATACGGTGTTGATCAACAAGCTGCGCCAGTTCCAGGATCTGGGTCACCAGGTGATCTTCTTGATCGGTGATTTCACCGGCATGATCGGTGATCCGAGCGGCAAGAGCGCCACGCGTCCGCCGCTGACCCGTGAGCAGGTCCTGGACAATGCCGAGACCTATAAGCAGCAGGTGTTCAAGATCCTCGACCCGGCCAAGACCGAAGTCGCTTTCAACTCCACTTGGATGGACAAGCTCACCCCAGCCGACTTCATTCGCCTGGCTTCGCAGTACACCGTGGCGCGAATGCTTGAGCGTGACGACTTCGACAAGCGTTACACCACCAATCAGCCGATCGCGATCCATGAGTTCCTCTACCCGCTGGTGCAGGGGTACGACTCGGTCGCGCTGAAGGCGGACGTCGAGCTGGGCGGTACCGACCAGAAGTTCAACCTGCTGATGGGCCGCGAATTGCAGCGCGCCTACGGCCAAGAGGCGCAGAACATCGTCACTATGCCGTTGCTCGAAGGTTTGGACGGTGTGAAGAAGATGTCCAAGTCGCTGGGCAACTACGTCGGCATCCAGGAAGCACCAGGGGTGATGTACAGCAAGCTGGTGTCGATCCCCGATACCTTGATGTGGCGTTACTTCGAACTCCTGAGCTTCCGTTCCATGGAAGAGATCGAGCAGCTGCGTGCCGATGTCGAGAAGGGGGCTAACCCGCGAGACATCAAGATCAAGCTGGCTGAAGAGATCGTTGCGCGCTTCCATGGTGAAGAGGCAGCGGCCAATGCTCACCGTGCTGCGGGTAATCGCATGAAGGATGGTGAGCTGCCGGAAGACATCCCCGAGATCGAAATCGGCGCGACTGAAGACATGCCGATTGCTGCCATTCTGAACAAGGCTGGTCTGGTGAAGAACTCGGCTGCAGCCCGTGACCTGCTCAATGCAGGTAGCGTGAAGGTCGATGGTGAGGTGGTTGATCGGAGCTTCGTGTTTGCAATTGGTGCCAGCCATATCTGCCAGGCGGGTAAGAAGGCCTTCGCGCGGATTTCGCTGAAGGCGGAGTAAGGGCTGCTTCTATATAGAAGGATGTTCGCTGTTATATAGATAGAAAGCGGGGAGGCCGAAAGGCCTCCCCGCTTTGCTTTTAGCGCTTTAACTGCATTGTCGCTCTCTGTTGAGCCCCGCTGCACCTGTGGAAGCGGGCTCGCCCCGCGATTCTGACCCTAATTTCAACAATATTACGGTTTATTGAAATTAAGGGTTGACGGCCTCTCAGATCCCCTTATAATGCGCCCCACTTCCAGCGTAGTTGGAACGGAAAACTCCTTGATTATCAACGGGTTAGATGTTCCAGGCAGTACTGGAGGTGCTTCGATCTTCTGATCGGCAGCGGTGAAAAAAGGTAGTTGACAGCAGCTTGTAACGCTGTAGAATTCGCCTCCCGCTACGAGAGATCGCAAGCGAGTCAAGTGTTTGAAGTTGAACGAGTTTCTCGCAAAATACTTCGAAATAAAC